>JAHFRG010000003.1:39001-48699 GCA_023258935.1 Betaproteobacteria bacterium
TTCAGGATGCCTATATCGTCGCGGCAACGCGAACCCCGGTGGGCAAGGCGCCGCGTGGCATGTTCAAAAATGTACGCCCCGACGACATGCTGGCGCATGTCTTGAGAAGCGTGCTTGCCCAATGCCCGGGGCTAGACCTCAACACTATTGACGACGTCATCGTCGGTTGCGCCATGCCGGAAGGCGAGCAAGGGATGAACGTGGCGCGCATCGGTCTATTGCTCGCCGGTTTCCCCAAGCGGGTGTCGGGAATGACAGTCAACCGTTTCTGCTCCTCCGGCCTGCAGGCGGTAGCCTTGGCCTCCGACCGCATCCGCCTTGGCGAAGCGGAAGTGATGATCGGAGCGGGAACCGAGAGCATGAGCATGGTGCCGATGGGCGGCAATAAAATCTCGGCAAACCCACGCATTTTTACAGATGAAAACGTGGGCATCGCCTATGGCATGGGCATTACCGCGGAAAAAGTGGCGAAACAATGGAAAGTAAGCCGCGAAGCTCAAGACCAGTTTGCCTTGGAAAGCCACCTGCGTGCGGTGAAAGCGACAGATAGCGGGGAATTCAAGCAGGAAATCACGCCCTATCCGGCCGTCGAAACCATTCCCGATCTGTCAAGCAGGGAAGTGGTGCAAAACACCAAAGAACTTGCAACCGATGAAGGCCCGCGCCGCGACACATCACTCGAAGCGCTGGGGAAACTTAAACCCGCTTTTGCGGTGAAAGGTACGGTGACCGCGGGCAACAGCTCACAAATGTCCGATGGTGCCGCCGCGGTGATATTAATGTCTGAAGCGGCGCTCAAGCGATTCAATCTCAAGCCACTCGGCCACTTTCTGGGTTTTGCAGTAGCTGGGGTGCCGCCGGAAATCATGGGCATCGGTCCCAAGGAAGCGATTCCCAAGGTATTAAAGCAGGTCGGAATCAAGCAGGACGATCTGGACTGGATTGAGCTCAATGAAGCGTTTGCCGCGCAAAGCCTGGCGGTGATTCAGGACTTGGGTCTCGACCGCACAAAAGTCAATCCCATGGGCGGGGCGATCGCACTGGGGCATCCGTTAGGAGCGACCGGCGCCATCCGCACCGCGACCCTTATACACGGCTTGCGCCGACATGGTAAAAAATACGGCATGGTCACCATGTGCGTCGGCACCGGCATGGGCGCTGCCGGCATTTTCGAGGCGCTGTAGGCCCGAAATCTTGCCGAGTTTTGGGCTAAGCATGACAGAACAGAGAAGATTGATGTGGGTTGAGAAAATCAAAGTGCGCTGGGGCGACATGGACGCGGTCGGCCATGTCAATAACGCAGTGTATTTCAGATACATGGAACAGGCGCGCATCTCCTGGCTTGAGTCGCTCAAGGTGCAGGTCGAAGGTTCTCGGCAGGGGCCGGTGATTGTGACCGCAAGCTGCGCCTTCATCAAACCCATCGTGTATCCGGCGATGGTGGAAGTGAGCGTCTATAGCGGCAAGCCGGGACGCAGCAGTTTTCCGATGTATCACGAGATTTACCTGGAGAACCATCCTGAGGTCAAATTCGCTGAAGGTGAAGTCACCGTAGTGTGGATAGACCACAAGTTGGGGAAATCAATTCCGCTTCCTGA
Source organism: Betaproteobacteria bacterium (assembly GCA_023258935.1). Taxonomy (GTDB): domain Bacteria; phylum Pseudomonadota; class Gammaproteobacteria; order Burkholderiales; family JAHFRG01; genus JAHFRG01. The sequence goes on from JAHFRG010000003.1 coordinate 40,600, forward strand.
AGAGCTGCGCAAGCAGCTTCAGATCTAAGGAACCTCTGATTAAGTCCCGCACGGTTGCGACGGCTTGTGGTGGGGTCCCGAAAGGTTCTGGTGTGCAGAAAACGATTCCGGTGAGAGAAAGTGTGTGGGACTCTATTGTGACGCGTGCCGTGTTCAGTTTGGCGCTGCTTGCGTGCTTGCCGGCAAGCTCTGGCCAGAGTCCGGCAGGCGTGTGGAAAATCGTTAACGAGCATACCGGACAGCCCAACGCATTGCTGCGGATAGACGAAACCGGAGGCCGGATTGAGGGAAAATTCGAGAAAATATTTTTCCAGCCGGGCGATGACCCCAATCCACGGTGCGAGAAATGCGAAGGCGCGAATAAAAACCAGCCGCTGCTTGGCATGACCATCCTGTGGGGCCAGCAAATACAGGGAAATGAATACACGGGCCGCATCCTCAATCCGAAAAGTGGGGAAATCTACCAGTGCAAACTGGTTCTGGACGAGGGCGGCGGGAAACTCAAGGTGCGCGGCTATGTGTGGGTTCCCCTGTTCGGCCAGACTCAAACCTGGCTGCGGGTTGAGTAGTGACCGGCGAACAGCCGGCCGGCGCGGCGCTTAAAAAGGCGATGCTCGGGGGATGAGAGAAGCCCGGCTACTTGCTCTCGTAGCGGTCCACGATTTTCTTGAAGGTACCGTCCTTCTTGATCTCATCGAGCGCTGCTGACAATGCCTTCAGTGTCGCCTCAGACGTGCGCTGGTTGCAAGCGAGGTAGGAATCCACCTCGCGCACGACAAAGACGAGCTTCACATCCGGTGCCTTGGCCTGCGCCGCGACTTCCTTGGCACGCGCGATGCTGGTGACCCACAAGTCTATGCGTTGCGGCTCTTTGCGGTCGAGCGTGAGCTTGGGCGGATTCAGCTTGTCGTCATCCACTTCGAATATGTTGGTAATGCCGTTTTGCTTCAGATACTCGGTCTTGGCATCACGTGTCACGCCACCAATGCGATAAGGCCTGATGTCGGCAAGCGTCTTGATTGGCTGAGAAAAACCGCTTTTGGCGAACAAACCCCATTTGTTGACGGCAATCGGGCCTACCCATTTGAACACCAACTCGCGGTTCCCGAGGCGCGCCGTGGAATAGAGGCAGGTCTCTTTGTCAATTTGAACCCGCTTGTAAGCATCGGCCCATACCATGACCTCAAACTGGACCGGCACATTGGCGCGTCGGCTCATTTCCTTGACGACTTCGGTTGCCATGCCGGTGAGTTTGTTATTCTCGGTGTAGTTGAGCGGCGGGTTTTCCTCGGTGAGCAGCTTGAGCGCAGACGCAGGCTGAGATAGGGTAAACAATCCGGCGATCACGCCAAGAAGAATGAGTGTCCTGCACATAGTGCCTCCCTGGTTAGTTTCTTGATGCGATGAGCATGTCATGTCATTTGCCTTCGTGCAAGTGCGATGGCGGCGCAGGTGTGCCGTCAGGTTTTAGGCTTAGTAATTCCGCATCAGGATTTTCGCCGCAGGATAATCTGGCGCTGCGATGAGACCGCTCAGCCCAGAATCTGGCCATCAGCTCAAAACCTGACGAACGAAATTGGGCAGGGCAAATACCGCGTGGTGGGTGTCCCCGTTGTAGTACTGCAGATTCGCTATGCCGCGCTCCTTGAGCGTGCGCTCGACTTGCACAGGATTTAAAGCAAGCGGGTCGAGAGTGTCAGAAGCGCAGGCCATGCCCCAAAGCGATCCGTAAAGCGGGATGTAGACGAAGTAAGGGCGGACGATTTTAAAGGCACCGGCGAGTCTTTTTGCATGCTCGCGAACCCGGTCGGAGCGGTATATCGGCGAGCCGATGTGCAAGGTGAGCGCGCCGCCTGGATTGAGCACGCGCCGGCAGTGACTGAAAAACACCTCCGTGTAAAGTTCGGTGGCGGGACCCACAGGGTCGGGCAAATCCAGAACGACCAGATCAAAGCGCTCAGCGGTGTCACGGATAAACGCATAACCATCGGCGATCTTGAGCTTGAGACGGGGATTATCGAATACTTTTTTGTGCACTTCCCCGAAATATTTTCTGGCGATGTCCACCACCGCCTGGTCGAGCTCGACCAGGGTGACGCTTTCAATGCTGGGGTGCTTGAGCAGTTCCTCGCTCGAGCCGCCGTCGCCACCGCCTATCACCAACGCGCTGCGCGGTGCAGGATGTGAGATGGCCGCGGGATGGATCATGTTTTCGTGGTAGAAGTACTCATCTTTCTCTGAGGTCATGAAACTGCTGTCCAGGCGGAACAGCCGCCCGAATTCCGGCGTCTCGTAAACCTCAAGGTGCTGGTAGGGTGTATCGAATTCGTCGAGCCGTTCGCCGGCGCGGAAAAAATAGCCGCTGTTGGCGTTAAGCCACTCGGTGAGTAGTTTGTCGCCCATAGCGTCCGCGTTCTACGGCCTTGCGTATGATTTTCTTGGGTTGCAGAAACTCCAGCGCGGCATTGAACAGCTTGTGAGCCTTGTCGCTGTTGTTGCGGCTGTGGTTGCAGACGAAGACATCGAGAGCTACGGTACAGGTTTCCGGCCAGGTATGAATCGCGATATGAGACTCGGCGAGAACCACCGTGCCAGTTACGCCGGCGTCGCCAAACTGGTAGAAAAAATCCCCGAGCACCGTAAGTTCGGCGTCCTTACACAGCTGCGTACAGCGTTTTCGTAGCTCGGTTGAGTCGGAAAGATGTGTCGGGTCGCACTGGTAAAGATCTCCGATGAGATGGAGACCGCTTAACGTGCTGAGGATCATGCTGGTCATTTTTGCTCGCCCCCTCTCCTTAAAAAAGGCTGTCAGCCGAAAAACCCCACAATCTGTTCAATCTTTGCTATACCTCCATCCAAACCTTCCACGCCAACCACAGCTTGCGAACTGGCGTCAGATCGACACGCTGCCGCAAGATACGGTACCTGTCTTCCCTGATTTCCCGCAGCAGGCTGCGGTAGATTGCCGCCAGCGCCATTCTCGCGCGCTGCGCTTTCCGTTCAGCCGCAGGAAACCCCGAAGTTGCGCGATTATAGCAACTTTCTGCCTTGTCAATAACAAATTCGATTAATTTTTTGAAGTTTTCGGTTTCGTGCAAGTTGAGAATATCCGCTGCCATGACGCCGAAGCGCTCGAGTTCGTCTTGCGGAAGCAGGATTCGATTGCGCCGTGCGTCGTCCCGCACATTCAGAATGACATGGGTAAGCCCAAAAGCCAGTCCCAGCTCTTGAGCGTGTTGCAAGGCGTTCGGATCGTTTAATCCGAGTATGCGCGCGGCAAGCTGCTCGGCAAGACCGCTGGTGCGGTAGCAATAACCTTGCAGGGAGCGGAAGTCGGCGTGGCGGTTTTTGAGCAAACCGTTTTCCACGCCGTCAATCAGCTGCAGCAGAAGTTCCTGTGGCAAGGCAAACTGAGATGCCATCGGTAGCAACGCTTGGGTCACCGGATGCTGGGCGTGCCCGCCAAAAGCCGTTGCGAGTTCCTGTCGCCACCAGTTGAGTTTGATTTGCCCTAATGCGGGATCGGAACATTCCTTGGTGCTTTCCTCTATCTCGCGGTAGAAGGCGAAAAGGGCGGTGAGGGCGCGGCGTTTTTCCGCCGGCAGGAAAAGAACGCTGTAATAGAAACTGGATCCGCTTGGCGCCGCCTGGATACGGCAATACTCGTCTGGTGTCATTTACCCGTCTTAAATGGAAGTGCGTGCCGAGGGCCAAATCTCTAATTCATTATTATATATATCAATAACTTACAAGATATATTTAAAGTTAAAGCTGGAAGTTCAAGACTTAATATATTAAACTGATGGCATTGCGAAAGTGGCGGAATTGGTAGACGCACTGGATTTAGGTTCCAGCGCCGCAAGGCTTGGGGGTTCGAGTCCCTCCTTTCGCACCAAGCCAGGTTGCGATGACACGGCTACCAATGAGCGGCTCTTTTAGGGATATGAAATGCAGTCAAGCGTGGAAAATTTAGGCCGGCTGCAACGGCGCCTCAATATGGCGATGCCGCTGGCTAAGATTGACGATGAAGTGAATAACAGATTGAAGCACCTGGCCCGCACCGTGAAATTGCACGGTTTCCGTCCGGGCAAAGTGCCGCTCAAGGTCATTGCCCAGCATTATGGGGCGCAGGTGCGTCAGGAAGTGCTGGGGGACGCTTTGCAAAAAAGTTTCAGTAACGCGGTGCGCGAGCAAAACTTAAAGGTTGCGGGCTATCCCAAGTTTGAGGCCAAGCCGTTACAAGACGGAAGCCAGCAGTTTGAATACACCGCTACTTTTGAAATATACCCGGAAGTGAAACTCGGCGACATTTCCGGGGAGAAGATTAGCCGGCCGGTGGTGGACGTAGGAGAAGATCAAGTGGCGAAAACTCTGGAGATTCTGCGCAAGCAACGCATTTCTTATCACGCCGTGGAGCGTGAAGCCAGGGAACGTGACCAGGTAACACTTGATTTCAGCGGCACCATATCAGGCGAGGAATTCGCCGGCGGCCAAGGCAAAGAATTGGCCTTAGTTCTGGGAGACGGACGTTTGCTACCGGAATTCGAAAAACAGGTTGCCGGAATGCGCGCAAATGAAACCAAGGTATTTGAATTAACTTTTCCGGAGGATTATCATGGTAAAGAAGTGGCGGGGAAAACCGCCTCTTTCGAGGTTACGCTAAAACATATTGCGGAACCCAAACTGCCTGAAATCGATGCCGAGTTCGCCAAAAACTTCGGAGTGCGGGACGGCGATCTGGAGAAACTGAAACGCGATATCAAAGACAACCTGCTGAAGGAAGCGAAAACTCGCATGCAAGCCAGAATCAAGGATCAGGCGATGCAGGCGTTGCTTAATGTTACGCAGGTTGATCTTCCACAGTCTCTGGTGGAAATGGAAACACATCGCTTGATGGAAAATACGCGCAAGGAACTCGAGTCACGCGGGATGAAAGCAAAAGAACTGCCGACACCGCACGACCTCTTCCATGAGCAGGCTAAGCGCCGCGTCAACCTCGGCCTGATTATCGCCGAGCTGATAAAAATTCACGGTCTTCGACCCAAACCGGAACAGGTGCGAGCCATCGTCGAAGAACACGCGCAAGGCTACGAACACCCGGATCAGGTGGTGAAGTGGTATTATTCCACTCCGGAACGCCTGAATGGCATCGAAGCACTGGTGCTGGAAGATAATGTAGTGGAATGGGTGATGAAGCAGGCGAAAGTGGAAGACAGGCCGATGAACTTTGACCAACTGATGGAAAACGCTTAAATGATGAAGAATCGAGATTGGGAACCGCGCGGGCTGGGCTTGATCCCGATGGTGATCGAGCAGAGCGGGCGCGGCGAGCGCGCTTATGATATTTATTCGCGCTTGTTAAAGGAGCGCGTGGTATTCCTGGTTGGGCCGGTAGATGAAGTCACCGCCAATCTGATTGTGGCGCAACTCCTGTTTCTCGAATCAGAAAACCCTGATAAGGAGATTTATTTTTATATCAATTCCCCAGGCGGCTCAGTGTCAGCCGGGCTGGCAATTTACGACACCATGCAGTTTATCAAGCCGGACGTCAGCACCCTGTGCGTCGGACAGGCAGCAAGCATGGGTGCGCTTTTGCTCTCGGCGGGAGCTAAAGGCAAGCGTTTCTGCTTGCCCAATTCGCGGGTATTGATTCACCAGCCAATGGGCGGTTTTCAGGGGCAGGCCTCCGATATAGAAATTCACGCCAAGGAGATCCTCTATCTGCGGCAGCGCCTGAATGAGATCATGGCCAAGCATACCGGACAGAGCATCCAGACCATCGAGAAAGATACTGACCGCGACACTTTCCTGAGCGGCGATGAAGCGGTGAAGTATGGAATTGCGGACCGGGTTCTGGTGAGCAGAACTGAGAGCGTTACCTGATGTCCTACAGCTCAAGAAGCTACGTGGAAACCAGTTATGTCGGATAAAATCGGCGGCGAAAAACTGCTTTATTGCTCCTTCTGCGGCAAGAGCCAGCACGAAGTGCGCAAGCTCATTGCCGGGCCGTCAGTATTTATCTGCGATGAGTGCATTGAACTCTGCAATGACATTATCCGCGAAGAGACTCACGGTGAGGCCGGCGGCAAGCCTGGAAAATCGGATTTGCCGGTGCCGCGTGAAATCCGCAAGATTCTCGATCAGTACGTGATCGGCCAGGAGCAGGCGAAAAAAATCCTCTCTGTGGCGGTGTACAATCACTACAAGCGCCTGAAGAGCCTGACCAAGAATGACGATATCGAGCTCGCCAAAAGCAACATCCTGCTGATTGGACCCACCGGCTCGGGCAAGACGCTGTTGGCGCAAACGCTGGCGCGGCTCCTCAATGTGCCGTTCGTGATGGCGGACGCCACCACGCTTACCGAAGCCGGCTACGTTGGCGAGGACGTGGAAAACATCATCCAGAAGCTGCTGCAGAAATGCGATTACGAAGTCGAGAAAGCGCAGCGTGGCATCGTTTACATAGATGAAATCGACAAGATTTCCCGCAAGTCCGACAATCCCTCGATTACCCGCGATGTTTCCGGTGAAGGCGTGCAGCAAGCGCTGCTGAAGCTCATTGAAGGCACCATCGCTTCGGTACCGCCGCAGGGCGGGCGCAAGCATCCCAACCAGGAGTTCGTGCAGGTGGACACCACCAATATCCTGTTTATTTGCGGGGGCGCTTTTGACGGGCTGGAAAAGGTTATCCGTAACCGCTCGCAGAAAGGCGGCATCGGCTTCGGCGCGGATGTGAAAAGCAAGGATAACCGCAAGGAAATCGGCGAGGTATTGCGCGATGTGGAGCCGGAGGATCTCATCAAGTACGGGCTGATACCGGAATTTGTCGGGCGCCTGCCGGTGGTCGCAACTCTCGAGGAGCTTGACGAATCGGCGCTGATTCAGATTCTTACCGAGCCCAAGAACGCGTTGCTCAAGCAGTATCAGAAGATGTTCGGCATGGAAGCGGTGGAGCTGGAAGTGCGCGATCAGGCACTGAAGGCAATCGCCAAGAAAGCGCTCGCGCGCAAAACCGGCGCTCGCGGCTTGCGTTCCATTATCGAGTTAACCTTGCTCGATACCATGTTCGATCTGCCTTCGATGGAGAACGTAGTGAAGGTAGTGATCGACGAAGGCGTGATAAACGGCGATACCAAGCCGTTACTTATTTATTCCGATCAAACTAAGGTTGCCGGCTCGGCGTGAACGGGCCTGGTACCGCGACTCGGCTGGCTTCGCAACAAAAACTTGCGCTTCTTGAATTCCGGAAGACTGCCCTCATCTTCGTTTTACATTCACTTTTGGGGTAAAACAACATGAATCAACCTAATCCGGTTGCCGAACAGATGCTAGCGCTTTTACCGCTGCGTGATGTAGTGGTGTTCCCGCACATGGTGATCCCTCTGTTCGTGGGGCGCCCCAAATCCATAAAAGCGTTGGAAATAGCCATGGAATCGGGCAAAAGCATTCTGCTGGTGGCGCAGAAATCCGCCGCCAAGGACGACCCGTCCCCGGAAGATATGTACAACATAGGCAGCGTGGCGAACATCCTGCAAATGCTGAAATTGCCGGATGGTACCGTAAAGGTGCTGGTGGAAGGCAGCCAGCGCTCAAACATTAAGCAAATCATAGACGCCAAGACGCATTACATGGCGCAAGCGGAACCGGTGCCCCCCGATCAGTTGGAAAGCCACGAAGTGGAGGCGATGCGCCGCGCCACCCTGAGTCAATTCGACCAGTACGTCAAGCTAAACAAGAAAATTCCGCCGGAAATCCTGACTTCGCTTGCCGGAATAGACGAACCTGGGCGGCTTGCCGATACCATCGCTGCCCATTTGCCGCTCAAGCTCGAGCAGAAGCAGGAAGTACTTGAGATGTTCGACGTGAAACAGCGCCTTGAACATCTGTTGGGCCTGCTTGAGACTGAACTCGACATTTTGCAGGTGGAAAAGCGCATCCGCGGGCGTGTCAAGCGCCAGATGGAAAAAAGCCAGCGCGAGTACTACTTGAACGAGCAGGTGAAGGCAATCCAGAAAGAGCTGGGGGAACTTGAAGAAGGGGGCGACCTTGACGAAATGGAAAAGAAAATCAAGGCCGCGCATATGCCCAAGGAAGCGCGCA
>JAHFRG010000033.1 GCA_023258935.1 Betaproteobacteria bacterium
GGCGGTGATTTTTTCGCCCGCGTCCTGCCGCTTTGCGGCCGCCGCCTGTAGGGCGTGATCGATATAGATGAGGATCACGACACCGATTTCAGCCGCCACCCCGAGCAGCGCGATGAAACCTACCGCTACCGCGACGCTCAGGTTGTAGCCGAGCAAGTACATAAGCCAAATGCCGCCCACCAGCGCGAACGGCACCGAGAGCATCACAATCAGCGTCTCGGTGAGCCGTCTGAAGTTGAAGTACAGCAGCACGAAGATGACCAGGATGGTGAGCGGCACGACGACCTTGAGCTTTTCCTTGGCCCGTTCCATGTATTCGAACTGGCCGCTCCAGGTGAGGTAATAGCCCGCCGGGAACTGGACATTCTCGCGCACCGCCTTCTGCGCGTCGGCTACGTAGCCGCCGATGTCCCGGTCGCGTATATCCACGTAGATGTAGGCCACGAGCAGCGCGTTCTCGGTGCGGATGTTAGGCGGGCCCTTGACCAGCTTTACTTTCGCCAACTGCCCGAGCGGCAGCATCGTGCTGCTCAAGGTTCTGGTTGCCCTGGCATAGAGCGCAGATGAGGCGCCAGCATTCATCGCAGGCGCCGCAGTGCCCGTCGCGGTGGGGCGGCCCCCGCCCATCACGGGCACCAGAACCTGCGTGGCGATCGCCTCCGGATCACTGCGGAAATCGCGCGGGTAGCGCACCACGACGCTATAGCGCTCCAAGCCCTCGACCGTGGTAGTCACCATGTCGCCTCCCAGCGCCGTGGAAATTACATCTTGCAGGTCGCCCACGGCGAGCCCGTAGCGCGCAAGTGCTGTGCGGTCGGGCTCGATGTCGATGTAGTAGCCGCCGGTCAATCGTTCGGCGTAAGCGCTGGTCGTGCCCGGCACCGTCTTCACCACCTTCTCAACCTCCTTTGCCACGCGCTCGATTTCGGCCAGGTCCTTGCCGAATACCTTGATCCCGATGGGGGTGCGAATGCCAGTGGACAGCATGTCGATGCGCGCTTTGATCGGCATGGTCCACGCGTTCGCAATCCCCGGGAACTGCAGCGCCTGGTCCATTTCGGCGATCAACCTGTCGGTCGTCATTCCCGGGCGCCACTCGCTCTGCGGCTTGAGGTTGATCACCGTTTCGAACATCTCGGTCGGCGCCGGATCGGTGGCCGTGTTGGCGCGCCCGGCCTTGCCAAACACCGAGGCTACTTCTGGGAAGCTCTTGATGATCTTGTCCTGAGCCTGCAGAATTTCGGCTGACTTGGTCACCGATAGCGACGGCAGCGTCGAGGGCATGTAGAGGAGCGTGCCTTCGTTCAGCGCGGGCATGAACTCGGTGCCGAGCTTCATTGCAGGGTAAGCGGTGACACCCAGCACAATCACCGCGGCGAGAATGGTGAGTTTGCGCCAGCGCAATACCCAGCCGATGATCGGCCGGTAGCCCCAGATGAGAAACCGCACCAGCGGATTCTTGTGCTCCGGCGGGATGCGGCCGCGAATGAACAGCAGCATCAGCACCGGCACCAGGGTGATCGACAGTAATGCCGCCCCCGCCATGGAGAAGGTCTTGGTGTAGGCGAGCGGCTTGAACATCCGACCCTCTTGCGCTTCCAGCGTGAAAACGGGCAGGAACGACACGGTGATGATGAGTAGGCTGAAGAAAAGCGCCGGCCCCACCTCCTTGCATGCGTCGATGATCGCATTGAGACGCGGAGCGCCGGGCTCGAGCCGCTCAAGGTGCTTGTGGGCGTTCTCGATCATCACGATCGCCGCGTCCACCATGGCGCCGATGGCGATGGCGATGCCGCCCAAGCTCATGATGTTCGAGTTGAGACCCATGAGCCCCATGACGGTGAACGCGATCAGCACGCCGATCGGCAACATGATGATCGCCACCAGCGCGCTCCGGGCGTGGAACAGAAACACGACGCAGACGAGGGCGACGATCACGCTCTCCTCGACGAGCGTGCGGTTGAGATTTTTGATGGCGCGGTGGATCAGATCGGAGCGGTCGTAGACCGCCTGGATCGAGACCCCTTCTGGCAGCCCGCTCGCGATCTCGGAAATCTTAGCCTTCAGGTTGTGAATCACGTCCTGGGCGTTCTGGCCGTAACGTGCCACCGCGATGCCAGCCACCACCTCGCCCTCGCCGTCAAGCTCGGTGATCCCGCGTCGCTCCTCGGGCACCAGCTCGACGCGCGCCACGTCGCGAATTAGCACCGGCGTGCCGCCCTCGGCCTTGACTACCAGCGTTTGCAGGTCTTCGATGCCGCGCAGATAGCCGCGACCGCGCACCACGTATTCGGTCTCTGCAAGCTCGACCACACGTCCCCCGACGTCGCGATTGCTGTCGCGGATCACCTGCATCACCTTCATCAGTGGCACACCGTAGGCCTGAAGCAGTCGCGGGTTGACCGTCACTTGGTACTGCTTGGTGAAGCCGCCGACGCTGGCGATCTCCGAAACCCCGTGCGCTTTGGTGAGCTGATAGCGAATGAACCAGTCCTGGACGGTGCGCAATTCTTCCAGCGTGCGGTTCTTCGCCAGGACCACGTACTGGTACACCCAGCCCACGCCGGTCGCGTCCGGCCCGAGCGAAGGCGTGACCCCGCGCGGCAGCCGCCCGGAAACATAATTGAGGTACTCCAGGACTCGCGAGCGCGCCCAGTAGATGTCGGTACCGTCCTCGAAGATGATGTACACGAACGAGGCGCCGAACACCGAGAGCCCGCGTACCACCTTGGACTTCGGCACTGCGAGCATAGCGGTGGTGAGCGGATAGGTGACTTGGTCTTCCATCACCTGCGGCGCCTGGCCGGGATATTCGGTATAGATGATGACCTGGACGTCCGAGAGATCGGGGATTGCGTCAACCGGCGTCGTTGAAACTGAATAAACGCCTGCCGCAACGACGAAGAACGTCCCGAGCAGGACGATGAAGACATTGCGAGCCGACCATTCGATGATCCGGTTCAGCATGTCAATGCCCCTTGTCCACCTGGGCCGCGTTTGCCGGCGCGGGCTTCGCAGCGCCAGGCTTTGTTTGAACACTGTCGTGGCCGCTGTGCCCGCCGAACGTTTCGAGCGCCGCCCTGAGGTTGCTTTCGGCATCGATCAGGAAGTTGGCTCGTACGACGACCTGCTCTCCCGCTTGCAGGCCTTCCATTACTTCAATGTAGCCGTCGCCCCGCATGCCAAGTTTGACCGTGCGCGGCTCGAACAGCCCCTCGCCGCGCCGCACCAGGACTACTTGGCGCGCGCCGCTGTCAAGCACTGCCGATTCCGGCACCGCCAGCACCTTGCCGCGAGCGTGGCCGGAAACCAGCTCGACGTTGGCAAACATCGCCGGCTTGAGCAGGCCGCCGGTGTTGGCGAGCTCGATGCGCACCTTCGCGGTACGGGTCTCGGTGTCGATGGTCGGATAAAGGAACACCACCTTGCCCGAAAAGGTCTTCTCGGGATAGGCGACGATCCGGAGTTTCGCCTCCTGGCCTAGATGCACCAGCCCGACATCCTGCTCGGAGACATCAGCGAGCATCCACACCGAGGATAAGTCGGCGATCTCGAACAGAACCTCTCCGGGCATGAAACGCATGCCCTGAACGCTCGGCTTCTGCAGCACGACCCCATTGGCCGCGGACCGGTAAGTGAGCAGCCGGCGCGGTTTTCCCTCCTGCTGCAGCGCCTGAATCTCCTGCTCCGAGATTTCCCAGTTGCGCAACCGCCGCAGCACGCCGTCGGCCAGGCGCTGCATCACGGCCTGCGCTTCGAGGCCACTGTCCTTCAGGTCTTGGGCGCCTCGCAGCGCGATCAGGTATTCCTCCTGCGCGGCCACGAGATCCGGGCTGTAGACTTCCATCAGCGGCTGGCCGCGGGCGACCGGCTGGCCCGTCGTGTTGACGTAGAGCTTTTCGATCCAGCCCTCGAACCGCGGCGCCACTTTGTACAGCAGCCGCTCATTCGCCTGAATGGTGCCGACCGCGTGAACCATGCGGTGCAGTTCGCGCGGTTCGGCAGGCTCGCTTCTCACGCCGAGAAGCTGTACCTTGTCCAGCCTGATCTTCACCGTGCCGGCGGGCGTTTCAGACTCCGGCTCCTCGCCTTCGTAGACCGGGACATAGTCCATGCCCATGGGATCCTTCTTCGGCACGGGCGAGGTGTCCGGAAGCCCCATCGGGTTGCGGTAGAAACGAATCTTGCGTTCCTTCTTCGCGCCCGGGCCTGTTCCACCGACAACGCCCTGGACTACCTCGTGCGGCGCCTGCACCGCGCCTCGCATTCCCATCCAGTAACCCGCCGCAACTCCTGCAGCCGCAACCAATGCGGCGATTCCGATCCATGCCGTTCGATTCATGATTCCGCCTGTTCTCGCATAATTTTCGTTGACCGATTCAAAACAGCGTCTTCCCGGTGAGCAGGTCGATCTCCGCCAGTGCCTTGTTGTAGTTCGATAACGCCGACGCGTAGCTGACCTCGTAATTGAGCAGCGTCATCTGGTTGTCTAGCAGCGTCAGAAAGTCAACTCGATTGACCCTGTAGGCGGCGAGCGATGACTCCACGGCAAGCCGGGCCTGAGGCAGGATGCCGGTCTCGTAAAGCCGTGCCGACCGAAGGCTTTGTTCAGCATTGGCCACCTGCTGGCGCAGTTTCGACGACACCTCGTTCTGTTGCGCCTGGTACATGTCCATCGCCTGGTCGCGCATCGCGATCGCCTCCGCGACCCGCGGGTCGCGCTTGCTTTCACGCCAGACAGGGAGATTGACGGCGACCGTGAAGCTCACCATGTCGTCGCGGCTCATGCCGTCAAGTGTCTTGTCTCGCTGGCCGTAGGAGAACTTTACGTCGAAATCCGGATAGTAGTCCTTGCGCGCCAGATCAATGACCCTCCCGTTGCGAGCGATCAGGCTCTGCAGCCCCAGGAGTTGCGGACGTTCCTTGATCGCCGTCTCGCGCAACAGCTCGAATTGCAACGCCACGTCGCGAAGACGAAGCGTCGCCGGCACAGGCGCGCCGGCTTCGGGTCCGCGGCCGAGGGCGAGGATCAGCTCCGCCTCGATCGCCCGGCGTTCGCGGCCGAGCTTGATCAGCTCATCCGCCATCCTCGACAACTGGGTTTGCGCCTTGAGCACATCGGCCTGGTTTCCCTGGCCGACCGCGTAGCGCGATTCGGAAATTTTCATGAACTGCTCAAGGACCTGTTTGTTCTTTTCCACCAACCGCGTCGATTCCACGACCAACGCGAGTTCGAAGTACGCGGCCTTGACATCGCGCAGCACCCGGTTGATGGTTTCCTGGTAGGCGTAAGCGACCGACTCCGCGTCCTTCGCGGCGACGTCCTGCCGCAAGCCGCGCTTGCCGGGATAGGGAAATTTCTGCGACAGACCGAGCATTTTCATGGTCATGTCTTCGCGATGGAAGGTCTGTGATGCCGATGTCAGCGGTGCGTTGATCACCCCCGCTTCAAGCATCGGATCGTCGAGCGCTCCTGCAGGCGATACGCGATGCAGCGCCGCCTCGCGTTCATTTTTCGCCGCCCGGATCTCCGGGTTGTTGCGCGCCGCCTCGGCCAGGAGTTCCTGCAGTTGCGTATCGCGACTCTCCTCGGGTGCTGCGCGCACTCCCGTGGACGCCACCGCGAATAGACTTAACGATAACCAAATGAGCGCAAGCTGCGCCCGGATGTTGAATGACATGATGCCTCCGCAAACAAAATACAGATTCGCCGCATGTGCGGCGCCCGGAAAATGCTTAAGCGGAAGCTAATTCAGGAAACAGCAGAAAAGGATGGTTTGCGGAGGATCGGTATGTGCAACAAACCGTGCAGGCACGGCTGGCGCGGCGGCCGCTTCAAACAAGTCAAGCTGCAGTACCGGCAGGGTTGCTGCGGGCATGGCAGGTATTTCATAAGCGCCGGAAGTTTGATTTGCTTCTGTGCAGTGTGTGAGACAAGCGTTGGGGTTGAATTTGTCTGCCTGATGGCAAGCCGCGTCCGCGGCCGGGTTAAAAGCACCGCCAGGCGCTGAAGCAGGAAGCATGCAGGCGTGCGCAGCTAAGCTTAACTGGGCGAATACCATCAGTCCCAGGGTAAGGCGGGAGACGATTGATAAAATACGCCGTTTGCTCATGTCACTTCCGGTAGTCTAACTGCGACCTTACTGTAGCCGCTTTGGTTCCATATGGCAATGCTTTTCCTTGAAATGCTTATCCACTATGATGAGCATAAAAACCCAAACAATTGGCTGTATTACCCTGTCTCCGTTTAACTATGCCGCACACCACCCCCACTGATGCAATGGCTTTCGTACAATGGTTGCGCTCGGTTGCTCCCTACATACACGCATTCCGCGGGCATACATTCGTCATTGCTTTCGGCGGCGAAGTAGTAAGCGACGGCGGATTTGTCGCGCTGACTCATGATTTCAACCTATTGCACAGCCTGGGTGTGCGCCTGGTGCTGGTGCATGGCGCGCGCGCGCAAATCGAGGCGAGACTCAATGCGCTGGATCAAGCAAGCCGTTATGTAAAAGACTTGCGCGTCACCGACAATGCCGCTTTGCAATGCGCCAAGGAAGCGGTCGGCCGTATACGTGTGGAAATCGAGGCGCTGCTGTCCACGGGGCTGCCGAATTCACCCATGGCAGGAGCGCAAATACGCGTTGCCAGCGGCAACTTTGTGATTGCCAAGCCCATGGGCGTGATTGATGGCGTGGACCTGCAGCATACCGGAGAAGTGCGGAAAATTGATGCGGCTGCCATAGAAAAGCGCCTGAATGACGGGGAAATGGTGCTGCTTTCCCCGCTCGGTTATTCCCCCACTGGCGAGATTTTCAATCTTACCCTGGAAGATGTTGCGACTTCAGCTGCGATTGCGCTTGGTGCAGACAAACTGATATTTCTGATGGAAGAAGATGGGGTTACTGATGCTTCGGGCAAACTGCTTAATGAACTCACGGTGCCGGAGGCGGAAAAGTTAGTGTCCAAACAGACAAGATTGTCAGGCGATGTTAGGCTATATCTGCCGTGCGCATTGCGTGCCTGCCGTGAGGGGGTTGCGCGCGCGCATCTGTTGTCGCGCCACGTGGACGGTGCTGTGCTGCTTGAATTGTTCACCCATCAAGGCATAGGCAGCATGGTGACGCAAGCAGAGCTGAAAAAGCTGCGCCAGGCGCAAATTGAAGATGCAGGTGGCATACTCGCGCTGATCGAGCCGCTGGAAAATGAAGGTGTATTGGTGCGGCGCCCGCGCGAGCTGCTGGAAATGGAAATGAGCCGCTTCAGCGTGGTGGAACACGATGGAGTCATAATCGGGTGCGCCGCGCTTTATCCTTTTTCGCGCGATGACGCCGGAGAACTGGCTTGTCTGGTAGTGCAGCAGAATTACCGCAAGCAGGGCTGCGGCGATATCCTGTTGCAACGCATTGAAAAGCTGGCGCGCGATGCCGGCATGCGCAAGTTGTTTGTGCTTACCACGCGTGCCGCGCACTGGTTTATCGAACGTGGCTTCAAAGAAGGAACAGTGGAACAGCTGCCGGAGCAGAAGCAGGCGCTTTACAACTACCAGCGCCGCTCCAAGGTGTTTGTGAAACGACTTTGAAAAATTTATCGTCACTCGCTGCATTGACAGCTCTCGGGAGGATGTAAAACGTGAAGTGGTTTTTACATACCAAATCATTGCGTCTGAAACTGGTGCTGATCAGCGTGCTGGTGGAAGTGGTGATGCTGACGCTGCTGGTTGCCAACAGCATCGTGCTGATTGATAACGCACTGGATGAGCAGGCGGGAGCCCGGATGAACCTGCTCTCACCCATGCTAAGCGCATCCCTTGCCGCAGCGCTTGCTCAAGGCAATCGAGCTTCAGTCAGACAGATTCTCGCGGGTACCCAGGCCAAAGAAGAGCTGGCTTACGCGCTGTTTTACGATGACAAAGGCAAGCTGCTGGCCGGAGACGGGCCCCCGTTGCCCACAGCCGATACCCCGAATGTTTACGAGACCTGGATTCCCATAGAACGGGACGGAAAGACCTACGGCAGTTTGCGATTGGGTATTTCCACAGCTTTCCCGAGCGTAGCAAAGAACAAGCTGTTCTGGGAGAGCATGGTTATCGCTGGAGGCGAGGTGGCGCTTTCTTTGCTGTTGTTCCTCGCGTTGGGTTACTGGCTAGCCAGGCACCTGGGGGAACTCGCAGAGGCCGGGCGAGCCATGGCAAACGGCAACTACGCGGTGCGGGTGGCGGTAGCGTCCGGCGATGAAGTGGGCAAACTCACCACAACCTTCAACACCATGGCTGAAGCAGTGCAGAATCAGGTTAAGGCCTTACGCGAGGGGGAGGCCAAGTTTCGTGCCATTGCCGATTACAGTCATGACTGGGAGCTGTGGGTCGACCCCGCGGGCAAAGTGATATGGGTGAATCCTTCGGTGCAGCGCCTGACTGGTTATCTACCGCAGGAATGCCTGGAGATGAAGGATTTTCCCGCAGGAATTATCGACCCGGAAGACAACCAGCGTTTCCAAGAATTTTCACGGCAACTTATCCAAGGCACGAGAGGCAGCGGTCTTGAATTCCGCGTGAGGCGCAAGGATGGATCGAGCTTCTGGGCTGCGGCCACCTGGCAGCCAATCCACGGCAGCCAAGATGAGTACCTTGGAGTTCGCTGCAGCATCCGCGATATCACCGAGCGCAAGAATGAGGAGTTCAATTTACAGGCGACAATAAAACAATTAGAACTTGCGCAAGGCAGCCAACGCCAGGATTTCGCGCAAGCGCGGGAAGAACGGGCGCGGCTTGTTTCACTGCTCACAGCAATGGACATGGGCATCTTGTTTGTCGGCAAAGAAGGCGTGGCATACTACAACCCGACATTAATACGGGTTTGGGGCTTGACCCAGGACATACACCTCCAAGGCATGAACACCGAGAATTTGCTGGCTGTGGTCGCCAAGCAAGTGGCTCGTCCCCAAGAATATGCACAGCATGTTTTGCACGTGGCCGACGCCGAGGAAAATTCCAAGGGATATGAATTTACCCTGGCCGACGGCCGTATGCTGCTGGAAACCACTTATCTGGCGCGGGGAGAAGACGGGCAGTTCGTCGGCAGGCTCTGGGTTTATAAAGACATTACGCAAGAGCGGCGCGACGCGGAGCAGTTAATCTATCTTGCGGAGCGCGACGCGCTTACCGGCCTGTATAACCGCCACCGTTTCCAGCAAGAGCTGAGACGTATGATCGCGGATGCGGACCGCCATGGTTTGGCATTGGGGCTGCTGTTTTTCGACCTCGACGAATTCAAGCACATCAACGATACCTATGGCCATCGCGCCGGCGATGCGATCCTCATCCGCGTTGCCGGGGAAGTGAACGCGCTGGTGCGGCGCAACGAAATCTTCAGCCGTTTAGGTGGGGATGAGTTCGCGATTCTGGTCCCGGACGTAGTAGAAGATCAGCTGCATATCGTGGCAGAACGGATGGTGCATTCCATTTCTCAAATCCCGTTCCACTTTGAAGGGCAGAACCTGCGGCTTACCACCAGCTTGGGTATAGCGATGTTTCCCGACAACGCCGGGAATGCCGAAGAACTGTTGACGCGTGCCGACGCGGCTATGTACCAGGCTAAGGAGGCCGGCAAGAACGCCTGGCGCTTCTACCGCCCTGACAGCGACAGCTCGAGACAAATGCTGACGCGCATAGCCTGGAATAATCGCATCCAAAGCGCCTTGCAGAATGACCAGATGCACCTGAATTTCCAGGGGGTGTACCGTGCCGCTGACGGCCAGCGTTCGCATGTAGAGACACTGTTGCGAATGAAAGATGAGTCGGGCGGCGTGATTATGCCCGCGGCCTTCATTCCCCTCGCGGAAAAAAGCGACATCATCCTGGAGATTGACCGCTGGGTAATCAGCAAGGCCATCACACTGCTCGCAAGTTCCCCGAGCATTCCAACGATCGCATTGAATATCTCGGGAAAGTCGTTCGCAGAACCGGAATTACCGCTTTTCATCGGTGATACGTTGCGCAAGTTCGATGTCAATCCGAATCGGCTGATGGTGGAGATTACCGAGACCTCCGCGGTGACGGATTTGCATAACGCGCAGCGCTTCATTAAAGCCCTGCATCAGACGGGCTGCAAGGTTTGCCTGGATGACTTCGGGAGCGGTTTCTCTTCGTTTGCTTACCTCAAGCATTTGGAGGTGGACATTGTGAAAATAGACGGCCTGTTCATCCGCAATTTGCCCAATGATCAAGACAACCACATATTCGTCAAGGCCATTATTGATGTGGCGCGCGGCATGCGCAAGACCACTGTGGCGGAAGCAGTGGAAGACCTCGAAACTCTGGAGATGTTAAAGGGCCTCGGCGTGGACATGGTGCAGGGTTATTATCTTGATATACCGTACCCCGACCTTATGGCGGTAGCCAAAGCCTGAGCGAAGTCTATAATTTCAGGAAATATACGAGTCGCGGAGAATGAAATGGCGAGAATGGTGAAGTGCATCAAACTCGGGCGCGAGGCCGAAGGTCTGGATTATCCGCCATACCCGGGGGAGCTCGGAAAACGCATATTCGAAAATGTTTCGAAAGAAGCCTGGAAAGCTTGGCTTGAACACCAGAAAATGCTGGTCAACGAGAACCGGTTGAACCTGTCGGATGCCAAGGCCAGGAAATATCTCACGGAGCAGATGGAGAAACACTTCTTCGGGGCCGGCGCTGATGTTGCTGCCGGCTATGTGCCTCCCGGGCAATCGAAATAATAAGGAACCTCTGAACAAGTCCTACGTGGGCGCGACGGTCATGTATAAGTTTTAACGCCGTCTGCGCAGCCTAACAGCAAAATATCAGCGGGTCGCTTGGCGAAGATGCCGTTGCACACCATGCCGGTGATCTGATTGAGCCTGGCCTCGAGCTCCACCGGATTGAGAATCTGCAGGCCGTGCACGTCGAGAATGATGTTGCCGTTGTCGGTAGTGAAACCCATTCGCAGCTCAGGTTGTCCGCCCAATTTAACCAGCTCGCGCGCCACATAGCCTCGCGCCAGCGGAATCACTTCCACCGGCAGCGGGAACTTGCCAAGCACATCAACCAGCTTGCTTTGGTCGGCGATGCATACGAACTTGCGCGCCGCCGCGGCGACGATTTTTTCCCGCGTTAACGCCCCGCCCCCGCCTTTTATCATGTGCAGATGCCGGGTGATTTCATCGGCACCGTCCACATAAACCGCAAGCTCGTTCACGCCGTTCAAATCCAGCACCGGAATGCCGAGGCTTATGAGGCGCTGTGCAGTAGTTACGGAGCTCGCCACTGCGCCTTCGAGCTTATGTTTGATTTTGCCGAGCTCGGCAATAAAATAGTTTGCGGTGGAACCGCTGCCCACGCCGACGGTGCAACCGTCCGGCACATATTGAATAGCGACGTGCGCTGCTGCTTGTTTCAGTTCATCCTGAGTCATGTGAGCTGATCTCTAATGGACGGTTTCCTTAGAATAACTTTAAGCTGTGTTTTATACAATTGAGTCTCTCCTGCAGTTGGCGCCCCCACTTCTGGTTTGGCGTTAATCCTGATACTCTTTCGGTTTGTTGATTAGTCCAGCCACGATGCGCAAAGATTATCTGGAAAAAATTCTTGCTTCCCGCGTCTACGAGGTAGCACAGGAAACGCCCCTTGAACTCGCGCCCAATCTCTCGGCGCGTATGCATAACCGCCTGCTGCTCAAGCGCGAAGATATGCAGCAAGTGTTTTCCTTCAAGCTGCGCGGTGCCTACAATAAAATGGCGCAACTGCCGGAAGCGGCATTAAAGCGCGGCGTGATTGCGGCTTCAGCAGGCAACCACGCGCAGGGTGTGGCGCTTGCCGCGCAAAAGCTCGGCTGCAAAGCAGTCATTGTTATGCCGGCGACCACGCCACAGATCAAGGTGCAGGCAGTGGCGGCACGCGGCGCTGAGGTGGTATTGCACGGCGATTCCTACGATGAAGCCTACACCCATGCGCGCAAGCTGGAAAAAGCGCGCAAGCTCATATTCGTGCATCCCTACGATGACCCGGACGTAATTGCCGGCCAGGGCACGATAGGCATGGAAATTTTGCGCCAGTGGACGCGTCCGATTCACGCCATTTTCGTCGCGGTGGGTGGCGGCGGACTGATTTCAGGAGTGGCAGTGTATGTCAAACGACTGCGCCCGGAAATCAAAATTATCGGCGTGCAACCGGTGGACGCCGACGCTATGGCGCGCTCTTTGAAAGCCGGCCGGCGCGTGAAACTCAGCCAGGTAGGATTATTTGCCGATGGCGTAGCGGTCAAGGAAGTGGGCAGCGAAACCTTCCGGCTGTGCCGGCAATATGTTGATGAGATGGTGCTGGTGGACACCGACGCCGTCTGCGCCGCGATCAAGGATGTGTTCGAGGACACCCGCAGCATACTGGAACCGGCGGGCGCCCTGGCGATCGCCGGCGCCAAGGCTTATGCAGAGCGGGAAAAACTGAAAGACAAAACCTTGGTTGCAATCGCCTGCGGCGCCAACATGAATTTTGACCGGCTGCGTTTTGTTGCGGAAAATGCAGAGCTTGGCGAAAAACGCGAAGCCATTCTCGCGGTGACCATTCCCGAGCGTCCGGGCAGTTTCAAGCAATTCTGCTCGCTGCTGGGCAAGCGCAACATCACCGAATTCAACTACCGCATTGCCGACCCGAAGGAGGCGCACATCTTTGTCGGCATCCAGGTGCATGACAGCGAGGAGACTGCGAAACTGGTAGCCATGCTGGAGCGGCATCACTTGCGCACTATGGATTTTTCCGACAACGAAATGGCAAAACTCCACGTTCGCCATCTCGT
Source organism: Betaproteobacteria bacterium (assembly GCA_023258935.1). Lineage (GTDB taxonomy): Bacteria > Pseudomonadota > Gammaproteobacteria > Burkholderiales > JAHFRG01 > JAHFRG01. The sequence continues at coordinate 12,810 of JAHFRG010000033.1, forward strand.
GGGCGGCCATGCGTCGCTTGCCAACAACGAGTTGCTTTACCGCTTTGAATTCCCGGAACGACCCGGCGCACTGATGAAGTTCCTGAACAGCATGCGCTCCGACTGGAACATCAGCCTGTTTCACTACCGCAACCACGGCGCCGATTACGGACGCGTGCTGGTGGGAATGCAGGTTCCGCCGCAAGAGATGGCAGAATTCCGCCGCTTCCTCGCCAAGCTCGGCTACGTTTATTGGGATGAGTCCAGAAATCCGGCTTACAAGCTTTTCTTGGGTTAAGACCCGCTCTTCTTCCCGCTGAAATCATCTCGAGCGATTTCGTGAGCATAACAAGCTGGCGAGCTGTATTGCCCGGGTTCGAAATTTTGCCCGTGGCGGGTAAGTAATTCAATTTTGCCGCCGCTTCGCTCATACACTCCGTGCTCGGTGACTATGTAATCCATCGGGATATCGTAGGACTGCGGCTGAATCGTTGGCACTCTTGCCAGCTCGTAGGTCACTCCGATGACACAAGGGTGTTTTTTCAGGCTGGCCAGAGTGCGATCGAAAAAGCCGCCACCGTAGCCGAGCCGGTGGCCCTGCTCGTCAAAGCCGTTCATCGGCACCAGTATAGTGTCGGGAATCAGTTCCGGCGATTCCACCGGGTAAGGAATGTCGTACACGCCCTTGGCTGTCTTCACGCCGGGATGCCATTCGCGGAAAATCAGCGGCGTTTTCGGGGCGGCCACTACCGGCAAGGCAGTAAGCGCGCCGCGGTTTCGCAGCTCTCGCATCAGGAAGCGCGCATCGAATTCGTTTTGGTGGGGCCAGCAGAAAGCAACCACTCCGTGCGCCAGATTAGGAAAGGCGCGCAGCAGATGGCTGCCGATTGCCTCATTCCAGGAACCGCGCTCCTCGGGATTTACAGCGAGACGCCTGGCAATCAGTTCAGCGCGCAATTGTCTGCGCCACGCCTTAAGTTGTGCAACTTCCATCGGCTATTCCATGCAATCCATGCTGTTAGAAAGGCAAGGCTGTGATATCCTAAACCCTGGGCAACACGAGGAATATAGCAGGAATGCAAAAGTTTTTGTTTACGCTTTGTGTTACGTTTTGGTCTGCCCTGCCTGTGCATGCGGACCAAGGCGAAGATTTCGTGGCGGCGCGCGACGCCTACGTGGTAGGCAACATCGCCCGTCTGGATGTGTACGCCAAGCGCCTGCAAGGCTACGTTCTCGAGCCGTATGTGGCTTACTGGCAATTGCGTGCGCGGCTGGATGATGCAGCTCCCGAAACTGTGCGCGCTTTCATGTGGCGATATGGGGATACCCTGCTTGCAGACCGTTTGCGGGCAGAATGGCTCAAGGTGCTTGCCAGAAAGCAGGAGTGGAGTTTATTCAGCGCAGAATTTCCTCTGCTCCTCGAAGAAAGCGTCGAGCTCACCTGTTATGCCTTGCAGGGACGGTTGCATAACAATGATGAGACCGCCCTGCTGGAGGCGCGGGCGCTGTGGTTTTCTGCGCAGGTGCAGCCGGACAGTTGTGGTCCCCTGTTCGAAGCAATGTTTACGCGCAAGGTGCTCGGCCCGGAAGACATATGGCAACGCTTGCGTCTTGCGCTGGAAGCGGGCGACATCAGTGCAGCCAAGCGCATTATCCAGTACCTGCCGGCGAAAGAGGCGCCTAACCCGAGGCTCATTAAAACCATCGCCGACCGGCCCGAGCGGTATTTGTCCAATCCTGGTTATGACCTGAAGACCCGCGTGGGGCGTGAGCTCAGATTGTTTGCCTTGTACCGTCAGGCGCGCAATGAACCGCAGCAAGCTGCCGCTTATTTGAAAAAGTTGCATGACCAGCTCAACGAGCAGGAACGCAATTATGCGTGGGCCGAG
>JAHFRG010000034.1:0-4256 GCA_023258935.1 Betaproteobacteria bacterium
TAATATCCCTGCCTGGCGTACCCACCAAATAAACTTCGTGCTTGCCCCTATGTTTGTCCTCGCGCGTGTCTTGAGGCTCAAACAACAAGGAATATTCCTGGGACAAGTGCGAAACAACTTCGAAGTAAGACCGGGATACCAGCACTTCGCCGGGTTGTGCAAAGCTCATCACGCGCTGCGCGATGTTAATGCCGTCGCCGATGATGTTCGGCTGACCATTAATGTCCTTGACCACTCGCACCGGCCCGAGATTGATGCCGATGCGCGCGCTCAAGCCGCTGTTACTTTGGTTGCTTGCCAGCACATCGCGCAGGTTCATGGCCACAAACAGCGCTTCTTCCGGAGCGCCGAGAAAGTTGATCGCAACGCCATCTCCGGTATCGAGGATAATGCGATCATCCGGCGCCACATCCTTGATCACATCTGAAATGTGCGCGTTGAATTCGTCTTTGAGCTTCATCTGATCTGCGACCGGTTTCTTCGAATATTCGACTATATCCGCGAATACCACGCTGCAGGTGAAAGTCCTGTTTCCTCGTTCGAGCATGTGCTTTCTTTTCCGTTAACTGTTTAACCGTTAAAGCGTCCCGCCTACCGTTAACCCGTCTATGCGCAGCGTCGGCTGCCCCACTCCCACAGGCACGCTTTGCCCTTCCTTGCCGCAAGTGCCGATACCGGGATCAAGCGACATATCGTTCCCGATCATCGAAACGCGGGTCAGCACATCTGGGCCATTGCCTATCAGGGTCGCGCCTTTGACCGGGTGGCTGATTTTACCCTCTTTGATAATGTACGCTTCGGCGGCGGAAAACACGAATTTACCACTTACAATATCCACCTGTCCGCCCGCGAAATTCACCGCATACAGCCCCTGTTTGACCGATTTTATGATTTCCTCAGGGTGTTTGTCACCATTTAACATATAAGTATTGGTCATGCGCGGCATTGGAATATGCGCGTATGATTCCCGCCTGCCGTTGCCGGTAACAGGAACTCCCATCAGCCGCGCATTCAGCGTATCCTGCATGTATCCCCTGAGCACGCCGTTTTCGATCAACACTGTGCGCTGCGTGGGGTTGCCTTCATCGTCCATATTGAGTGAACCGCGGCGATGCATTATGGTGCCGTCATCCACCACGGTCACGCCGGGCGCAGCGACGCGTTCGCCGATGCGCCCGCTGAAAGCGGAACTGCCCTTGCGGTTGAAGTCTCCTTCTAGGCCGTGGCCGATCGCTTCGTGCAGCAGTATGCCCGGCCAGCCGGGACCCAGCACCACGGTCATGGTCCCCGCCGGAGCAGGCTTCGCCGCCAGATTTGTGAGCGCCTGATGCACCGCCTGTTCGGCATAGCGCTGCAGTATTTCGTCGCCGAAATAGCCATATTCAAAACGCCCGCCGCCGCCTGAAACGCCCTGTTCCCTGCGGCCATCCTGTTCTACGATCACCTGCAAAGACAGGCGGACCAGCGGGCGCACGTCGGCATTCATCACTCCGTCGCTTCTCGCCACCAGCACCACTTCGTACTCGCCACCGAGGTGCGCCATTACTTGCGTCACACGGCTGTCAATGCGACGCGCGTATTGCTCGAGTTTTTCCAGCAGCACAACCTTGTTGGTGTCTGGAATGCTTGCATGCGGATCGCGAGCAAGGTAAAGATCGCGCCGCATCCCGCGCTTCACTACTTGTGTTTTCGCCTCGCTTCCCTGGCGCGCAATAGCGCGCGTAGCCTGCGCAGCGTTTTCCAGTGCCGCGAAGCTGATGTCATCGGAATAGGCGAACGCTGTCTTGTCATGCGACACCGCGCGCACGCCCACGCCTTGATCAATGTTGAAGCTTCCGGATTTTACGATGCCTTCTTCTAGACTCCAGGACTCGCTGCGGGTGATCTGAAAATACAAGTCGGCGTAATCAATATGATGTGAAAGCATTGTTCCGAACACGCGCTGCAGCTCGCGGCTGTCCAGCCCGTATGGTGTGAGCAGGCAATGGTCCGCGGTTTCAAAAGGCGTTTCGGCTACCTGAGTTTGAGTTAGCATATTTTTTCGAGATCAGATTAAACTCGATGCAAAGTGCGGTGCGTCAATGCCGGCAGGCTTTTTCTCAGGCTCGCCTGATACAGGGGATTGACCCCGGCGATCACTACACCAGAACCGCGCTGCAGTCGGTCAAGGATTACCCCCCATGGATCTACAATCATGCTGTTGCCGTGCGTCTCGCGGCCGCTTACATGATAGCCACCCTGCGCTGGCGCCAGAACATAAGCGAGGTTTTCAATGGCTCGTGCGCGGACCAGGGCTTCCCAGTGCGCCTTGCCGGTGGTTTCGGTGAATGCGGAGGGCACCAGGATGATATCCACCTCTTTCATTGCGCGATAGAGCTCCGGAAAACGTAAATCGTAGCAGACCGAGAGACCAAGCCTGCCAAATGGTGAATTCGCAACCACGACTTCGCCGCCTGGTTCGATGGTCGTTTCTTCGTGAAAATGCTCATTGCCGAGATCCAAGCCGAATAAGTGTATTTTATCGTAACGCGCAACCAGTTCGCCTTTATCGTCATAGAGCAGGCAACTATTGCGCACCTTGCCGGGCACTGAGGCCACCAGCGGCACTGAGCCGCCAACCAGCCATATCTTATGCTTTTTGGCGGTATCACTCAGAAATTGCTGAATCGGCCCTCTGCCCTCGGCTTCACGCACCGCCACCTTGTCCCTGTCTTTTATGCCCATGATCGCAAAATGCTCGGGCAAAGCCACTAACTTTGCCCCCTGTTCCGCCGCCATCGCGACCAGCCGCGCCGCTTCGTGCAGGTTGCCTTGGACATTGGGCCCGGAAGCCATCTGTACCGCGGCAATGCGGAATACGCCTGGCTGCGTGCCGGCTTGCATGAAATGTGTTCTGCGATTCACTGGATGGCCATCATTTCAATATTCAGCGCATCACCCTCTCAACTGAATGAAGCAGACTTGATCACGACACGCACCAGATCAAGGGTTTTGCCATAACTGCATTCCCTGTGCAGGCTCAACGGATATTTTCGTCACCACTGGGTCAGCCCAGGTACCGGTAATATTGTATTCATCGGTAATGAGATGCCCAAGCGGGTCCTTGAATGCTTTCTGCACCAGATAGGCGGCACCGCCGATAATGGGATTGGCGATTAGAAGGCCCGCGAGCGCCAGGCTGCTAGTATAACTAGGCGTCACTTTCACATTGAGCTGCTGCGTTTCCTGGTCGAGATTGACTTGGCCGCTCATATTCACCTCCGCCAGCGGGCCATTAATGCGCAATTTATCGGTCGTGATCACGCCCTGGTTAAGATTAAGACTGGAGGTGATGTTATCGAAGGCAAAACCTTTGCTGAACATATCGTGAAAATCCAGTGTTGCCCTCCGCACCAGCGCCTGCATGCTCAAGATTCCGAGCAGCTTTGCCACACCTGGCTCGATCTCTAAAAACTGTCCTTTTTCAGCTTTCAACTGCAGATTTCCCGACAGCGTCGCATAATCGATGCTCTGTGGACTGCTGGCCCAGGACAAAGTACCTTCCAGTTTCGCTGTCCCGTCCTTGATACTCGGAGGAAGTTTGAGCCGCGCCAACAGATTGCCGATATTGGCAACCTCAAGCTTGAGTTTGACTTGCGTCTGCGGTTGCGTGTTCCAGGCAAGCCACACGCCGTCCATAGTCAACACAGCATCCGGATTGCTCAGACGCAAATTCTCGATGCGCCAATCGCGTCCCTGTTGCACTGCCTGCAATTCCAGCTTGCCAAGCGCTTTGTCAACAAACACAAAATCATCGACTGAGACATCGAGCGCAGGGAAATCTTTCTGCTGGCTTTTCTGGGTTTGCTGCTCTTTTTTTTCAGGCAAGGCTCCGGGAATGGTTAAATTGCTCAAATGTGCAATCAGCTTCCCCTTGTCCTGCGGCTGCCAAATTATCTCGCCCTTGATCTCCTTGCCGTCCACCGTGGACTGCCAGTTCTTCCCCTGCGCCCTGGCATCAATATGGAGGTCATGAAAGCGCCTGCCAAAAGCATCGAGCGTGTCAAACTTCACATCTATTCCAGCAAGATCAATGCGGCTGGTGGAATCAAACTGATTGAGCAAGTCGCTCCACTGGTCAAGATTGAGATTCTTAAGGACACCGCTTACCCAAATCCCGCTCTTGTCCGGGCGGCCGGGGGCGGCGCCAAATGCAACGGCTCCACGCTCAATAATGCTGTGCTCCCCGTCCTTGCGCAGAAGCAAGTTCATGGATA
>JAHFRG010000034.1:4356-14582 GCA_023258935.1 Betaproteobacteria bacterium
AATCTTAGGAATTTTTCGCCAGCGGCCTCGGTCTCGCCTTCGACCTGCAGCACTTGATTGTGATTGCCGATATCGGGAATCACCGCGTCAACCTTGGCGAGCTTTACTCCCCAAGTCTCGGCTTGGCTTGCATGAACTTCCAACCGCTTGCCGTTAAACTGCAGATCGGCAGTGATGTTTTCCACTTTTGGCCAGTCTGAAGAATATTCCAGACTCACTCCGTTCGCTTTCGCCGTTACCTGCAGCAGGCCTTTGGCTTCATCAGCGAATGGAAAATCGGTGAGATCGCCCTTGAGGAGCAGGCGCACGTCGCTGAATGTGCCGGTAATCGAGGCATTAGCCAGCCAGTCGCGCGTGCCTTTGTAGACCATACGAGGCAAATAGCGGTTGAGGCTGGACGCTTCTACGTGGTTCAGGCTGCCGCTCAAATCAATAATGCCCGGACCCTGGCTCACCGCAATGTAATTGCCTTGCACATTTCCGCTCAAATCCGAGTTGGAAAAAACCGCTTGGTTCAGGCTGAACTCCGCATGGTTGTCCCGCACCGTCCAGCCGAGCCGGGCGCTCAAGCTGTCAAATTTCAGCGCTTCCTCGAACACTTTTGGCAGCACAACCCTGGCGTTATTCGTATCCATTGTGATTTGTCCGCCTTGTTCATTGCCTTGAATGGTTCCGCTAATGCCGCTGAACCCCGGCCATTGTTCACGGGCATTCAAAGCGAGATTAACAAAGCGTCCCTTGATGCTGTACTGGCTAGGCATCGGCAAATTGCCGTTCCATTTCAGCGCCATATCATAGACGCTGCCCCTGGGTGAAAAGTTTACAAGCTGCTGGCGCAGTTCCTGTGGCAGCGGCAAGTGGTCGGCAAGCACAGCCAGCGGCAGAAGATCAAATGCATTGGCTTTGATCTCACCGCCAAGAGGCTCCTGATCGTTTCCCAGATAAAGGCGCACCGTGAAATCCGCCGGCTTCAGGGCAATTCCACCTTGTGTGGTCAAGCTTAATTTCGTGCCCGATAATTCAAAACCACGGCTCAAGGTTTTCCACCCCAGCCTGCCGCGCAATTCGGTCAAGTCCATTTCCGGAAGATCGGGACGAAGTCGCGTTTTGACCTTGCTCAAATACACATCGGCAGCAGCCTCCTGGATATGTGCATCTTTCAAAGTCAGCGATACACGCAGCGCACCCGTGCCATTCCGCACTTCGATTGGATAAGGCAGCCAGATGCGCCACGCTGCGATATCTGCGTAATCGAATTGCGCGGACATCGTGCCCTGCCATTTGGCCAAATCATCCGGATCCACACCGTAACCGGTAAAGTCGCCCTTGACTTCGAGAGGCGCAGCAAGAATAGCCGGAGGAGTGGCTTGCAGGCTAAAGAGATGGTGATTCCCTTTGTTGTCCAGGCGCAGCGTGACGCTTGTCAATTTCAGCTGCGGCGCCGAAAGTTTCTCGTCCTGCCAAAGAATCGTGGCATCGCGAATGACCAGGTGCCTCTGTTTCAACAGCCAATCACCAAAATCCGTCCCCCCCGTATTCTGGCCGAGCGCAACCCCAGCCACATATATCACCCCCTGGGAATTACGCAGGATGCTTAATTGCGGCTGTTCGAATTCCAGCAAATGCAAACGCACTTCACCCGTTGTCAGCGTAAACCAGGATAAGGTGGCCGCAACGCGGTTCAGCGCCAGCGCGGGACGCCCTGCCTGGTCAAATACCTGAACATCGTCAAGCGAAAGATGCGGGCGCAACTCAGCCCAATCCGCGGTGATTTTGCCGATGGTGATGCGCTGTCCTGCGGCGCGGCTGGCCGCTTGCGCAATACTGTCGCGGTAGTTATCGATATTCGGCAAAAACCAGTAGTGCAGCGCCAGCACCGTGGTTACCAAGGCAAAACCCGCCAGCAACAAGCAGGCAAAGAAAATCCGTTTCAGCCAACCACGAATTGGGCCAATCTTGAGTAAAAGCGGGGTTTTCGTCATCGTAGAGTTTGCTAAGCGCGCTCTAGAGACAATAAAATATCAACTCGGTTGCAATAAAACGGTGATTTGTTTTCAACCGCGCCATGTCTTGTCCACGAGCCACTCAGCATAAATTTGCATTGTAACGCGATTCTCAGCATGCATATACCGGGAAAGTCAGATTCCGCCTTGTTAAAAGAAGATGAGCGCCTGCTGGAGCGCGCGCTGGATTTCAGCCGTTACGCGAAGCAGCTATTGCACCGCCAGCCGGAACTCAAAGATTCGCTGCTCAAAAATCTGCACGCACCGTTTACAGTTCAGCAAATGCGCGTATTGCTGAACCCGGTGCAGAATGAAGTCGAACTCTTCCACATGCTGCGTGATTTGCGCGGCCAGGTCATGCTGCGCCTCATCATGCGCGACCTGTGCGCCTTGGCCGACCTCAGCGAAGTGACCCGCACTACAACCAGTCTTGCCGAGGAAACGCTCAACTTCGCCCTCACTCACCTTAACGCGTGGATGCAGCAGGACTATGGCATCCCCATGGGCTCAGACAGCAGTGAACCGCAGGAATTGCTGGTCATCGGCATGGGCAAACTCGGAGGCGGCGAACTCAATGTTTCTTCCGACATCGATCTTGTTTTCGTATACCCGGAGGAAGGCGTTACCAGCGGCCCGCGTTCGATCAGCAATCATGAATATTTTGACAGGCTCTGTCGCAAGCTGATTGCCGCAATCAGCGCAATGACCGAGAACGGTTTTGTATTCCGCGTCGACACGCGGCTGCGCCCTTACGGCGAAAGCGGGCCGTTGGCCGTGAGCTTTGCCATGCTGGAAAACTATTTCATCACCCAGGGGCGCGAATGGGAGCGTTATGCCTGGATCAAGGCGCGCGTGGTGTGCGGCAATCGTGGCGAGGAACTCATGCAACTCGCGCGCCCTTTTGTGTTCCGCAAGTACCTCGACTATGCCGCATTCAATTCGATGCGCGGCTTGCATGGACAAGTGCGTCAAGAAGTGCAGCGACGCGACATGAGCGAGAACATCAAGCTCGGGCCGGGTGGCATACGTGAAATTGAATTTCTCGCGCAAGTTTTTCAATTGATCCGTGGGGGTCGCGAAAGCGAATTGCGCATCCGCCCGACACTCGCCGTGCTGGAAAAGCTCGTCGGCCTTAATTTGTTGCCCGAACAGGCCGCCGGGGAATTACGCGATGCATATGTTTTCCTGCGCAACCTGGAGCACCGCTTGCAATATCTCGATGATGATCAAACCCAATCATTGCCCAACAACGAGCAGGATCGGACGTTGATTGCCAAGGCGATGGGTTTCGACGGCTTTGAAGCATTTTTGCGGCAGCTTGATACGCACCGCGCCAGGGTCAGCCTGCATTTCGAGCAAGTGTTTGCCGCGCCCCAAATCACATCTCATCCGTTGCTTGCTTTATGGGAAGGATCCTACACCGACGAAGAGGCGGTCAAGCACCTCACGGGGCTCGGCTATCGCGATCCGCAGCAAATTGTGCTGCGCCTGAAAAATATCAGGCATAGCAGCCGTTACAGGCAGATGCCCGCCACCACCCAGTCGCGCCTCGATGCCCTGATGCCCGCCATGATTGAAGCAGCGGCACCTTTCGGCGATGCAGCTCTGGAACGCCTTCTGCTGCTTACCGAAAGCATCGGCCGTCGCGAATCCTATCTGGCGCTGTTGCTGGAATACCCGCAAGCGCTGCAAAGCCTGGCAAAACTCTGCGGTGCGAGTTCCTGGGCCGCGCAATATTTGGCGCAGCATCCGCTGGTGATGGATGAACTGCTGGATCCGCACACGCTTTACTCCCCCCCCAATTGGCCGCGCCTGCAAGCCGCGTTGAGCGCGCAATTGCTGGAGGCCGACATCGAGCAGCAAATGGACATCCTGCGGCAGTTTCATCATGCCCAGGTATTTCACCTCGTGGCGCAAGACTTGGCAGGATTATTGGCGCTGGAGACGCTAAGCGATCATTTGAGTGATCTCGCTGACCTGATTCTGAAGTGGGTGTTGCGCTTATGCTGGGAGGGACTGCGCCAGAAGCACCGCGATGAGCCGTACTTCGCCATCATCGGCTACGGAAAGCTGGGCGGCAAGGAACTCGGCTATGCTTCCGATTTGGATTTAATTTTCCTCTACGACGACGAACATCCCGAAGCTCAGGCAGTGTACGCCAGGCTGGCGCAACGCATTAACAGCTGGCTTACCAGCTACACCGCAGCGGGGATTCTTTACGACACAGACTTGCGGTTACGCCCCGACGGCGCCAGCGGCCTGCTGGTGAGCGGAATTGCCGCATTCAGCGAATATCAACGGCTGCATGCCTGGGTATGGGAACACCAGGCACTGACCCGCGGACGCTTCGTCGCGGGAAATCAGCAAGTCGGAAACCGCTTCGAGGCAATCCGCAAAGAGGTGCTTTGCGCAAAGCGGGATCTGGCAAAGCTGCGCAGCGAAATTCTGAATATGCGCAACAAAATGCTGGGGGCCCATCCTAACGCGAGCGGCCTGTTTGATCTCAAGCACGACCGCGGAGGTATTATTGATGTGGAATTCATCGTGCAATACGTGGTGCTGGGGTATGCGCATGCCCACCCGGTTTTGACCGGCAACATCGGCAATCTGGCTTTACTGAAACTGGCAGCAGAACTCAAGCTGCTTCCTGCCGATCTCACTGAGCAAGTGCGAAACGGCTACCGGGAATTCCGCCGCTTGCAGCATGGCCTGCGATTGAACAACGAAAAATACACTAGAGTGGAAGCTTCCGCGGTCAAAGAGCAACGCGAGGCAGTACTCACGCTCTGGGACCGGGTATTTAACCGCGAATAATTATTTTCCGGAAAGCTGGTAAACCGTTACCTTGCCTTTGCCTTTGAGTTCCATGACGTTCGGCTGCCCGAACGAGAAACGGCCATTGAGCCGACGGTAAGTGGTTTCATCAACCTGGATGGTGCCCGCAACCGCTTCCGAAGTAATGCGGCTTGCCAGATTGACGGTGGGGCCCCACAGGTCGTATATAAGGCGCTTCTCGGTTTTGATCACTCCCGCCACCGCCGGGCCGGTAGCGATACCGATGTGAATCTTCAATTTTTGGTGGCTCAATGTCGGATGCTGTCTTATCAGATCAAGCATGTCCAGCGCCATATTGGCAACCGCATTAGCGTAATCGACTCGCTCATCGGTAAGACCCCCGGCCACCATATAGGCATCGCCGATGGTCTTGATTTTCTCCAGCTCATATTTATCCGTCAGCCTGTCGAATTCTAAAAAAACATCATCAAGCAGTTTCACCACGTGCTTGGGCGGCATGCTTTCGGCAAGCCAAGTGAAATCCACGAGGTCGGCAAACATTACAGTGACGTCCTCGTATCCATCAGCGATAGTCTTCTCGCCCGCCTTAAGGCGCGCAGCGATATGCCCTGGCAGAATTTTGAGCAGCAACTCTTCCGATTTCTGCCGCTCGGACTCGATCAGGAGACTCTTTTCACCGAGTTCCTCCTGAAACATTTCTTTTTTCCGGACGAAGTAAAAGATCATTAAATAAACGATGGTCGAAAGAATTAAGAAGTTCAGAACAAAAAACACCGAGATGGTTTGCATCGGCAAGCCGGTCACCATCCCTTCCGCAAGGAAGTAGTCAAACACCCCCGAGATCACAGTGAGCACCAGATAGGCCACAAACCAGGGAATCGACTCTTTTACCCCCTGAAAAATCATCACCCCCATCGGCGCCAGCAAAGCCAGCAGCACGATGCCGCTGGATCTGATGAAGTTCATCTCGGGGCCCCATTGAACGATGAAAGGCACAAACATGAACAGTAAGAACTGGAAAGAACGGAATAAACCGAAATTTTTAGTTTTCCTATAAATCAGCAGGGTCAGCAAGGAAATGATTAGATAGGCCACCGGGATAGGGAACGGAAAGCGCAAGCCTCTAATCCAGTAAATCGCGGGCCAAACCCATGCAACCACGTTCATCAGCAAGCAAAACATCAGCAGCCATTTCTTGCGCCACTTCTCGTCTTCGGTATCAGACGGGCTGAAGAATGATTGAACCAGACGCTCCAGAATATCGCCGGAATTGGTCTTTGCTTGTGCCTGATCGGGCATGAGAGTTGTTGTTGGTAAGAACTTTGGTTATGGGGTTTCTAGGTTAATCTATTGACTGGATGCCGGTCAAGACGAGTTTGCGAATCACCATTCTTGGGGAACCTCATCACTCGGCAAAAAATACGCTAGAATAGCGCGTCTAATTTATGGAGAGATTGCCATGTCCATGGCCGACCGCGATGGTCATATTTGGTATGACGGCAAGCTGGTGCCGTGGCGCAAAGCCACCACCCACGTGCTTACCCACTCGCTGCATTACGGTCTGGCGGTGTTTGAGGGCGTGCGCGCCTATAAAACCGTTACCGGCACTGCCATCTTCAGGCTTAAGGAGCATATAGAGCGGCTGTATAACTCGGCGCACATTTACATGATGAAAATTCCTTACGACAAGAAAACCATCTTGGATGCACAAATAGAAGTGGTGCGCGCCAACAAGCTTACCGAGTGCTATATCCGGCCGATCGCGTTTTACGGTTCGGAGAAAATGGGGCTTTCGACAAAAGGTGTCAAAGTACACCTTGCTATTGCCGCTTGGCCGTGGGGAACATATTTGGGCACGGAAGGGCTGGCAAAAGGCATCCGCGTCAAAACCTCGTCCTTTGCGCGCCATCATGTCAATGTGACCATGTGCCGCGCCAAATACTCCGGCACTTACGCCAACTCCATCCTCGCCAACACTGAAGCGACCGAGCTGGGCTATGATGAAGCGCTGTTGCTGGATGTGGACGGCTTTGTCGCCGAAGGCGCTGGGGAAAACCTGTTCATCGTCAAAAACGGCAAGCTGTACGAGCCGGAACTCACCTCGGCGCTTGTCGGCATTACCCGCGATGCGGTAATTACGCTGGCGTGCGAGGCGGGTTACGAAGTTTCTGCAAAGCGCATCACGCGCGATGATGTCTACACAGCCGACGAAGCGTTTTTCACAGGCACTGCGGCTGAAGTGACGCCGATCCGCGAACTGGACAACCGCAAAATCGGCTCCGGCAAGCGCGGCCCGGTCACTGCGAAGCTGCAGGCGATGTTTTTCGATTGCGTGACCGGCAAGTCGAAAAAACACCGCGACTGGCTCACTCCGGTTTGAGGGGGATTGCGTGCCGCAAGAACAGACTGTCAACAAAGCCCGCCATATCGAAGTCACGGCAAAGGATTTGCCGTTGCATTGCCCGATGCCCTCACAGCTGTTGTGGAACTCCCACCCTCGCGTATTTTTGCCAATAGAGGAAACCGGCGAAGCCCTTTGCCCTTACTGCGGCACGCGCTACATCCTCAAGGATGGGGCGATTCCCGGGAAACATTAGATCTTGAACCGCGGAGGACGCAGAGGGCGCAGAGGTCGCAGAGAATTTCAATTTTGGATTTGCTCTGCTCCGCGTCTCTGCGCCTCCGCGGTTAGATAATCGGTATTTCAGCCGTGACCAAGATTCTCATTGTCGCACCGAGCTGGGTAGGCGATGCCGTTCTTGCACAACCCATGTTCAGACGGCTGCACCAGCAATTCCCAGGCTTGATTCTGGACGTGCTTGCCCCATCCTGGGTCGCTGCCCTGTTTGAGCGAACGGCCGAAGTCAATCAAATAATATTAAGCCCCTTCCGGCATGGCGAGTTCAAACTTGCGCAGCGCTGGAAGCTTGGGCGCTCTCTGACGAGCAGAGGTTATGATCAAGCCATCGTGCTTCCCAATTCGTGGAAATCTGCGCTGGTGCCGTTTTTCGCGGGCATACCATTGCGTACCGGATTCACCGGGGAAATGCGCTTTGGCCTGCTCAACGACGCAAGGCCACTCGACAAAAAACAATTTCCCTTGATGGTGGAGCAATTCGCCCTGCTCGGCGAGCCGCGCGGCGCAAAACCGCAACGTCCGCTTGCACATCCCTCTTTGCAAGTTTCGGCAATCCGTCGCGAAAACACCCTGAAAAAAATGGGGCTCAATATACAAAAATCCGTTGCAGTGTTTTGCCCGGGCGCGGAATACGGGCCGGCGAAACGCTGGCCTGCCAAATATTTCGCGGAACTTGCGCAACGTCTGGAAAATTATCAGGTCTGGCTAATCGGCTCTCCCAAAGATCAACCCATCGGCGAAGAAATCCGGCAATTAAGCGGGGGCATCGCCATCAATCTTTGCGGCAAGACCGGGCTTGCCGAAGCGATAGATTTGCTGTCATGTGCCTCGTTGGTGGTAAGCAATGATTCGGGACTGATGCATATCGCCGCTGCACTCGACAAACCGATGCTGGCGCTCTATGGTTCGAGCAGCCCGGCTTTTACTCCGCCGCTTTCAATACACGCTCAGGTATTGCAGCTCGATTTGCCGTGCAGTCCCTGTTTTCAACGTGTCTGCCCGCTCGGCCACTTCAACTGCATGATGCAATTGACGCCCGACCAAGTATTAGCCAAGATTGAGCTTAAAAAACCATGAAGACCTCGATATTCCCAACTCCGCAGGACGCCGAAACCGCTTTTTACGAGGCTTTCGAAAACGCCGACCTCGAAGCCATGATGGCGGTATGGGCGGAGGATGAGGAAGTGGTGTGCGTGCATCCTTCGGGACCGCGGCTCACCGGACATGCGCAAATCAGGGAAAGCTGGCGGCAGATATTCGCCAACGGGCCGAGCCTGCGCTTTCATCTCACCGGCCAGCAATACCTGCGCGGCATGCTGCTTTCTGTGCACAGCGTTTATGAAAACATTGTGGTGACCGGCGAAACCGCCCCGCGTAATCCTATCATCGCCACAAACATTTTTCTGCTTACGGAAAAAGGCTGGCGCATGCTGTTGCATCACGCCTGTCCCGCTCCGGTCAGCGCCAAGACCAGCAACGACCCCGCTCCCACCGTGCTGCATTGATTCTGTGAATGGCAACTACGGCAAACCGACACATGCAGGTTTATCGCGCGCCGTGGTGGCTTCCCGGCGGCCATCTGCAAACCATTTATGCGGCATTTCTTGACCGGTGTTACCGCGTTGGATACCGGCGCGAGCGCTGGGATACGCCGGATGGTGATTTTATTGATGTAGATTGGGTCGATGGTGAGCCTGACAAGCCGCTACTCGTGCTCTTTCACGGGCTCGAGGGCGACTCGCGCAGCCATTACGCGTTAAGTTTGATGCACGCCGTGCGCAAACTCAATTGGCGCGGCGTGGTGGTGTTGTTCCGCGGCTGCAGCGGTGAAATCAACCGTCTGCCTCGCGCCTATCACTCTGGCGACAGTGCCGAAGTTTCTTGGATACTGCGGAGATTGAAAATACAAAATCCGCAAAGCACAATATTTGCGGTTGGCGTCTCGCTCGGCGGTAATGTCCTGCTCAAATGGCTGGGTGAGCAAGGCGAGGGAGCTGGAAACATCATCAATGCGGCCGCTGCTGTTTCCTCACCGCTCGATATGTTGGCGGCAGGCGACCATCTGGGACAAGGCTTTAACCTGTTTTACACGCGCACGTTCCTTGCCAGTTTGAAAGAGAAATTCCTGGAAAAGCTGAAGCGTTTTCCCAAACTGGTGGATCGCGAAGCCATGCTGCGTTCCAGGACGCTGCGCCAGTTTGATGATGTGGTCACTGCTCCGCTGCACGGTTACAAAAATACCGATGATTACTGGACGCGGGCGAGCAGCAAGCCCGGCTTGATAAATATTCGCGTGCCGACGCTGCTCATCAACGCCAAAAACGACCCGTTTCTTCCCGCAAGCGTCTTACCCTCACCCGCTGAAGTGTCATCCGCGGTAACATTGGACTTTCCGGACACGGGCGGCCATGCGGGATTCGTCAGCGGCGCGTTTCCCGGCCATCTTGATTGGCTACCGCAGCGGATTGTGAGTTTCTTTAATGGCTCTGAACCGCGGAGACGCTGAGGCGCGGAGAATTCCTTATTACGCATATTTTTCTCTGCGTCTCTGCGCCTCTGCGGTAAAATTCTCCTGTTTCCCCACGTGACCAAGTTCATGACAGCAATCCCGCAAGAAATCTTCAAAGCCTACGACATTCGCGGCATTGTCGGCAAAACGCTTACGCCGCAAATCGTCGAAGCCATAGGCCACGCTATCGGCTCGGAAGCGCTGGCACGCAGCCAAAAAGCAGTGGCAATTGGCCGCGATGGCCGCCTCTCAGGACCGGAGCTGTCGGCTGCTATGGCGC
>JAHFRG010000101.1 GCA_023258935.1 Betaproteobacteria bacterium
CAATCAAAGATTCGGGCATAAATTAACTTGTATGCCTACGCGCAGAGTGCGAGGTGACGATTGCATTCCTAAAGTGCTGATGGCAGTTCGGAGACAACATGCAGTGGACGAAGCCGATCAGGACATGGCCGCGCCCTTCGGTTTTTTCATACTCGCTCAGGCGACCAGCTTCATGCCTCTGCGCGCTTCTTCCAGATCGTAATCAGCCTGCAAGCCCATCCAGAACTGTTCCGAAGTACCGAAGTGTTTCGCGAGCCGGATCGCGGTATCGGCAGTGATTCCGCGCTTGCCGAGTGCGATTTCGTTGATGCGGCGCGGCGGCACGCCGATGTCCACCGCGAGCCGGTACTGGCTCATGTTGAGCGGTTTGAGAAATTCTTCCATCAGAATTTCGCCGGGATGAATATTACGCAGCCGTTTCATAGTGGGGTCATTTTCATGGAGCAGAAATTGGCGGGTTTAGCGGCTGCCGACGCGCGGGAGGTTCAATCCATCGCAGATTTTATCGGCGAGCCGGTTCGAAATCTCGGTATGGCGGGGAATTGCTTCAACCTTGCCATTTTGGGGGTTGATCCATAAAGAATGCGCCCCGCCTTCGCGCTTCAGATAACAGCCATGCCTGCGTAGATGCTTAAGCAGGGCTTCCCGCTTCATGTAATGTCAACGATTTCCTGGATGGCATCCTTCGGAACCCCGCGCAGTGCATCTTCCCGCCTATCCTCCAAAATCAGGGAAACCGCCTGTGCCAGACTTTTGCGACATTCCTCTTTTGTTTTACCCTGGCCATTGGCCCCGGGAATCTCCGGGCAGTAGCCGATATACCAATCCCCATCTTTCTCGATTACGGCTGTAAACTGGTTGTGCATGGTGTGCTCCAAGCAAAAAGTGGTAGCTTACGCTTTTTGGTAAATTTCAGCACCCTTTTGGACAAACTCCACCGCCTTCTCCTGCATGCCGCGCTCAAGCTGCTTTGGCCGTCACGCGAAGCTTCACGCGCGTCTTTTTCTGTAATGCTCTCACGATGCCGAAGAAGTTTTCGGTGTTGGGATTGCCGCGCGGGGCCAGCATCCGATGCAGGCTCTTGCTTGGTTTGTTGATTTCCACCGCGAGTCCTTCGAAACCAATGGTCGCGTTCACCAGATCGCGCAGGATGGCTTTGCCTACAGTGGTATCGCCCGCCAGGTAGGCGTTGATCGCCTCGGTAAACAGCGCTTCGCGGAACCGCGCATCGCGCTGCGCGCGCGCCAGAACCGTTTCCTTGAAATCCCTTGTCAGTGCCATATCGCCTCCTGATTCATCAGCCTTTGCTCTTGCGGTGCCGGTAGTCATCCCATGCCCGCTTCGCGGCGCTGATGTCTTGCTGCTGACGTTGCTTTGTGCCACCGCCAAGCAGAATCACTACCGTGTCGCCGTCTTTGCCGAAATAAATCCTGTATCCCGGCCCGAAATCGACGCGCTGCTCAAATACCCCGCTACCCACACCCTTCACGTTCGAAAAGTTGCCTTGTGCCAGTCGGTAGAGTGCTGTCGCCACCTTCGCGGCTGCGGGCGCATTAAGGCGCTCGAACCAGCGCGCATACGGCGAGCGGCCCCGCATGTCGAGATACTCAAGGACCTGGATAGCGGGCACGGATTATAGTAACACAAATGTTACTTACATTGCAATACTACGAGTAGATCAGAGCTTTCGATACACTTCAGCACCCGCCTGCCGGAATTCCTCCGCTTTTTCCTGCATGCCGCGCTCCAGCGCTTCGGTTTCGGAAACCCCGATCTGCGCGGCGTAGTCGCGCACGTCCTGGGTGATCTTCATGGAGCAGAAATGCGGTCCGCACATGGAGCAGAAATGCGCGAGCTTGGCGCCTTCCTGCGGCAGCGTCTCGTCGTGAAAAGCTTTTGCCTTGTCGGGATCGAGGCCGAGATTGAACTGGTCTTCCCAGCGGAATTCAAAGCGCGCTTTGGATAATGCGTTGTCGCGGATTTGCGCTCCGGGATGGCCTTTCGCCAAATCCGCAGCATGGGCGGCAATCTTGTAAGCCATGATGCCGTCTTTCACATCGTCCTTGTCAGGAAGCCCGAGGTGTTCCTTGGGCGTGACGTAGCACAGCATCGCGGTGCCGAACCAGCCTATCATCGCAGCGCCGATTGCAGAGGTGATGTGGTCGTAGCCGGGCGCGATGTCGGTGGCGAGCGGGCCAAGCGTGTAGAACGGCGCTTCCTTGCAATACTTCAACTGCAAATCCACGTTTTCCTTGACGAGCTGCATGGGAATATGGCCCGGGCCTTCAATCATCACCTGCACGTCATGCTTCCAGGCGATGTCGGTAAGTTCGCCGAGAGTTATTAATTCAGCGATCTGCGCTTCGTCGTTGGCGTCGTAAATCGAGCCGGGGCGCAGGCCGTCGCCCAAGCTAAAGCTCACGTCGTACGCTTTCATGATTTCGCAGATTTCCTCGAAGCGGGTGTAGAGGAAGCTCTCCTTGTGATGCGCGAGGCACCACTTGGCCATGATCGAGCCGCCGCGCGAGACGATGCCGGTCATGCGCTTGGCAGTGAGCGGAATGAAGGGCAGCCGCACTCCGGCATGGATGGTGAAATAATCCACGCCCTGCTCGCATTGCTCAATCAGCGTGTCGCGGTAAATTTCCCACGTCATCTCTTCAGCCTTGCCGTCCACTTTTTCCAATGCCTGGTAAATCGGCACGGTGCCGATGGGGACGGGAGAGTTGCGGATAATCCACTCGCGTGTTTCGTGGATGTCTTTGCCGGTGGACAAATCCATCACCGTGTCGCCGCCCCAGCGGATGGCCCAGGTCATTTTTTCCACTTCCTCCTGGATGGATGAGGTGATGGCCGAGTTGCCGATGTTGGCATTGATCTTCACCAGGAAGTTGCGGCCGATAATCATCGGCTCGGATTCCGGATGGTTGATGTTGGCGGGAATAATCGCCCGCCCGCGTGCCACTTCATCGCGCACGAATTCAGGCGTGACGAATTTGGGAATGGAAGCGCCGAAATCCTGGCCGGGATGCTGGCGGGTAATTAACTCCGAAAGCGCATCGCGCCGCTGGTTTTCGCGAATCGCGATGAATTCCATTTCCGGTGTGATTCGACCCTCGCGCGCATAGTGCATCTGCGTGACATTCATTCCGCTCTTGGCGCGCAAAGGCTTGCGCTTGAGATTGAAGCGCAACTCGGTGAGCTTGGGATCGGTCAGCCGGCTGCGGCCGAATTCCGAGCTTGGGCCGGAAAGTTTTTCAGTGTCGTTGCGCTCGTATATCCATTTTTCGCGCAGCGGCAGCAGTCCCGCGCGGATATCAATCGTCGCCTGCGGGTCGGTGTAAGGCCCGGAGGTATCGTAGACATAAATCGGCGGATTTTTCTCGGCGCTGAAGGAAGCGGGCGTGTCGGTCTGCGTGATCTCGCGCATCGGCACCCGGATGTCGGGCCTGCTGCCTTTCACATAAACCTTGCACGAATTGGGCAAAGGCTTCACCGCCGCTTCATCAACGTGGGCGGTGGCACTTAAGAATTTCGGGATTGCATTCATACTCGCTCCTTGGGACCTGCAGTTTCGGGAGCGAGGGTGGAGGGATTCCGCCACGCTTCCCTACGACGGCATTACCCGCATCAGGTTATAAGGGTTTATCTCACCCGGCCTGTCTACAAAACTCGTCGCTTGCATTAACTTTGTTGCTCGGGGGCTTAAACATCCTCATTTACGTTTTTGTAAACTCCGGTGTTTGCGCCCCCTCGCGCCGCGTTACCGCTGCGCTTGGGAGTTTTGTAGGGTTGCATTAACAGCCAGGACCCCTAACGTGTAACCATGAAACTACGCGAACTATGCGATAATTGCAAGTATGGAAACACCCTTGGATTTCAAGCCCATGGATATCGAACAGGCACGCTTCAACATGGTCGAGCAGCAAATCCGCACCTGGGAAGTGCTGGACCAGGAAGTGCTTGATTTATTGTTCGCAACAAAGCGCGAGCGGTTTGTCCCGGAAAAATGGCGCGCGCTCGCCTTTGCCGACATGGAAATCCCTCTGGGGCAAGGCCAGACGATGTGGCCGCCGAAACTGGAAGCGCGCTGCCTGCAGGAAATCGGCTTGAAGAAAACCGACACAGTGCTTGAAGTGGGAACCGGCAGCGGTTATTTCTGCGCGCTTCTCGCCGCCCGCTCGCAGCATGTCTACAGCGTGGAAATCTTTCCCGAGCTCGCGATAAAAGCCGCGCAAATTCTCAAGACCGAGGGTATCACCAACATCACACTGGATACCGGCGACGCTTCCCTGGGCTGGAACAAGCACGCGCCTTACGATGTGATCGTGCTGACCGGATCGGTGCCGCTGCTTCTCGAGGTTTACCAGCAGGCCTTGAAGCCGGGAGGCAGACTGTTTGCCATCGTCGGCGACCCGCCGGTAATGGCGGCGAAATTGTTTACCTGTGCCGCACCCGGCGCATACAGTTCAGTGGATCTGTTTGAAACCTGTGTGGCGCCGTTGGTAAATGCGCCGCAGCCTGAACGTTTTGTCTTTTAGGCTGCAAGCTGTTGCGGCAGCCATCTGCGTTGTTGCGAACT
>JAHFRG010000035.1:0-2332 GCA_023258935.1 Betaproteobacteria bacterium
GAGTTACATTCGAGGTGGCGCACTACCACGGCAGGCCACCGTCGAGTCTCTGACCGACGTGGTTATTGCTGAGTTTAAGAACGATGCATTGGAACGTCTTAGCGACAGCTGCCAACTCCATTTTGCGCGCGCGCTAATGCGTACTCTTGTAGATCGCCTGGCACTCGCAAACATCAGGATGTCCCAAGTATAGTCAGTTGAAGGCTGTTGTGTGGACGGCAGCACTGAGCCACAAATGGAATGCCTTCATCGAGGTAATTCCTGATTGCGTCTTTAAAGCGGGCTTGACGTTGAACCCAAGCCTGCGGCGCCGGCGGTCGGTGGTTCACGCTGCCATGCGTCCGCTCGGTGTTGTAGTGCCTGACCCACTGATCGACGATCAACTGCAGCTCCCTTAATCCGTAGAACAACTCCCCGACAAGGACTCGAAAATCGACCTGCGGATTTCTCCATCGTTGCGGGGAGCACGGCGGCTTGCGGTATAATAATAAGTTAAATTTGGAACGAACATGAAATACTGCAGCAACTGCGGGTCACCCGTGCGCTCGCTCATTCCTCCCGGCGATACCTTGCCGCGCTACGTCTGCGATGCCTGCACCACCATCCATTACCAGAACCCAAAAATCGTGGTGGGCTGCATCCCCGAATGGGAAGGCAAAATCCTCATGTGCCGGCGCGCCATCGAGCCGCGCCACGGCCTGTGGACGCTGCCTGCGGGGTTTCTGGAAAATCACGAAACCACCATCGAGGGCGCGGTGCGCGAGACGCTGGAAGAAGCTCATGCGCGTGTGGAAATCAGCATGCTGTATGCTTTATATAATGTCCCGCACATCAACCAGGTGTATCTGCTGTTTCGCGGCCAACTGCTCGATTTGAATTTCAAGCCCGGCGCCGAAAGCCTGGAGGTGCAGTTATTTGATGAGCGGCAGATACCGTGGGAAAAGCTTGCTTTCCGCACCGTCCGCGAAACTCTGAAAGCTTATTTCAGCGACCGCCGCAGCGGCGCTTTCAGCTTTCATATCGGCGACATCCCGCCGCCCCAGTCAAGCAATAAGCCAAGCAATGAGCTTGCTCAAGCCACCCGATTATCCGAACGCATATGAAAAGCGCAGTGCCTGAAGAAGACCTGGCCAAGCTCAGAATCAGCCGCGACAGCACGGCAATCAGCCCCATCCAGACAAAAAACAAACTACGCCGGGCGCTGTTCATCATTATCGCTCTCGCCCTCGTTGCCGGCGCAGCGCTTTATTATATCTACACAGCGCCGCTTGAAGTCGAACAGACACAGGTCACCAGCGCCTATCCCTCGCAGCAATTTGCATTGCTCAACGCCACCGGTTACGTCGTGGCGCAGCGCAAGGCTGCGGTCGCGTCCAAGGCTAGCGGAAGACTGGAATGGCTGGGGGTCGCCGAAGGCAGCCGCGTGAAACAAGGCGAAATCATCGCGCGGCTGGAAAACCGCGATATGGTGGCCAACATGGAAAATGCCGCGGCAGGAGTCAATGTGGCAAAAGCCAATCTGGAACAGGGCGAAGCGGAATATCACGACGCCGAGCGGCAGCTCAAGCGCGCACGCGAGCTGGTGGCGCAAAAATTTGTGTCGGAAGCGAGCCTCGATTCGGCGCAGGCACGTTTTGACAAAGCGGCCGCTGCACTAAGCAGCCTCAAAGCGGCGATCAATGCCGCCGAGGCCCAGCACCGGGCGGCGCAAGTCGCGGTCGAATACACTCTGATCCGCGCGCCGTTTGACGGAGTGATCTTGTCCAAAACTGCCAACGTCGGCGATGTGGTCACGCCGTTCTCCTCGGCGCTGGATACCAAGGGCGCGGTGGTGACCATGGCCGACATGTCCACTCTGGAAGTGGAAGCAGATGTTTCCGAATCCAACCTGCAAAAAGTCAAGGTCGGACAGCCTTGCGAAATCCAGCTCGATGCGCTGCCTGGCGTGCGCTTTCGCGGCGAGGTCAGCCGCATCGTACCGACGGTGGACCGTGCCAAAGCGACAGTGACGACCAAGGTGCGCTTCCTCGACCCCGATCCGCGCATTCTTCCGGAAATGAGCTCCAAAGTAACTTTTCTTAATCAGGAGTTGACTGCCGAACAGCAAAAACCGCGCATCGTGGTGAGCCCTGAAGCGCTCGCCACCCGCGGAGGCAAGACTGTGGCGTTTGTCATTCGCGACGGCATAGCGCACCAGGTTCCGGTCGAGACCGGCAGCCGCATCGGCGATATGGTGGAAGTGAAGCAAGGCCTGCAATTCGGCGACAAGCTTGTGTTGAACCCTCACGGGAAACTCGCCGACGGATCTTCAGTCAGGCTCGCAACCAAATAA
>JAHFRG010000035.1:2432-4157 GCA_023258935.1 Betaproteobacteria bacterium
AGCTTTGATATCCCCAGCGGCGAATTCCTGGCGCTGATGGGACCTAGCGGCTCGGGCAAAAGCACGCTCCTCAATCTTATCGCCGGCATAGACAAGCCCGACCGCGGAGAGATACGCATCGGAGGCGTGGATATAACGGCATTATCCGAATCCCAGCTTGCTGATTGGCGCGCGACTCATGTCGGCTTTGTATTCCAGTTCTACAATCTAATCCCGGTGCTCACCGCGTTTGAAAATGTCGAGCTGCCGCTTCTTCTCACCCGTCTCACCGGCAAACAGAGAAAGCAGCATGTGGAAACCGCGCTCTCCATGATGGGATTGAGCGAGCGCATGCACCATTATCCTTCCGAGCTTTCTGGCGGTGAGCAGCAGCGCGTGGCGATTGCGCGCGCGGTGGTCACCGATCCGACGATCCTGGTGGCAGATGAGCCCACCGGCGATTTGGACCGCATCTCGGCCGACGACATCCTGAAGCTGCTTGGGCGGCTCAACCGCGAACTCGGCAAAACCATCATTCTTGTCACTCACGACCCGCACGCCGCGCAGAGCGCGCGTATTATCCGCCATCTGGATAAAGGCGTGCTCGACACAGCAGAGGTTCCTTAATCTAATGTATCTGCTCAAACTCGTCTTTCGGAATGCCATGCGCCACAAACTGCGCACCGGCCTGACGCTGCTGGGAATCGTGGTGGCGATACTGGCATTCGGCCTGCTGCGCACAGTGGTCAATGCCTGGTACGCCGGCGCTGAAAGCACTTCAGCGGCGCGCCTGATTACCCGTAACGCCATTTCGCTGGTGTTCCCGCTGCCGGTCACATATGGGGAAAAAATCCGCAAGATAGAGGGCGTGGCCGGCGTATCTCACGCCAACTGGTTCGGCGGCGTCTATATCAGCGAGAAAAACTTTTTCCCCCAGTTTGCCATTGAAGCTCCGACTTACCTCGACCTTTATCCCGAATACATTTTGCCGGAAGAGGAGAAAAAAGCGTTTCTGATCGACCGCAAGGGCGCCCTTATCGGCAAGAAGCTCGCCGACCAGTTCGGATGGAAAGTGGGCGATACAGTGCCGTTGCGCGGCACGATTTTCCCGGGAAACTGGAGCTTCACCATCCGCGGCATCTACCACGGCGCGGAGAAAAAAACCGACACCTCGCAATTTTTCTTCCACTGGGATTACTTAAATGAAACCCTGAAACGCACTATTCCCCGCCGTGCCAACTACGTCGGCGTATATATCGTGGGGCTGACTCATCCCGAGCACGCCGCTGAGGTGTCTCAGGAAATCGACAACACATTCAAAAACTCGCTCGCGGAAACGCTCACGGAAACCGAGAAAGCATTCCAGTTGAGCTTCGTCGAGATGACCGAGGCGATTCTGGTGGCCATTCAAATCGTCTCGTTTGTCATCATCGTCATCATCATGGCGGTGATGGCCAACACCATGGCGATGACCGCGCGCGAGCGCGCCGCGGAATACGCCACAATCAAAGCATTGGGGTTTGCGCCCCCGTTTCTCGCCAAACTGATATTCGGCGAATCACTGGCGATTGCCGCTCTCGGCGGCGCAGTGGGAATCGCCTGCACATTTCCGGTCGCTAATGCTTTCGGCAACGCTATGGGCGCGCTGTTTAAGGTTTTTTATGTTTCATGGCAAACCGTGGCGACGCAGTTGGCTGCGGCGCTGTTGGTGGGAGCGGTCGCCGCCATTCTTCCCACCTGGCGCGC
>JAHFRG010000035.1:4257-14460 GCA_023258935.1 Betaproteobacteria bacterium
ATGCACATCCCCTACTCCTATTCCTTCCGCAACTTGTGGACCCGCAAGCTCACCACCGCGCTCACCGTCTCCGGAATGGCGCTGGTAGTGTACGTGTTCGCAACCGTTTTGATGCTCGCCGAAGGATTAAAGGTCACGCTGGTGCAAACCGGTTCTTACGATAACGCAGTGGTAATCCGCCGCTCATCACAAACCGAAATACAAAGCGGGGTGGATCGCCCTTCTGCGGCGGTAATTGAAGCGCGCCCCGAAGTGGCATTTGGAGAAAACGGCGAGCGTCTCGCCTCGAAGGAAATGGTGGTGCTGGTCGCCATGCCCAAGCGCGGCAGCGACAGCCCGGTCAATGTCATCGTGCGCGGCGTTTCGCAAACCGGTCTTAAGCTGCGCCCGCAGGTGAAACTCGCGGCAGGCCGCATGTTCCATTCCGGAGCGTCGGAAATCGTTGTCGGGAAAAGCATTGCCGAGCGCTTCAACGGCGCGCAAATCGGCGGCACGTTGCGCTTCGGCCTGCGCGACTGGTCGGTGGTGGGCGTAATGGAGGCCGGCAACAGCGGCTTTGACTCCGAAATCTGGGGCGATGTCGAGCAATTGATGCAGGCGTTCCGCCGCCCGGTGTTTTCCTCGGTCATTGTCAAGCTCAACGACCCGGGAAATTTCACAAGTTTCAAGCAGGCCGTTGAAAGCGACCCGCGGCTCACGGTGGAAACCAAGCGCGAGTCGGTGTTCTATGCGGAGCAATCGGAAATGCTGGCACGCTTCATCAGCATCCTCGGCATCGTGCTGAGCGTGATTTTCGCGATTGGCGCGACCATCGGAGCGATGATTACCATGTACACCTCGGTCGCCAACCGCACCACCGAAATCGGCACTTTGCGCGCGCTGGGCTTCCGCAGGCAGAACATCATGCGCGCTTTCCTGCTGGAATCATTATTTCTGGGAATCATCGGCGGGGTGATCGGGCTGGGCTTTGCTTCGCTGATGCAGTTCCTGTCCATTTCCACCATGAACTGGCAAACCTTCGCCGAGCTCGCGTTCAGCTTCAAGCTCAACGCCATGATTATTCTTAAATCGCTGCTGTTCGCCCTGATAATGGGATTTGCCGGCGGCTTTCTCCCCGCCGCCCGCGCCGCGCGCATGAACATCGTTGATGCGCTGAGGGCGGCTTAATTCTCCGAGTACCAGTGTTTGGCTGGCAGTTGCGAATGCCACAGGTTGACTCAAATCATACTGGCAAGCCCCCAATTGGCGCATCATAATAAATAGAGTAGTTACCGACTATGAATACCACGGAAGCGCCTGACGCTTACTTTGAGCACGGCGCCGATATCGGCATCGTGGGTCGCGGCGCGACCATGGAAGAGGCGTTTGAGGACGCGGCACGCGCGACTTTCGCGGTTATGACCGACCTCGACGCGGTGAAGGCTGTTGAATCAGTGAGCGTCGAGTTGGAGGAAGCCGACCAGGAACTCGCACTGGTACGCTGGCTCAACCTACTGCTCGGGCTCGCGCGCGAGCGCGGCATGGTGTTCAGCCGGTTCCATCTCGAGCGCGACGGCGAGAGCTGGCGCGGGAGCGCGAGCGGCGAGCCGTGGCGGCCGGCGCTGGAACGCGGCGTGGAAGTGAAAGGCGCGACACTCACCATGCTGGAAGTGAAGAAGACAGCTAACGGCTGGGAAGCACGCTGCATCGTGGACGTATAGACCATGGATCTTTCCCGACTGCAAGAAATCAATGAGTGGTGCTGGACCATCCCGCTTGCTGCGGGCGAGCAGCGCGGCGAAGTGCGGCTTTACGGCAGCCGCGAGTTGCTGGCGGCGATGGACAACAAGGTAATGGAGCAAATCACAAATGTCGCCCGGCTGCCCGGGCTCGTCGGCGCGGCGATGACCATGCCCGACGCGCACTGGGGATACGGCTTCCCCATCGGAGGCGTCGCAGCTTTCGATCCCGAACAGGGCGGGATTATTTCCGCCGGCGGCGTGGGCTTTGACATTTCGTGCGGCATACGCTGCCTGCGCACCAATCTCGAGCTGAAGGACGTGGTAGGAATACTTCCTTCGCTCGCCCGTGGATTGTCCGAGCATATTCCAGCCGGAGTAGGCGAAGAAGGCGAGCTCAAGCTGAATATCTCTGAACTTGATGAAGTGCTGACCGGCGGCGCGCAATGGGCGGTGAAGCGCGGCTATGGCACCGAGGCCGACCTCGAATTTATCGAAGAGCACGGTCGAATGGTGGATCCCATTCCGGAGAATGTATCCATACTCGCCAAGAAGCGGCAGCGCGGCGAAATGGGAACGCTCGGCTCAGGCAACCACTATCTTGAGGTGCAGGTGGTGGACCGCATTCACGACAGGGAGGCGGCCGATGCTTACGGGCTGCACGAGGGGCAGCTCGTGGTTTCGATTCATTGCGGCTCGCGCGGGCTCGGCCACCAGATCGGCACCGATTACCTCGTGAGCCTGGCGAAAGGCGCTTCACGGCTCGGCATCAGCCTGCCTGACCGCGAGCTTGCGTGCGCCCCGATCAACTCGCCCGAAGGACAGCAATACATTGGAGCCATGAACGCGGCGATGAATTGCGCTCTCGCCAATCGCCAGATTCTCACGCACCTGACGCGGGAAACTTTCAGGCACGATATACCGAACGCCGTGCTGGAAACGCTGTACGACGTCTCGCACAACACCTGTAAACCTGAACGTCACGCGGTGAACGGGGGCAAGCGCCTGCTCTATGTGCACCGCAAGGGCGCGACCCGCGCTTTCGGTCCGGGACATCCTTCGCTGCCGGAACGCTACCGCGCGGCCGGGCAGCCGGTGGTCATCGGCGGGAGCATGGGAACAGGTTCTTACATTCTTGCCGGAACCGTCGAGAGCGAGCGCCTCGCTTTTTCTTCCGCGAGCCACGGCGCGGGGCGCGCCATGAGCCGGCATCAGGCGCTCAAGCAATGGCGCGGCCGGCAGCTGGTGGATGAGCTGGCGCGTGAAGGCATCCTGATCCGCACCCGCTCCATGCGGGGCGTTGCCGAAGAGGCGCCGGGCGCCTATAAGGATGTCAATCTCGTCGCCGAGGCGACGGAGCGGGCCGGGCTCGCGCGGCGCGTGGCTTTTCTCCGCCCCAAGGTGTGCGTTAAAGGGTAACGGCCCCGCTGTATGTTGTTGTGCGTGTGCGGGTTATTGGGTGGTAAATCTGTCAACCCAAACGTCTCCAGGCCGTTAATTGTATTGGTGCGTAATAAAGCGCCGGAAGATAGGCAAATTAATTGACAATTTTCAGGAGATAAAAATGTTGAAACATATCGTGTTTGGGCTCGGCATGGTTTTCGCGCTTTCGCTGTTGCTTTTGCCCGCTGCTTTCGCTGTCGATCAGAAACAACCGCAAACTGAGCAAAAAGGCGATCAAGCCCAGAAGTTTCAGGAGAATAAGCAACGCATACTGGAGCGCATGGATCAGAGGATTGCGGCGCTTCAAAAGGCCAGGAGCTGCGTTGCACAGGCTCAGAATAAGGATGCAGCTAAGGCTTGCCGTCCCGAGCATGAACATGAAGGTTGCCAAGATCGTGATCGCGACCATCATGACCGTGATCGTGGTAAGAGCGACCGCTAGTATTTAGGAATACCCTCGGGCTACAAGGTTTTTCAGCCCGAGTGACGCGGCCGGGAATTTGGGCGCCCGGCTGCGTTCCGCGATAAACGCCTTTTAATCCACAAACTCGAATTCCGCCACGAGTATATGGTGGTCGGAAGCGGGAGTCGGCTTCACATCGTGGCGTACCGGCCGCAGGTGCCGGCTGTAGAAAATATGGTCAAGCACGAAAGGGCGCCGGCGCCAGGTGACTTTTTCCGTCTGCACTGTCTTGTAACCGGCATCTGCAAATTGCCGCACCAATGATTCATGCTTGCTGACATTGAAATCGCCACCGAGCAGCGTGGGTCCCTTCGAGGCGCGCAGCTGCTCGACGACGATCTTGCGCTGGCCGTCTTCCTCCTCGGCGGTCGGACTGAGCATGAAAAACGCCAGCAGGTGCGTGTTAAAGATCCTGAGGTCGCGTCCGGCGAGCGTAGTATTTGCGCCGAGGAGCAGGCGGTCGGTGGGCGTTCTTTTTTGGCCGTGAAATTCGAACTCGATCGCCGGCGACGGCAGGTCATGCGAGAGGGTGTCGCGTAACGGCGTCTTCGAGAAAATGGCCAGGCCAACGCCGAAAGGCAGCTCGCGCGGATCGATTTTTCTCCACGAGAAATATCCGTCGTAGCCGCTGAGTGCTGCCCGCAGCTTCGTGTAATTGGGCGGAGGGTTGTGCTGCACGCCGAGGGGCGTCACCTGCTCCACCTCCTGCAGCAGTACGATGTCAGCGTTATGGCTGCGAATTTCCGCGATGGTGAGGTCGAGGTTGACAGGAGCGTGGTCGGGATAGGCATCATCCCACATCTGCCCGAACTGCATGTTGAACTGCAGGACTTTGAACATGCTTATTCAAATTTTGAATTGTTGCGGGGATTATAGCATTGCTTTAAACCAAATCCTCACAACATTTTCCAGTCTGGTTTTTCGAAATTCTTGAACTTTGCCACACCATGGATCAGTGCCGGGCTTACGTTTCTGGCTGGCTCGCCTCTCTAAGCGACTGGCTCGATCTTTCCCTAACCCGACATCGGCGTGCCAGACTCTTTTTGCACCAGGTTGAGTGGGGTATTTTTCAACTTGGAAAAGAGTCGGGCTAAGGTGATTCTTTTATTTATTTGTAAATTATTCGCGTGTACCAGGCTCATGAACTTCATGATTTTGAAACCCAGGTCATGCCAATTGCATTTTATTTGATCTAAATCAAATTTCGCCTCCTTCTGGATCTTCAAGAATGGCTACTTCACTGTGGTGGAAGGCCGGTCGTACCGGTGCAAGCAACGCAACAGTAGCTATTAGCGGGTCGTTGTCTCTCAGGGAGGAATTATTTACATGGAGACGCGTTCCAAGCGATGCCTCGTCGCATTCTCCATTGTCCTGTTCTTCACGGTCATTAGAGCGGGCACGGCTGAAGGTGAGCAGCAGGCTTCAGACTCGAACATCGAACTATCCCCCGTCGTCGTCACTGCTACGCGTGTCGAACAGCGGAGTTTCGACGTACCTGCGTCGATAGATTCAATAGACCAGAAACGGATTCAGGACGGACAGGCTAAAGTCAATTTATCTGAGAGCTTGGTGACCGTTCCCGGAGTGGTGGCGAACAACCGGCAGAACTACGCCCAAGACCTGCAGATATCGATTCGTGGCTTCGGCGCTCGTTCCACCTTTGGCGTGCGCGGTATTCGACTCTACATGGACGGCATTCCAGCCACCATGCCAGACGGCCAGGGGCAGGTATCCAATTTTGACTTGGGATCGGCCCGCAGCATTGAGGTTCTGCGCGGCCCGTTTTCGGCGTTGTATGGCAACTCTTCAGGCGGCGTAATTCAAATTTTTACCGAGGACGGACCGCAACAACGTACCGTCACACCGAACGTGGAGTTTGGCAGCTTCCGGACCTGGCGCACGGGATTAACGGCGGGCGGCCAGGGCGGGCCGGCGAACTACATGTTCGATATTTCCCAATTTTCGACTGAGGGTTACCGCGATCACAGTTCCGCGACCCGAGACCTCTTCAATGCCAAAACGAAAGTTGCCGCCGGCGATGACTCAACGCTGACTCTGGTAGCCAACTATCTCAATACCCCCGTGGCGCTGGATCCGCTCGGCCTGACGAAGGCCCAAGTCATGCAGAATCCCAAACAGGCTGGAACCAACGCGGAGTTGTTCAACACGCGTAAAAGTTTTTCCAACATACAGGGCGGGCTGGTGTGGGACAAGAGGCTCACGGACCAAGATGCGATCCACATGCTGGGTTATATCGGGGCCCGCCAGGTGACTCAATTCCAGGCTATCACGCCGGCAGCGCAGATTCCTCCCAGTAGCTCTGGCGGAGTAGTGGATTTGAACAGGCAGTTTTACGGCGTGGACGCTCAATGGCGCCGAAAAATGCAACTCGCCTCACGCCCGCTCACGTTCACTGCGGGAATCAACTACGACAACATGCAAGATCATCGCCAAGGCTTCAACAACTTCACCGGCCCCGCGGCCAGCCCCACGGCGTTGGGGGTAGCCGGTAATCTGCGCCGCAATGAAGAGGACTCCGTATTCGACTTTGACCAATATATCCAAGGTGAGTGGGAGCCGGTAGAGCGCTGGTTGGTGCTTGCCGGAGTACGCCACAGCCGGGTTCCGTTTAAGTCCGATGACAATTTTCTGAGCAACGGCAACGACAGTGGATCAGTCGCGTACAACAAAACCAGCCCGGTAGTGGGAATCATGTTCAAGGCGCGACCCACCCTGAACCTATATGCAAACTACGGCAAAGGATTCGAGACGCCAACCTTTAACGAACTGGCCTATAAGCTGAACGGCGCGGGCCTCAACTTTGCGCTGCAGCCGGCCACAAGCAATAACTACGAACTCGGCGCCAAGGCGTTTCTGGGCCCGTATACCCGTCTGAACCTGGCTTTGTTCAAGATAGATACGCAGGACGAACTGTCGGTACTGCAGAACTCCGGCGGTCGGACTGTGTATCAGAACGTGGACCAGGCCAGCCGGAAAGGTATCGAGCTAGGCTTGGACAGCCGCCTGCCGATGGGCTTTACCGCGCTGCTCTCCTATACCTATCTGAAGGCGAACTTTGACTCATCATTTCTGAGCTGTCAGCCGGTGACCCCCTGTGTTTTCCCGAGCATCAACACCATCCAGGTCCCGGCGGGCAACCGCATCCCTGGAGTGCCGCGCAACCTCCTTTACAGCGAGTTCGGCTGGGCCACTTTCAACGGCAGCTTTTCAACTGCGCTTGAGTTTCGCGCCTCTAGCCTGTTCTATGCCAACGATACCAACACGCAATACGCCAATGGATATGGGGTCGCGAGCTGGCGCATTATAGTCAAACAGGAGATGAGCAGGCTGGTATTGAGTGAGTTTGTGCGGGTCGATAATATCTTGGATCACCAGTACGTCGGATCAGTAATCGTAAACGAAGCCAACGGACGCTATTTCGAGCCCTCGCCAGGCCGGACTTTCCTGCTGGGAGTCTCGGTCGCCTACCAGTTCTAGCTGACCCGAACGCCCATTTTTCGATACCAATAATCAGCGCTCATCCCTGCGCAATTGAAGCAGTACTTTCCTCCAGCATCAGATGGAACACCGAAGAGTCGATGCGGATGATTTTCCGTAATCGCTCGTCAACAACAATGAAAATCCGGTCGCCATGGCGCGCAAGCCGCGCCAACAAGCGGTCCAGGTGAGGACGCTCATGTTCGCGCAACGCCTCGATACGCAATGTAATCGTGGACTGCGTTTTTATGAGAAGTGTTTCCAGGTGACGGACTGCAGCTGAAAAAAATCCCTGATACACGCCGCCGTGCAGGCAGACTGAGATATTGGGCACCGCGAGTATCCGTAGTGACAGGCCGATGTTTGCTTGCGACTGGTACGTGCGGCCGATTCGCTGAATCGCTTCGAACAGCCTGGCCACTTTGCCCTCGCGCACCGGCTTGTTACCGAAATAGCGGTCCACGTAATTGCGCATCGACAGCCCGGCGATCCAATCTGCGATAGACAGCGGCAGCTTCCGCGGTGCGCCGAGCGGCAGCGTGCGCACGAAGTGCCAAACGCGCGATATGCCCCCCGGAAAAATCCCTTTGACTATCAGCCGGCGCACGATGCCAAGTTGCTCTCGGAACGAGTACCCGCCCGAGTACACCGGCGAGCGCATGAAGCGGAATTTATTGCGAATGCGCTCAGCGATATTACGATCGCACACCAGTCGCCGATACATCTGCTCATATGCCTCTATCATGGCCTCGTAAGGCATTCGTTTCGGAACCACGTTGGTGGCCGGTTTGGTGTTATCCGTTCCATTCGCGGCAGGTCGCAGTCGGCCTTCTCCTTCGAGTCGTTTGTAGAGCGGCGTCTTCGGCAAGGCGGTGAGCAAACCAACCATTGCCGCCTGCACGCCGGAATCGACGATGAACCGGTACTGGTGCTCGAAAGTGGCAAGCGTGTCGTTGTCGAAGCCGACAATGAACCCCGCCAGCACGTCAATTCCGTACGAATAAATACGGCGCACCGAAGTCAGCACGTCTTCGCGAGTGTTTTGCGTCTTGCGGGTCTGTTTCAGCGTTTCCGGATCGGACGATTCGATTCCGACGAATACCCATGCGAAATTTGCATCGCGGAAAAGTTCCAGCAGCTCGCGATCCTGAGCAAGATTGAGCGATACTTCGGTGCCGAAGCAGAAGGCATACCCGTGCCGGCGCTGGTAGTCCGCGAGAAAACTCAACAATTCCTTCACCGCCGCCCGGTGACCAATCATGTTGTCGTCCACAAAGAACACATTATGGACGCCAAGCCGGCGCATCTCATCAAGCTCACGCCCAACCTGCTCCGCACTCTTGTGACGCGGCTTGCGGCCGAACATGACGATGATATCGCAGAACTCGCACAGGTACGGGCAACCACGCGAGAACTGCAGCGTGGCGGTGGTGTACTTGTTAAATTGCAGCAGATCGAAACGCGGCACAGGAGAATCCGCAAGTGATACGGTGCCGGTCTCGCGGTAAAGCGGAAGCGGCGCACCGCGCTCGAAGTCGGAGCAGAATTGCTTCCAGATGTATTCGGCTTCACCGGCCACCACGGTATGGGCGATCTCTGCGTAGCGCTCCGGACATAGTGATGCGTAGCTTCCGCCTGCCACTACGTAGTAACCGGCCTTGCGGTAGAAGCCAAGCAACTCCTTCTGCCGCGCGTACTGAACACCCATCCCGCACACGCCGACGATGTCCGCCTCCGCTTCCAGCGGCACCGATTCGACATTTTCATCGACAATGCGCACCTTCCAATGCGGCGGACACAGCGCGGCAAGCGTTGCGAGCCCAAGCGGCGGATTAATGGCACGCTTGCCGGATAGTACCTCGCTCACCGCCCACTTAAAGCTCCAGAAGCTTTCCGGGTATTTAGGATTAATCAGCAGTAGCCGCATATTCGCGCGCCGGAGGAATTGATTTGGATTCCTAAACCAACCTAGAAATCTAGCATGGGAGCAACCAATAAAGGCCGAATCCGGCATGAAATCTGGCGATGTCTTGATCTAAATCAAAAACTCTTCAAATATTCAGCGCCACTTTAACGCCGGCGCGCCGCCAAACAGCGCAAGGATGCCCCACACCGTCAACGCCATCCCACTGCAAAAATAAAGTATGAGATAGAAGTGAAACGCGAAGGGGTTGTCCTCGCGGTTGGGCCGGTAGGGGCGAAAGTAGGCGACGCCTGCGCGCAACTCGCCCGAAACGTAGCCGCGCCACGCAACGACGAGCAGGAGGACGCCCATCCCTATGAGGAAAAGCGAGCCAAGCACGCGCTCCATCTTCAATCCTCCGTGCCGATGAAGCGCCGGGCAATAACCAGCCCTCCCATGATGACCAGGCTGACCACTCCGTATATGAGGATTTCGAACGGCCACAAATTATGCGAAGTCGGGTCGCGCGATACGCCGAAAATGATCCTGAGCACTACAAATGCCATCAGCACCGCAGGAACCGCCGCCGCAACACGCCAGCCACCTTGCCATTTCCACAACGCCCATGCGGGCACTGCAACCCCGGCAATCAGCACGCCAAGCATCAGGAGCATGAATCCCGACATTAAAATTTGACTTCCAAACGATACTGGCTCGTTCATGCGTTTTTCATAGGCTTGCTTTTGCGCGATTTGCTCTTCCCGAAGCATTTCATCAACCCAAGGTTCTCTTGCCCGGGGGTCCGGAGTCGCGCCAGTTCCGATGATTTTCACAGGGTAGCTTGCGATTGGCCCCTCGCGCCGCGATTTGCCCCCCACAAGGATGCGGATTTCATCAACTTCTCCCGGTCCGTCGAGCGAGAACCATCCCAGCGCGTAGCCTGAACCCGAATGTGGAAACGATGCATTGGACTTCGCGTTCAAAACCTCCTTTCCCTTGAAGTAAGGGCGCGCCCAGATGCTGATGGGCTCGTCGCTGGTGAATTGGATGCGAACATAGAACGATTCATCGCGGCCTAGCGTAGTCTCTGCAGGCGGGTCGGTCGCGACAACACTCACGCGCACTTCTGCCTGTGCGCCGCCCATCACCGCAAAACACGAACCAATCAACGCCAGAAA
>JAHFRG010000102.1 GCA_023258935.1 Betaproteobacteria bacterium
AGCGCACCGCAAGTTGTGGCGGCAATCCCAATTCATCCACTACCGGGACAAAATCATTGCCATCAGCGCCCAGCCCGTGCAGCCAGATTACAGATGACTTGGGAGAATCGCCGGTCGCAACTTCGATGGCGGACAATAGAGTGTCTGGCATTGGATAAAAAAAGGGCGGCGCAGAGCCGCCCTGCATTATTTTAAGGTCTGGTTACGCGGAAATCTCGCGCGAAGTCATCTGGTAGCGGAAACTCTGCGGGTCGAGGCTGTCCGGCTTGCCATCAGCAGTTTCTGCATACGGATACATGAAGAAATTGAGCGATTCTCCTGGTGGGGGCGGCAATTGCACGTCGCCTGCGGTATTGAAACCCACCCAGTTCATTTCCCAATAGCCAAATAGTTTTGCGCGCGCCTGCAGCACTTTCGGATGGTCTATGGGAATAATCTTGCCTTCCTCTTCCAGCACCACTTTGCGCACATCGGCAGGGTCAACAGGAATCCAGCCGTAACGCGCATCGAAGAACTCGGCACGGCAATGCTGTGCCTTAGTGATGTCGCCGCTTTTGCCCAGGCTCTTGAAGTTGGCTGAAGTTGCCACCCTCACGCCGTACAGGTCGCGCGCCGGTACTCCCGCAGCGCGCGCCAAGCCGACAAACAACGCATTGATGTCGGCGCATTTGCCACCGAGATTACCCGTTTCCAGCATGAAGCTGATGTCACCAATTCCGCAGCCGCGTACTTTCGGATCGCGGAAAGTGTTGTCCACGATCCACTCGTAAATCGCGCGCGACTTGTCTACCGGGTCATTCAGGTTTCCGACGATTTTCCGTGAGGTTTCACCCACAATGCCATCAGTCGGAATATGCTTGGTGGGCTTCAAGTACAGCTCGATTTCGTCCTTATTAAATGCGGTCGGCTGCGGGCGCATGAAATCCACGGACCGATTTCGTGTTGCGAACTGGCTGACAAGCTGAACCCGGGGCGTGGAGGTTTTATCATCCCATTCCGCGTAGAAAACCGGCGCGCCGTATACTGCGTCCCGGTAAATACCGGCGCGAACCGTGTTGCCTTTCCATTCGTTGGATACCAAACGCTGGTACTCGGTGTCCTGGTTAAGCGGAACCGGCAGCCAGAGTCTCGGCTGGCCCCCCGCCTTGAGTTCGACCTCTGTGGTAATTTCAAATGTGCGCCAGCCGGTCTGCTGGGTTTCGCTGAGCATTGCGGCAGAAGCCTGGCGGGCAATGGTTGGGAAAGCGGCGAGAGTTGAAAAGGCGGCTGAGGCGCTTAGAAAATGTCGACGGTTCATGACATTACCTCGAATTAGTTAAGTTAAATATTAAGAATTACTGCGAGTTACTAAGTATAGCCGATTCTTCTTTTATAAATCATTTTGAAGTATATACTGCGGCCCTGTCTAGCGTGGCGGACGGACTGCTGATTTGGGACGGAACGCCTTGACCACTTCTTCGTTGGTCTCGATATACGGCCCGCCGATGAGATCAATACAATACGGCACTGCTGCGAAAATTCCATCAAGCGTTTCCTTGATCGCCTTTGGCTGCCCGGGTAGATTCAATATCAGAGTTTTCTTTCGAATCACGCCCACCTGGCGAGAGAGAATCGCGGTAGGCACGTATTTGAGGCTTACTGCGCGCATCTGCTCGCCAAATCCGGGCAGTTCCTTGTCGGCTACCGCGAGTGTCGCGTCGGGCGTGCAATCGCGCGGCGCAGGACCGGTGCCCCCGGTAGTCACAATCAAATGGCATTCCTCTTTGTCAACCAGTTCCTTGAGTGTAGCCTCGATTTGCGCGCGCTCATCGGGAATCAGTCTTGACACCATTTTCCATGGGCTCGCCAGCGCGCGTTCAAACCATTCCTGCAGAGAAGGAATGCCCTGGTCCTGATATACGCCTTGCGAGGCGCGGTCGCTGATGGAAACCACCCCGATCAGGAGTTCATTGCTCATGGCACGAAAGTATAGCAAGCCTTCATTTGTCGAAGTGCGGCTGTGGTATGAGTTCCTGCAATTCTTGGAACAGCGTGCGGAAACTTTTGGGTGGCTTGCCAATGGCCTCTTCATGCTGAATGTTCCGCACCAACAGGAGCAAACGCTGGCTGTTGGCCTGAGGATAAGTCCGCAAGAATTCCGCAAGCGCTGCCTCGTCGGCGAGAAGCCGCTCGCGCCAGCGTTCGATGAGAATTAGCCACGCTTGGTGCTGCTTCTGCGGGCCCAGGATGCCGTCCAGTTTTTGGCGGATCGGCGCCGCATCGATTTCGCGCATCAATCGGCCGATATATTGCATTTGTCTGCGGCGCGCCTCGTTTTTTTTCAATTTTCTGGCCTCGATGATGGCATCGCGCAGCTTCTCGGCCAAATCGAGTTGCTCGAGCAGCGCGGGATTGAGCGTGACCAATTGTTCGCCCAGGTACTGCAGCGCATGCATGTTTTTTTTACGTTGAGTCTTGCTGATCGGCTGGTCCATCGGCTTAAAGCAGGGAATTGAAGCTGGTATGATAGCCACCTTTATGAAACAAGTCTCCACCCACCTTGATTCAAACCCCGTGTCCAATCAGCGCTTCTCGCACAACGAAGAAACCCTGAAGCAAATCGCGCAGGATATTCTGCAGCGCGCGGGCAAAGGCGGGGCAAGCGCCTGCGAGACCGACGTGTCGGACGGCTTTGGGCAGAGTGTCACTGTACGACGCGGCGAAGTGGAAACCATCGAATATAACCGCGACAAGGGACTCGTGGTGACCGTCTATCTCGGTAAGCAGCGCGGTTACGCCAGCACCTCGGATTTTTCAGC
Organism: Betaproteobacteria bacterium; assembly: GCA_023258935.1. Classification (GTDB taxonomy): domain Bacteria; phylum Pseudomonadota; class Gammaproteobacteria; order Burkholderiales; family JAHFRG01; genus JAHFRG01. The sequence continues at coordinate 2,799 of JAHFRG010000102.1, forward strand.
ACCTGCGGTTCGCGATGCGGTGGATGCGGCGCTTTCCATCGCGCGCCACACCGCAGCGGATGAATGCGCCGGCCTGGCAGATCAAAACCTGCTCGCGCGCGATATTCCCGACCTCGATCTTTACCACCCATGGGAACTAAACGTGGAACAGGCCATTGAGCTTGCACGTTCCTGCGAGGCTGCGGCGTTTGCGGCGGACAAGCGCGTCAGTAATTCAGAGGGCGCCACCGTTTCCATCCAGGAGATGCATTTTATCTATGCCAACACCCTGGGATTCATGTCCGGGTTCCCCAGCTCGCGCCACAGCATCGGCTGCGCGGTTATCGCCGGCAAGGACGAGGCGATGCAGCGCGACGAATGGTACGATGTAGCACGTGCGCAAAACGATTTGGAAGCCGCGAAAAGCATCGGCGAAAAAGCCGGCAGACGCTGCGTGCAGCGCCTCGGCGCGAGAAAAATCAGCACGCTGCAGGTGCCGGTGCTGTTTGAAGCGCCGCTTGCGGCAACCCTGATCGGTCATTTCGTCGCAGCGGCAAGCGGCGGCAACCTGTACCGCAAGTCGTCTTTCTTGCTGGACAGTTTAGGTAAACAGGTGTTTGCTTCTTTGGTGCAAATCAAGGAATTGCCGCACCTCAAAAAAGGCCTGGCAAGCAGCGCTTTTGACGATGAAGGCGTGATTACCCGCGAGCGAGAAGTGGTCAAGAACGGCTTATTGCAGGGATATTTTCTGGGCAGTTATTCGGCGCGCAAGCTGGGAATGCAATCCACTGGGAATGCGGGCGGTAACCATAATTTACTGCTGCAAAGCGGTGAATTTGACTTGGCTGGCCTGCTGAAACAAATGGATAGGGGTTTGCTGGTAACTGATTTGCTCGGGCAGGGCGTGAACGTGGTTACCGGGGACTACTCACGCGGCGCCTCCGGATTTTGGGTGGAGCATGGCGAAATCCAATACCCGGTTCAGGAAATCACTATTGCAGGAAATCTCAAGGACATGTTCCGAGGTATTGTTGCGGTCGGCAAAGACATCCTGGTACGCGGCTCGAAGCAGTGCGGTTCAGTCCTTATAGATAACATGACTATCGCAGGAGACTGAGGAGGGCGTCACACGAGTTGTCACCTACAGAGGGTTTCAGTTTGAGATATCAGCAGGTCGCTAACATGGTAAAATCTCAACTTTAATTTATCTTAAGAAAGCCGCTAACATGTCCTTCCCCATACACCATAATCTCGCTAATACCGATCCGGAGCTGTGGAAGGCGATTTGCGCCGAAAATCAGCGCCAGGAAGACCATATCGAGCTTATCGCTTCGGAAAATTATGCAAGTCCGGCGGTATTGCAGGCGCAAGGCACGGTGCTGACCAATAAGTATGCCGAAGGCTATCCAGGCAAACGCTACTACGGCGGCTGCGAATTCGTGGACATCGCCGAACAGCTGGCGATAGACCGGGTAAAAGCGCTGTTCAATGCCGAGTTTGCCAATGTGCAGGCGCATTCCGGGAGCCAAGCCAACCAGGCGGTTTACTTTGCCGTGCTGAAGCCGGGCGACACCATCCTTGGCATGTCGCTCGCTCACGGTGGGCATCTGACGCACGGCGC
>JAHFRG010000036.1 GCA_023258935.1 Betaproteobacteria bacterium
CGAGCTTCTCGCGCGAATCGTAATAGGCTTGGGCTATCAGGCACGACAGCGCGCGCACCCGGGCGATGTAAGCCGCGCGCTCGGTGACCGAAATCGCGCCGCGTGCATCCAGCAGATTGAAAGTGTGCGAGCACTTGAGCATCATCTCGTATGCAGGAAGCACGCTCTTTGCCTCAATCAGGCGTTTCGCTTCGGCCTCGAACTGGCCGAAGTGCTGGAACAGCATTTCGGTGTTGGCGAGTTCGAAGTTGTATTTTGACTGCTCGACTTCGTTCTGGTGGTAGACATCGCCGTAGGTGACGCCGTCCACCCAGATGAGATCGAACACACTCTCCTTGCCTTGCAGGTGCATCGCAAGGCGCTCCAGACCATAAGTGAGCTCGCCCAGCACCGGCTTGCAGTCGAGTCCGCCGACCTGCTGCAAATAGGTAAACTGCGTCACCTCCATGCCATTGAGCCAAACTTCCCAACCCAAGCCCCACGCGCCGAGCGTGGGCGACTCCCAGTCGTCCTCGACAAAACGGATGTCGTTCTTTTTGGGATTAATGCCGAGCGCTTTGAGTGATTTTAGATAAATATCCTGGATATCGTCAGGCGAGGGCTTCAGCACGACTTGGTATTGGTAGTAATGCTGCAAGCGGTTGGGGTTTTCGCCGTAGCGGCCGTCCTTGGGGCGGCGCGAAGGCTGTACGTATGCGGCTTTCCACGGCTCCGGCCCCAACGCGCGCAGGAAAGTGGCGGCGTGAAAAGTTCCGGCGCCGACTTCCATATCATAAGGTTGCAGCAGCGCACATCCTTGTTTGTCCCAGTATTGTTGCAACTTTAAGATGATTTGCTGGAAAGTGACCATGGAAGGCGAAACCCGCGTAAATACACGGATTTTACTGGTTTTACCGAGCTTGAGAAAGCAAGCGGCGTGAACGCATAAAGTTTGCGGTAATTGCAAGCGTGCAAAGTAGCAGCACAGCATAATTGCCCCAGAGCACATAAGGTGTAGCGCCGGCATACCCCCGTACTTCATGCCGCAGCGTCGCGGTGGTGAACAGCGGCAACTGGCTCAGAACTTCCCCGCGCGGATTAATGACCGCAGTCACCCCGGTGTTGGTGGCGCGCAGCATGTAGCGGCCAGTTTCAAGAGCGCGCATCTGCGAAATCTGCAGGTGTTGCATGGGCGCCATTGATTTCCCAAACCAGGCATCGTTGCTGAAGTTGGCCAGCAGGGTCGCTTGCGGCAACTGGCTTATGACCTCTTCGCCGAAGGCGTCTTCGTAGCAAATATTCACCGCCACCTGCTGCCCGGCCACTTTCAGCGGTTGCTGCTCCGGGCTGCCGCGTGAAAAATCCAGCAAGGGGATTTGCAACACGTCCAGCAACCAGCCGAAGACCGGACGCAACGGAATGAATTCCCCGAAGGGTACCAGATGCGATTTGCGGTAAATTTGCGTGGGCGAGCTGCCAAAGCTCAGCACGCTGTTGTAATAATGATTATTGTCGGTACGCTCAGGCAGGCCAATCAAAAGATCGCCGCCGTTTTTTTTCGCATGGGCGGTGAACTTTTCCAGATAAATTGTCGGCACGTGATGGTAAAACAGCGGAAAGGCAGTCTCAGGCAGTATGATGAGCTGGCCGGTGCTTTCGTCCACCAGTCTGCGATAAGTTTCCAGTGTGTTGACCAGCTGATCTTCGCGCCATTTTATTTCTTGCGGGATATTGCCCTGCAGCAGACTGACTTCAAGCGCAGAGCCGCTGGGTTGGGTCCATTCGATCTGCTTGAGGCCAAAGCCTGCAAGCCATAGCGCAACAAGCAATAACACGCAGCGTTTCCTGAGAGCGTGCATTCCGATCATCAGGCTCAACAATCCTGCGCTTAGCGCGCAGAAAAACGATACGCCGAATACACCGAGAAGGGGTGCATAGCCCGCAAGCGGGCTTAGCGGTACCTGGGAGTAACCTACAGCGAGCCATGGAAAGCCGGTAAAAAGCCAGCTGCGTATCCATTCCAGCAAGACCCATAGCGCAGGGAATACCAAAAGTTGTTTTGGGAGCGGCGAAGTTTTAATAGTCGCGAGAAACAAACCGGCGAATGCGGGGTACAGAGCTAAGATGGCGCAAAATAACAAGGTTGCAACTCCCGCAAGCAAGACCGGCATGGCGCCGAAATCGTGCAGGCTGACATAAACCCAGCTGGTGCCAAAACCGAAAAGCCCCAACCCAAAGGCAAACCCAACCAGAAAAGCAGCCAAACGCCGCTCCAGTTGATTCCATAAACACAGCAGCAGCGCGAGAGTTACAATCGGCAGCGGAAAAAAGTAGAAGGGCGCAAAACCCGGAACGCTTGCCGCGCCCAGCACGAACGCCACAAACGCTTTCCCGGCCAGAGACTGGGGAAGCGGCAGTTTCACTTTGTCAGGTGTTCCCTTCCTGGGACTCGGGAGGGGTGAGCTTTTGCACCAGCAGGTAATGAATCCTGCGGCTGTCAGCGCGCAGCACCCGAAAATCGAGGTTGTCTATGTTGATATGATCACCGCGCTTGGGCAGGCGGCCGAAACGGCTTATCACCAGGCCGCCGATCGTATCATGTTCTTCGTCGCTCAATTTGGAGCCGAGCGTGGCGTTGAAATCGGCAATCTCGGTCACCGCCTTGACGCGGAAGCGTCCGTTTCGCTCCTGGATGATATTGTCTTCGGTTTCATCGAAGTCGTACTCGTCCTCGATTTCACCGACGATTTGCTCCAGCACGTCCTCAATCGTCACTAGCCCTGCAACACCACCGTATTCATCCGCCACGATGGCGATGTGGTTGCGGTTGCTGCGGAAATCCTTAAGCAGCACGTTGAGACGCTTGGACTCGGGTATAAACACCGCCGGGCGCAGCATGTCGCGCACGTTGAATTCTTTTTCGGCGTAATAGCGCAGCAAATCCTTGGCAAGCAGTATGCCGATGACGTCGTCCTTATTTTCACCGATTACAGGGAAGCGCGAGTGCGCGGTTTCAATCACGAACGGGATGAATTTCTCCGGAGGGTCATTGATGTCTATGATGTCCATTTGCGAGCGCGGAATCATGATGTCGCGCACTTGCAGTTCGGAGACAAGCATCACGCCTTCTATCATGGAGAGCGCATCGGCATCCAGCAAGTTGCGTTCGTATGCGGAGCGCAGCAGCTCCACCAGCTGCTCGCGGTCTTCCGGCTCGCGTGTGAGGAACGCGCCAAGGCGCTCGAGCCATTTGGGTTTTGCAGTTTCGTCCATTTGTAAATAGTAAAGTGTAAAAAGTAGAGAGTAAGGAATAAACCAAAAAAGAGGCTTCTACTCTTATTATTTCCTGCCTCCCATTGCTGACGCTTCACGCTCGTGTGGATTGGGAAAGCCCAGCCGGGTGATGATTTGCGCCTCCATTTTTTCCATTTCTAGCGCCTCGGTGTGATGTTGATGGTCATAGCCCTGCAAGTGCAGCACACCATGCACCACCAGATGCGCATAGCACGCTTTCATGCTGATGCCCCGCTCGCGCGCCTCGCGTGTCACTACCGGCGCGCATAGGGCGATATCTCCCGTGAGCGGCCGACTACCCGGATAGGTGAAGGTCAGCACATCGGTAGCATAATTCTTGTTGAGGAAATCGCGGTTAAGCATCCGGCCTTCTTTTTCGCCGACTATGCGCACGGTGATTTGCGCCGGTTGCTTGAGCGCGGCCAGCGTCCATTTGCGCAATTGCGGCCGGCTTGGCAGATTGCCGCCGCGTACCTTATATTGCACCGACAGGTTGAGTTTTTTTTCCGGTTTTGTCTTCATTCGTTCTTCTTTTCGTGCTGCTCATATGCGTTGACGATTTTTTGCACCAGCGGATGTCTTACTACATCCTCGGACAGGAAAAAAGTAAAGGCAATGCCGCGCACTTTCTCCAGGACGACCCGCGCTTCCACCAGCCCGCTTTTTTGCCCGCGAGCCAAATCAATCTGCGTCACGTCCCCGGTAATCACCGCCTTGGTGCCGAAGCCGATGCGAGTCAGAAACATTTTCATCTGTTCCGGCGTGGTGTTCTGCGCTTCATCGAGGATGATGAATGAATGGTTGAGCGTGCGTCCGCGCATGTAGGCGAGTGGAGCGATCTCGATGGCGCCGCGCTCAAACAGCTTGCCCACTTTTTCAAAACCCATCAGGTCGTAGAGCGCGTCGTACAGCGGGCGCAGATACGGGTCCACTTTTTGCGCCATGTCACCCGGTAAAAAACCCAGGCGCTCGCCGGCTTCAACCGCGGGGCGCACCAGCACAATGCGCTTCACGGTATCGCGCTCCAAGGCATCCGCTGCAGAGGCGACGGCCAGATAGGTTTTGCCGGTGCCCGCCGGGCCGATGCTGAAGGTGATGTCGTACTCCTGCATCTGCCGCAAATACTGGACTTGGCGCGGGGTCCTGCCATGCAAATCCTGGCGCCGGGTAAGCAACACCGGTGCTTCTTCCTGCTTCGCCAAGGCCATGTGCGGTTTGGTCACTTCAATCAGCCCAAGCTGCACTTTCTCGAGGGACAGGTTCTGTGTTGCTTGGCCGTAAAAATTCTGCAGTGCCTCGGCTGCAAGCCTGGTTTGTTTGGGGCTGCCGGACAAAGAGAAATTTTCGCCATGCCGGGCAATGCTCACATCCAGCGCAGCTTCGATCTGTTTCAAGTTTTCATCCAGCGCCCCGCACAGGTTGGCCAGGCGCTGATTGTCCACCGGAGTAAACGAAATAGTGACAGGCTGGGATTTCAAGATTTAATTTGCGGCAACATCGCCGCGCAGCGAATGGTGCAAAGCCGCGGTGATGGTGACATTGACAAAGCTTCCTATCAACCGGCGATGACCTGCAAAATTGACCACCCGGTTATTTTCGGTGCGGCCGGACAGCTCATCCTGTTTTTTTCTCGATTGCCCATCGACCAGCACCCGCTGCGTGCTGCCGATCATGTTGCGGCTGGTCGCCTGCGCCATGGCCTCGATTTTTTCCTGCAAGCAGGCAAGCCGGGCGAGTTTTATTTCTTCCGGTACCTGGTCGGGTAATTCCGCAGCCGGCGTGCCGGGGCGCGGGCTGTAGGCAAAGCTGAAACTGGAATCAAAGCCCACTTCATCCACCAGCCTCATAGTGGCGGCAAAGTCGTCTTCGGTCTCGCCGGGAAAGCCGACGATGAAATCCGAAGTGAGCGAAATCTGCGGCCGCACTTTACGCAGCCGGCGCACAATGGATTTGTATTCGAGCGTCGTGTAGCCGCGCTTCATCGCCGCGAGGATACGGTCTGAGCCGGTTTGCACCGGCAGATGCACGTGGCTCGCCAGATTGGTTATCCTGCCATGGGCGTCAATCAGCCTTTGCGTGAATTCCAGCGGATGCGAAGTAATATAGCGCAGCCGCTCAATTCCAGGGATTTCCGCCAGATATTCCAGCAGCAGCGCAAAATCAGCAACTTCGCCATCGCTCATCAGACCGCGGTAAGCATTCACATTCTGCCCGAGGAGCGTGACTTCTTTAACGCCGTGCGAGGCCAAGTCCGCCACTTCCGCCAGCACATCGTCGAACGGGCGCGATACTTCTTCGCCACGAGTGTAGGGCACCACGCAAAAACTGCAATACTTGCTGCAGCCTTCCATGATGGAAACTAAGGCGCTGGCGCCTTCCACCCTGGCTGGCGGTAGATAGTCGAATTTTTCGATCTCTGGAAAAGAAATGTCCACTTGCGGCTTGCCGCTCCTGCGCCGAGCATCCAGCAGTTGCGGCAGCCGGTGCAAGGTCTGAGGGCCGAATACCACGTCTACATAAGGCGCGCGCCTGATGATGGCAGCGCCTTCCTGGCTTGCGACACAACCACCGACCCCGATCAACAAATCAGGATTGCGCCGCTTGAGATGCTTCCAGCGACCCAGATAATGAAACACTTTTTCCTGCGCCTTTTCGCGCACTGAGCAGGTATTGAACAGGATCACGTCGGCATCATCCGGCTCCGGGGTTTTTTCCAAGCCTTGTGCTGCGTGCAACACGTCCGCCATTTTCTCCGAGTCATACTCGTTCATCTGGCAGCCGAAGGTCTTGATGAAAAGCTTCTTCGCCATGGCTAGTGCTTGAGTGTCGCCAATTCATCCGGCGTCAGCAGCCACATCTTGTGGAGATCGCCGTTAGCGTCGAGTTGATAAAGCACAGTGGCCTTGCGCGGCAGGTAACTTGGAAGAATGGTGCGGTTATTCTGGTCGAAAATTAGGGAACCGGGAGCAAGATGCAACCGCTTTTTTCCGATAATCACGTAAGGATAGCTGGTTGCGGTGAGTTCGCCCAACACCGCGTTGTGGGGCAGGATGCGTCCGGCAACAGCCCAAGGCTGCAACGCAAGCAATGCAATCAATGCTGTTCCGAGCAAGATTGTAAAAAAAGGTCGTTGTGCGATCAATCGGGCTGAGCTTTCAACGCAAAAGGCATTTAAAAGTAATTGGTGGCGAATCAGGGATTTGAACCCCGGACCAAAGGATTATGATTCCTCTGCTCTAACCACTGAGCTAATTCGCCACACTGAAACCCATCATTCTCTTAGTTGGAGCGGCAATGTGTCAAGAAAGCTTCGGTATTGCTCGCAAGCGCGGCGGATGGTCATGATAATATGCGCTTTGACATTATTATTGTAATTCAGGGGTAAATTGCCTTGTTTGACGTGATTATTGCAGGTGCCGGTTTGGTTGGGTCGAGCTTTGCGCTGGCTTTGAGAAGTAGTGGTTTGCGTCTCGCACTGGTCGAATCTCATGCACCCGCGTGTGATGATCAGGCAGGCTATGATGACCGGATTTATGCACTAAGCCCCGGAACAGCATCGTTTCTCGATGGCAGCGGTGTCTGGCAGCGACTCGACTCCGCACGCATCACACCGATAACGGAAATGCAGGTGTATGGCGACGACGGCGCATCGCGACTTGATTTCAGTGCTTATGATTGCGGTTTGCCCGAACTTGCTTTCACTGCCGAAAACCGCCTGCTGCAGCATGTGATGTGGCAGCAGCTCGGCGCACAGCAAAACTTAACCCTGATATGTCCAGGAGAATGTGAGGCAATCGAATGGGCTGCCGAGTATATCTCGCTGCGCCTCAAAGATGGCTCGCACTTAGATGCAAAACTTCTGGTCGGCGCCGATGGCGGCGATTCCCGGGTGCGTGAGCAAGCCGGTATAGACGCAAGCCAGCATCCGTACCAACAGCTTGCGGTGGTGGCGAATTTTGAAGCTGAAAAACCGCATCGCAACATCGCCTACCAGTGGTTCCGCAAGGACGGCGTGCTGGCTTATTTACCCCTGCCTGATAAACACATTTCCATCGTCTGGTCTACCAGCGTAGATCACGCGCAAAGCCTGCTTGCTTTGGCACCAGAACAATTCTGCAGCGAGGTGGCACAAGCCGGCGGCCATGCGCTGGGCGATTTGCGCCTGATTACGCCTGGCGCTGCCTTCCCGCTGAAATTGCTGCGAGTCGATCGCCTGGTTAACCCCCGTATTGCTTTGATTGGCGATGCGGCGCATGTAATGCACCCACTTGCTGGGCAGGGCGTCAATCTTGGATTTCAGGACGCGCGTGTTCTGGCGAAAACTCTTTTAAACCGCGGAGTGCAAGCGGATTGCGGTGATTTCCGCTTGCTGCGGCGCTATGAACGGGCACGCAAAGAGGATATTCTGGCAATGCAGCTTACCACGCACGGACTGCAACGGCTGTTCAGCAACCCGTGGCTTTCCGGTTTGCGCAACTTCGGCTTAAGGCTCACCAACAGTCTGCCGCAAATAAAAGGATTTTTGGTGCAACGCGCTTTGAATTAGACTGTCAAATCCGGGAACCGACAATTAGAGAACATATCATGCCGAACCAACAAGCCTTGATAAAAGTCTGCTTGCTGCTTGCGCTGCTGATTTTTGCCGGCACGGCGGCGGCTGACGAAGCATCGGTGAGAAAGGCGGTGCAGGTGAAATTTCCACAATCCAAAATCGAGAGTGTGACCAAGACGCCTTACTTCGGACTTTACGAAGTGTACATCGACAGAGAACTGTTCTACACCGACGATAAGGTCGATTATTTTATTCTTGGAAGCATTTTTGACGGCAAGACCATGCAGAACCTGTCTGAAGAGCGCAAAAGAAAGCTGAGCGCAATCAAGTTTGATACCCTGCCGCTGGATTCAGCCATCAAAATCGTGAAAGGCAACGGCAAGCGCAAGGTGGCGATTTTTTCAGACCCGTATTGCCCCTTCTGCGAAAGGCTGGAAAAGGACATGGTCAATGTCACTGACGTGACGATTTACACTTTTCTCTATCCGATCGAATCCCTGCATCCCGGCGCAACGGAAAAAGCCAAGGCGATTTGGTGCTCGCCCGATCGCATCAAGGCATGGAACGATTTCATGCTCAAGCGCAGCGGGCCGGAAGCCCAATCCAGCTGCGATACGCCGGTGGACAGAATTGTCGAGTACGGGCGCAGCAAAGGCATCAATGGCACCCCAACCCTGGTTTTTGCCGATGGGCAAGTAATTCCCGGCGCAATTCCCACTGCGCAGTTGGAGCAGATATTAAACAGTCCCGGCTCGAATTAGTTTGTCTCTCAAAAAACTAATTGGCTTGCACCTGATAATCCTTTGGCAACAGCACCCACATTTTGCCGCTTTGCTTCATCTTGCCCGCCTGATTGGCAGCTTCTTCACCAAAACCCCAGAAAAAATCCGCGCGTACCCCGCCGTTAATGGCGCCGCCCCTGTCCTGCGCCAGCATCAGGCGGTTTAACGGCTTGCTGGAATTAGGCCAAGTGGTGGAAAGATAAACCGGTGCGCCTTGCGGGATAATGCGCGGGTCGATGGCGAGGCTGCGCCCCGCCGTGAGCGGCACGCCCAATGCACCAATCGGCCCGGGCAGAGTGCTTGGCAATTCGCGGAAAAACACGTAGCTTGGGTTTTCGTTTAACAGCGCGGCGAGTTTCTGCGGATTCTGGACTCCCCAGTTTTTAATTCCCTGCATCGAAGCCTTGTCCAGCGGCAGCTCGCCGCGCTCCACCAATAGCCTGCCGATGGATTTGTAGGGATAGCCATTTTGCTCGGCAAAGCCGATGCGGATAGTTTCTCCGGTATCGAGCTTAACCCGGCCCGAGCCCTGGATTTGCAGAAAAAACAGTTCCACCGGGTCGTCCAACCACAGCAGTTCCCGCCCATTAAGCGCAGGCGCGCCCTGATCAATTTCAGCACGGCTGTAATAAGGAACGACTTTTCTCCCGATGACGCGCCCGCGCAGCCGCAAGTTTTTAAGCTCCGGGTAAACATCGCTCATATCCACCACCAGCAAATCATCGGGCACACCGTAAATCGGATAGCGGTAGCGTTTGGACAGTGTGCGGCTGCCATACAGCAGCGGCTCGTAATAGCCGGTAACCAAACCTTCATCGCTGCCGTCGGCGTTCAGCACTTGATATGGTGTGAAATTCAATTCGAAAAATACACGAAGGTGTTGATTGTCTTTGTGCTCAAAAAACTCCGCTGTCAGGCATATTGGCTGCCACGCGAGCTGCTTCTCGAGCGCGCTGCAACTTTGCAGAAAAGCGTCCCAGGCTTGAACCAGATTGTCCTCGGTCCAATCGGGAATCGCATCCCAGCTGCTTGCCTGAAGCTTGGGAAGAGGGGGTATTGGCGGTATTACTACCGGAGGAATGGTAACCGGAGCAGGAGGTTTTTCCAGCGTAGTGCACGCCGTCAGAAACAATCCCGTTGCAAGCATGAATAAGCGTATTTGGCGTTGCATGGTTTTTTGGTTAAAGTAGCAAGCAGAATTTGGACAAGTATAACAAACGACAAATGGACTGGTTGCTATTAGAGGCGGGCGTCGCGCTGCTGGTTCTCATCCTCATAGTGTGGTGGACCTGGCCGCGCGGGCGCAACAAGGGTGATAAGCGTTGATCCATTGATTGCCGCTCTCGGTTGCATTCGTATTTAGGTTCCTTAGATTTTCACCAGCCGGATGTTCCTGAACCAGCCGTTAGCCAGCACCGGCACATCGGAATCCACTTTCAATCCAGACACGCTTTCCAGAGCGTCTTCAAATACTACGTCCAGTCGTGTCGCGATGCGTTCGGCAAGCGGATTGAGGACGCGCCGGAACCAGGCCCGCTCGTTTCTGCGCAGGAATTTGTCAAGGAGCAGAATTTGGCCACCGGTTTTCAGGACGCGGGCGGTTTCCTTGAGGCATTGCATAGGGTCAGACACCACGGCGAGTATCAGATGCAGTACCACATAATCAAAACAATTATCAGCAAACGGCAGATCCAAGCTATTGCCCTGTACCAGATGGATTTGCAAGTTACCGCTGCGCGACCGGGCCCGTCGCAGCATTGCTGTGGTCAAATCCAGACCGATGTAATCATGGGCAGGCGGCAGGTACGGGAGGTCCAGGCCGGTGCCAATGCCGTTAACCAGAATGCGTAATCCACCCTCGTCGGGAAGATGCTTGAGACTTAGCGCGCGGATTCTCGAAGTTGCGCGCCGGATTGCGGCGTCGTAGAACGGCGCAATCAGCGTGTAGCTGAAACGTAAAGACACGGGCTAGTGCAGAACGCGGGGTATGCTCAAAGTGAATTCTGGAATCGGCGCATCAAAGCTTACGCCATCCTCGGCGACCATTTGATAGCTACCGCACATCGTCCCCACCTGCGTGGCAATGGCGGTGCCGCTGGTATATTCAAAACTTTCGTTGGGTTTTAAAAACGGCTGCTCGCCGACTACCCCCAAGCCGCGCACTTCCTGTATGTGGTTTTCCGCATCGGTGATGACCCAGTGTCTGCTGATAAGTTGTGCTCCAACGTTGCCGGTATTGGTGATGATTATGGTGTAAGCGAAAACATATCGCCCATTCTCCACATCGGATTGCTCGGGGATGAAACTGGTGCGCGTGGTAACGCTGATCTCGTACTTTTTGCTGTTTCCCATGTCATTATTCTATGACAAGTGGCTGCAAGACACCATCTGTATGGGGCAACGGATAACGGGTAAAATGCGCCTTTGGGTCAGCACAGGGTAGGTGCCATGTATCGAATCGCTCCCAGCATACTTTCTGCGAACTTTGCCAAGCTCGGCGAAGAGGTGGTGAACGTGATTGCCGCCGGGGCGGACCTGATTCATTTCGACGTGATGGACAACCATTACGTGCCTAATCTCACCATCGGCCCGCTGGTGTGCGAGGCGCTCCGCCCGCTTACCAAAGCGGTCATTGACGCGCACCTCATGATCAAGCCTGTCGACCGCATTATTCCCGACTTCGCCAAGGCGGGCGCCAATATCATTTCCTTCCATCCTGAAGCCAGCGAACACATTGACCGCACCATCGAACTCATCAAGGAACAGGGCTGTAAAGCCGGGCTGGTGTTCAACCCGGGTACTCCCCTGCATTATCTCGAGCATGTGCTCGACAAGCTCGATCTGGTGCTCATCATGTCGGTGAATCCCGGATATGGTGGGCAGAAATTTATTCCCGAAGCCCTCAACAAGCTGCGCAGCGTGAGAAAGCTGATTAATGAAACCAAACGCGACATCTGGTTGGAAGTGGATGGCGGGGTAAAAGTGGACAACATCGCGCAAATCGCGCGTGCCGGCGCAGACACTTTTGTTTCAGGCTCGGCCATTTTCGGCACCAAGGATTACAAGGCCACCATCGCCGCGATGCGATCTGAGCTTGCCAAGATTTGAGTTGCGTTGAAATGAAGCCTTCTCCGCAAGCTCAACCGCTCAAGAATTTCCGGTTGCCGGTAAAAGCGGTACTGTTCGATCTAGACGGTACACTCCTCGACACCGCTCCCGACCTGGTTGTTGCGGCGAACGCCATGCTGGTTGAACTCGCGCTCCGGGAGCTTGATGCACGGAAGATTCAAAACTTTATCGGCGGGGGAATAGCCAATTTGGTAAAGCGCACGCTCGCGGCAAGTCTTGAACGCGAGCCGGATTCACAGCTCCTTGAGCGCGCGATGCCTATTTATGAGAAACATTATGCAAAAGTTATGCTTAACCAGACTCGCCCCTTCGCGGGAGTGGTGGAGGGCTTGCAGGCGATGCGCGCCCAGGGCCTGCGTCTGGCCTGCGTGACCAACAAAGCGGAGCGTTTCGCGCGACCACTACTCGGCGCAACCGGCCTTTTGGATTTTTTCGAGCTGCTGGTGTGCGGCGATAACCTGCCAAGGAAAAAACCTGATCCGCTGCCCTTGCGGCACGCCAGTGAACATTTTGGCGTTGAGACGCAAGAGATGCTGTTAATCGGTGATTCGCCACTTGACGCACAAGCGGCGCGCGCAGCAGGCTGCCACATATTTTGCGTGCCCTACGGCTATAGCCAGGGCCGGGACGTGCGTGAACTGGATTGTGATGCTATAGTAGCGACGCTGCGTGATGCGGCAAAGCTGTTACAGACTGAACTGGATTGAGACATGAACTTTACGGAAAGCAAAAGATGGGCAATGGAGACCACGGGCGCCTGGCGTCCTTGGCGCATTGCTTTTTGGCGCTGAAACGCGCATTTTTCCATCTTTTGGTTTTTTGTTTTTCCGGAGTGGTTCATGACTGAATCTGAATTCAAAGCTTTGGCCGCACAGGGTTTCAACCGCGTGCCTTTGGTGCTGGAAACCTTCGCCGATCTCGATACCCCTCTGTCGGTCTATCTCAAGCTCGCCAATCAGCCTTATTCCTATTTGCTGGAGTCCGTCGTAGGCGGCGAGCGTTTTGGCCGTTATTCGTTTATCGGGCTTGCTGCGCAGCAACGCATCGAAGTGCGTGGGAATTCATTCAGTGAATACCGCGGCAGCAGCCTGCTGCAAAAAACCGAAACAACCGATCCGCTGGCGGCAATTCAGGACGTGCAACAGCGCTTTAAAGCGGTGCGGTTGCCGGGGCTTCCTCGCTTTTGCGGCGGCCTGGTCGGCTATTTTGCCTACGATACGGTGCGCTATATCGAGACAAAACTTGCAGCAACCGCCAAGCCCGATGCACTGGACACCCCGGACATCCTGTTGTTGTTCTCTGAGCAGCTCGCGGTGGTGGATAACCTCAGCGGTAAATTGTTTCTGGTCGTGTATGCGGATCCGCGCGAGCGCGATGCCTACGCACGCGCGAAGCAACGCTTACGGGAACTGCTGCAAACCTTGCGTCGGCCGGTGATGATTCCAGAGGAGATTAATGGCAAGCCGGCGCAGGTGCGCGCAGAATTCAGCGAAGGCGCGTTCATGCAGTCAGTGGAGCGCGCCAAACGCTATATTTATGATGGCGACATCATGCAGGTGGTGCTGAGCCAGCGCATGAGCCACCCTTATCATGCGTCGCCGCTATCTCTTTACCGTGCGCTGCGGGCGCTCAATCCCTCTCCCTACATGTTTTATTTTGATTTGGGAGGGTTTCACGTGGTAGGCGCTTCGCCTGAAATCCTGGTGCGTCTGGAACAAGATACGGTTACCTTGCGACCGATTGCCGGCACCCGCCCGCGCGGCAAATCGCACGCCGAAGACGAAAAGCTCGCGCAGGAATTACTCGCTGATCCCAAGGAGCGCGCCGAGCACATCATGCTCATGGATCTCGGGCGCAATGATGTCGGGCGCGTGGCGCAGGCCGGCACGGTGCGCGTGACGGAGAACATGACGATTGAAAACTACTCGCATGTCATGCACATCGTGTCGAACGTCGAGGGCAGGCTTAAAGCCGGACTTAATGCGATGGATGTTTTAAAGGCGACTTTTCCGGC
>JAHFRG010000037.1 GCA_023258935.1 Betaproteobacteria bacterium
CACCAGATCGCCGTATTCATTGGTAGCCGCGTTGTAGCCGAAATTGCCTTTGCCTTCCTTGACTTTATTGGCAACCACGGAAGGTTCCTCTCCGGTGTTGGCGACGATTTGGCGCAGCGGTTCTTCCAGCGCGCGCAACACGATCTTGATGCCGGCGTCCTGGTCATGGTTGTCACCTTTAACCTTGATATTGGCCCTTGCGCGAATTAGTGCAACCCCTCCGCCGGCGACAATGCCCTCTTCCACCGCGGCGCGGGTTGCGTGCAACGCATCTTCCACGCGCGCTTTTTTCTCTTTCATCTCGACTTCGGTCGCAGCGCCGACTTTGATCACCGCCACGCCTCCGGCAAGCTTGGCCACACGTTCCTGCAGTTTTTCCTTGTCATAGTCGCTGGTGGCTTCCTCGATTTGCGTGCGAATCTGTTTGACACGGCTTTCAATGTTCTTGGGATCCCCCGCGCCATCAATAATCGTCGTGTCTTCCTTTGCTATTTCGATGCGCTTCGCCTGGCCCAAATCCTTGAGCGATGCTTTTTCCAGCGTGAGCCCGACTTCTTCCGCAATCACCGTGCCGCCGGTGAGAATCGCGATGTCTTCCAGCATGGCTTTGCGGCGGTCACCGAACCCCGGCGCTTTCACAGCGCAAGTCTTCAAGATGCCGCGAATATTGTTCACCACCAGGGTGGCGAGTGCTTCGCCATCAACGTCTTCAGCCACAATCAAAAGTGGCTTGCCTGCCTTGGCCACCTGCTCCAGCACCGGCAGCAGTTCGCGGATGTTGGAAATTTTTTTGTCGTGCAGGAGCACGTAGGGGGTTTCCAGAAGCGCGATTTGCCTGTCGGCATTGTTGATGAAATAAGGCGAGAGATAGCCGCGGTCGAATTGCATGCCTTCCACCACGTCGAGTTCATTATTGAGTCCCGAAGCATCTTCCACGGTAATCACGCCTTCCTTGCCGACCTTGTCCATGGCATCGGCGATGATCTTGCCAATGTCTTCATCGGCATTGGCGGAAATGGAGCCCACCTGGGCAATTTCCTTGCTAGTAGTGCAGGGCTTGGAAATTTTCTTGAGTTCTTCAACAGTCGCCAGCACCGCCTTGTCTATGCCGCGCTTCAAATCCATCGGGTTCATTCCGGCCGCTACAAACTTCATGCCTTCCTGAATGATGGATTGCGCCAGCACCGTCGCGGTGGTGGTGCCGTCCCCCGCTACATCGGAAGTTTTTGATGCCACTTCCTTCAACATCTGAGCGCCCATGTTTTCAAACTTGTCCTTGAGCTCGATTTCCTTCGCTACTGAAACACCGTCCTTGGTGATGGTGGGGGCACCGTAAGAGCGCTCCAGCACCACATTGCGGCCTTTGGGGCCGAGAGTTATTTTCACCGCATCAGCGAGGATATTCACGCCAGCGAACATCTTGGCGCGCGCGGTTTCACCGAATCTTACGTCTTTAGCTGCCATGCTCTTCTCCTAAGTAAACTTGCTTATTCGTACTTAAACCAATGTAAATTACCGGCTTAGGCGCGACTCATTCCACCACGCCCATAATGTCTTCTTCGCGCATCACTAGAAGCTCTTCACCCTTGACTTTCACCGTCTGTCCGGAATATTTGCCGAACAGCACCTTGTCTCCGACTTTCACATCGAGAGGCCGCACTTTGCCGTCTTCCAAGATCCGGCCTTTGCCGACGGCGATAATCTCACCCTGATCGGGTTTTTCCGCAGCAGTGTCAGGAATGACAATGCCTGAAGCTGTCTTGCGTTCTTCTTCCAAGCGCTTGACAATAACGCGGTCATGTAATGGACGAATTTTCATGTTACATCTCCGATAGTTAGGAAATTACTTAATATGGCAGCACGAAAACTGCTGCATACTGAATACGGGGTTAGCACTCGTTATTAAAGAGTGCTAATAATACTGCTTAAGTCTTTTATAATCAAGGGATGTTCATGGGTAACAGTGAGCTTGTAGCACGCAGCCTTGCGGCAGTTTGGCATCCCTGTACCCAAATGAAGCATCACGAAACTCTTCCGCTGGTCCCGGTTGCGCGCGCAGAAGGCGCCTGGCTTTACGATTTCGGTGGCAAGCGTTATTTCGATGCCATCAGTTCCTGGTGGGTAAATCTTTTCGGTCATTGCAACCCGCGTATTAACGCCGCATTGCGCCATCAGCTGGAAAAGTTTGAACACGTCATGCTCGCCGGCTTTACTCATGAGCCGGTGATAGAGCTTTCCGAACGCTTAAGCAAGCTAGCGCCGCGCGGCCTCGGACATTGCTTCTATGGCAGCGATGGCGCTTCCAGCGTCGAAATTGCGCTAAAAATGAGTTTTCATTTTTGGCGCAACAGCGGACAAATTGGCAAAACCGGATTTTTGAGCTTGGAAAATAGCTATCACGGCGAAACCTTAGGTGCTCTGTCGATAACTGATATTGCACTGTTCAAAGACGCCTATGCATCGCTTTTGCACCATTCTTCAACTGTCCCCTCACCCGATTGGCGCTTTGCCGAGCCCGGCGAATACAGCCTGCAATACGCGCTGCGCTGCGCTGAAAAACTGGAATCCCATTTAAGCGCGCATCATCAAGTGATCTCCGCATTCATAGTCGAACCGCTGGTGCAGTGCGCAGGTGGCATGGCCATGTATCATCCCGAATACCTGAAGCGCGCGCGGCTGCTTTGCGACCAATACCAGGTGCACCTGATTGCAGATGAAATCGCAGTTGGTTTCGGCCGCACCGGCACCCTGTTCGCCTGCCAGCAAGCAGGCATCACACCTGACTTCTTATGCTTGTCCAAAGGCATTACTGGAGGTTATCTACCGCTTTCAGTAGTAATGACCACCGACACGATTTACCAGGCGTTCTACCACGATGAAGTGACACGGGGTTTTCTGCATTCGCATTCCTACAGCGGCAATGCGCTCTCCTGCAGCGCCGCGCTCGCCGCTCTCGATATATTCGAGGAAGACAAAGTTATACAAACCAATTACGCGAAGTCTGCGCAACTCACCAAGATGGCTAAAGATCTTTCGCAACACCCAAAGGTCAAGGGCTTCCGCAACACCGGCATGATTTGGGCATTTGAAGTAAATAATTCCGACAAGAACTTCTCAAAGAATTTTTCCCGCGCGGCGTTGGATTCGGGACTACTGTTGCGGCCGTTGGGGAACACCGTTTATTTCATGCCGCCTTATATCATCAACGAACAAGAAATGCATTTCCTGGTGGAAAAAACACAGGGCCTGCTGGAAAAATTTTAGATATGCGCACTGCAACATTAACTCTAGCTTTGTTGTTTTTGACTTTTTCCGCAGCTGCCGAACGGCTGCCTATGCCGTTAAGCAAGGCCTTGAAAGATGCCGGGCTGAATGAATCACATGTCGGCATTTTCGTGCAAGAAGTAAATGCAAAAACCCCGGTTTTGGCCTACGGGGCTGACCGTCCGTTCAACCCTGCGTCCACCATGAAACTCCTCACCACTTACGCCGGATTGGAGTTGCTCGGCCCCGCCTTTACTTGGAAAACCGAGTTTTATGCTCTCGGCACGATTGAAGGGGGGGTGCTTAACGGTGATTTGATCATCAAGGGTTACGGCAACCCGAATCTCACCCTGGAAAATTTCTGGCTGTTGCTTCGTGATCTGAGACAGAGGGGCATTCGCGAAATCCGAGGCGACTTAGTTCTCGACCGCGGCTATTTTACGGTTTTGAACACCGACCCCGGGCAGTTTGACAGCGAGCCGTACCGACCTTACAACGTCGCGCCGGATGCCCTGTTACTTAACTTCAAAAGCATTCGTTTATTGTTCATTCCAGTTGCCGAGGGAAAAACGGTCAAAATCGTTGTCGACCCGTTGTCGGCGCAGATTGAAATCATCAATGGGCTGACCTTGATAGATGAGCCATGTGGTGAATGGAATCCCAAACCGATTAGCAACATTCTGGCTACAGCGAAGTCCGCACGCATTGTGTTGAACGGCGTGTATCCTTCAGGCTGCGGCGAACAGACCTGGTATGTGGCCTTGTTCGGTCACCCGCAATATGTGTACAGCGTCTTCAAGGAGCTGTGGCAGGAATTGGGTGGCACGCTGAAAGGCGAAGTCCGCGAAGCTGAAACCCCGGCCGAAGCGCAGCTCATCTTTAGCGGGGATTCTGTGACGCTCGGCAAAGCGGTGCGCGACATTAACAAATGGAGCAACAACGTCATGGCTCGCCAATTGTTTCTCACCATTGGCGCCGAAGCAATGCAATCGCCCGCCACATCTGAGCAATCCGCTCAGGCGATAAAACAATGGCTGGCTCAGAAAGGTTTGCTATTCCCTGAGCTGGTGCTGGAAAACGGCGCCGGCTTGTCGCGCAGCGAGCAAATCAGCGCAAAACATCTTGGAATGCTTTTGATTAATGCTTACCAAAGCCCGCTGATGCCTGAATTCATTGCTTCATTGCCGCTTATCGCGGTTGATGGCACTATGAAAAAGCGGCTCAATGGCGAGGAAATTTCAGGGCGGGGACATATAAAAACCGGCAGCCTCGAAGGCGTTCGTGCGATCGCAGGTTATATACTCGATCACAAAGGCAGGATGATGATGGTGGTCTGCCTAGTCAACCACCCGCGCGCGACTGGCACCGAGCCGTTTGAGGACGTGCTACTGCAATGGGTTTACCGGCGCTAAGGGACCCCCTAATAAATGTGATATACGTCACTTTAAATAATGGCATCATGGAGCTATACTTGCGGTGTATGGTTATTTATTGTTCTAGTTGAATGCAATGCCATGAAATTCCATGCTTTAATTTTTCTAGTTTTGGGCGGGTGTCTGCTGCCTTTCGCAGCAACCGCGCAGGATTATGGCGAGCAAGACTATGCTGATATTGTCTACGGCACGGATTCAACCCTGCTCAAATACAGTGGCGGCGTGGGTTTCAAAAGCCCCGCCTACAAGGGGCGCTCTTACACCTTTGGAAAATATCTGGGCGCTGAACTAGGCAATGTTGGTAATGACAGCAGCCTGTCAATGCCTTATGCCTTCTCTTCAAACAGCCGGAATCTCTTGGGCATTGGCACGTTGCCGATCGGAGATAAATTCTCGCTTTTTGGCAAGTACGGGATCGCTAGATCCAGTTCGGATTACGGGCAAAACCTAAGCGCCCCGTCTTATGCGGGGGATAGAAACTCCGAACTCAAATATGGCCTTGGGCTGAAGTACAACTACAACCCGAACCTTAACCTGCGCCTGGGGTGGGATCGCTACAATTACATGGGTGGCGAGGATATCTACAACATCCAAAACGATGTGCGCTGGTTCTCGCTTGGCTTCGGTGTGAAATTTTAGAGTCCGGTCACAATCCCAGCTCTCCCCAGAGTTCATCCACGCGTCGCTTAACCGCCTCGTCCATCACAATCGGCGTACCCCAGTGGCGCGTGGTTTCCGTTGACCATTTGTTGGTCGCATCCACTGCCATTTTGCTGCCCAAACCGGAAACCGGGCTGGCGAAATCCAGATAATCAATCGGCGTATTCTCGACCATCAAAGTATCGCGCGCAGGGTCAACGCGCGTGGTAAGCGCCCAGATCACCTCTTTCCAGTCGCGTATGTTCACGTCATCATCGGTGACGATCACGAACTTGGTGTACATGAACTGGCGGAGGAATGACCACACACCGAACATCAACCGCTTGGCGTGGCCAGGGTATTGCTTCTTCATGCTCAACACCGCAAGACGGTAGGAGCAACCTTCCGGCGGCAGGTAAAAATCCACTATCTCCGGAAACTGCTTTTGCAGCAGCGGCACGAACACTTCATTTAACGCCATACCGAGCACCGCCGGCTCGTCAGGCGGTTTTCCAGTATAAGTGCTGTGATAAATTGGGTCGCGGCGCAGTGTGATCCGATCAATCGTAAATACCGGGAAGCGCTCCTGTTCGTTGTAGTAGCCGGTATGATCGCCAAACGGCCCTTCCAAAGCGGTATCACTTGGGTGTATCCCGCCTTCCAATACGATTTCGGCGCTGGCGGGCACACGCAAGTCGCTGCCTAAGCATTTCACTATTTCGCTCTTGCTCCCGCGCAAAAGTCCTGCAAACTGGTATTCGCCGAGTGTATCCGGCACGGGCGTTACCGCAGCCAGAATCGTCGCCGGATCCGCGCCTAATGCCACTGCTACAGGAAACGGCCGGCCGGGATTGGTGATACAGTGGTCGCGGAAATCCAGCGCACCTCCCCTGGTGCTGAGCCAACGCATGATGACCTTGTTGGGCGCAATCACCTGCTGCCGGTAGATGCCCAGATTCCTCCGTTCTTTGTGTGGCCCCTGAGTCACTACCAGACCCCAGGTAATGAGCGGTGCTGCGTCTTTAGGCCAGCAAGTCTGTATCGGCAGCCGTGACAAATCCACGTCCTTGCCTTCCCACACGATTTCCTGGCAAGGTGCAGAGGCCAGCTCTTTCGGCGCCATATTCATAACCTGTTTCAACACCGGGAGTTTTTCCCAAATGTCTTTCAAACCTTTGGGCGGATCGGGTTCTTTGAGATAAGCGAGGAGCTTCCCCACTTCTCGAAGCGCTGCCACAGATTCTTCGCCCATGCCGAGCGCGACTCTTCTTACCGTGCCAAATAAATTGCCCAAAACCGGAATGCTGTGGCCTTTGGGTTTCTCGAATAGAATCGCGGGACCCTGGGCTTTTAACATCCGGTCGCAGATTTCGGTCATTTCGAGATAAGGATCAATCTCGGCCCTCACCCGTTTGAGCTCGCCGAGTTTTTCCAGTTGTGCGATGAAGTCGCGGAGATCTCGGTATTTCATTTATGTTGATATCCCGGCCCGCAACGCGGTTTCAGTAGCGATAATAGTAGTCGAGGGCGATACCGGCAAAAATGGCAGCGCCCACCCAGTTGTTGTGCAGAAACGCCTTGAAGCATTTGTCACCCTCGCGGTTTTTAATCAAGGTATGGTGATAGCCCATTATGCCTGCGGCTGCAAGCAACCCGGCGTAATAAAACGCTCCGAATTTGAAGCGTACACCGATACCTGCAAGTATCACCAACATAGCAGCGTAGCAAACCATTACCGCAAGCACATCGTACTTTCCAAAAGTAATGGCTGAAGTTTTAATCCCGATTCTGATGTCGTCATCGCGGTCCACCATAGCGTATTCAGTATCGTAGGCAATTGCCCAGAACATATTCGCAACAAGCAGCCCCCAGGCAATCGGAGGAACCGCGCCAACATTCGCGGCATAGGCCATGGGGATGCCGAAACCGAAAGCTATACCCAGATAAGCTTGTGGAATGGCAAAAAACCTTTTGGTGAAAGGGTAAGTCGCGGCGATCAGCAGCGCCGGCACCGAGAGCACTATGACCAGACGGCCGAGCGTCAGAATCAGCGAAAATGCAAGGAGCGCCAGTACTGTGGCCAGCAGCAGCGCTTCTTTAGCACTGACCTGGCCGCTAGAGAGTGGTCGGTTCTGGGTGCGAACAACATGCCTGTCAAAATCACGGTCGGCGTAGTCATTGATGACACAGCCGGCTGAACGCATCAATACCGTGCCCAAAACAAAAATCCAGAGTATTACCCAGTCGGGGCGTCCATAAGAGGAAATCCACAGACCCCACAGCGTCGGCCATAAGAGCAATAGAATGCCTATCGGCTTGTCGAGTCGCATCAGCTTTTCATAAAGGTGAAGCTTCTCCTTGAATGTCATTGCGAAAGTTCCAGGATTGCGGGAAGAAACACTTCAGTCACTATAATCGGCCTGCCTCGCAGAATAAATACCGAACGCCTTGCCCACAAGTGATTCGGCAACGTCTTCAGTAGTCGGCATGCCCTAGGGTAAAGCTCGTGATGAGGTGCGAGCTTTTTAAAATGCAGGGGCGTGCGCTTAACCAGCGGGTTGGCAAACAGCGCCGCACCCAGGGGTTTCACGCCTTGCCGGCTGATGCTGCGCCATGCGCCGCGCAAATTGCGCCGCTTCAGCACACTGTGCGCGAACACTACCGGCGTTTCACGACAATACAGATACACTTCTCGCACCACCACCCGTTGCTTGCGCCTGGAATTGATCAACGACATCTCGTCCCGGCAAGGATTGTCAAGCCGCTGGTGCACCGCGCGCACGCTGAAAGCCGGGCAGCGCGCTTGCAGGCGGCGCGTGAGCGAACCACGGTCGGTCAGCCAGCAACGATAAGAGCGTTGAGCATTGACAGGGCTTGGCTGCCAGGCGTAGTGCAAAAATTTCATAATGGCTTGATAAGGGGGTTCCTACACCCGCAGATAGTCTTTCCTGCCGCCCAGCCAGCGCTGCAGGTGCAGCTCAACAGACTGAGGGAATTCCTTGAGCATGCGTTCTGCGGCGTTGCGCGCCGCCTCCAGTAAATCAATATCGGTGTTGATATCGGCAAAGCGCAGCATGGGCACCCCGCTTTGCCGAGCGCCGAGAAATTCCCCAGGGCCGCGCAGCCGCAAATCCTGTCTGGCGATTTCAAAACCATCAGATGTCTCGAACACGATTTTGAGCCTCGCCCGCGCCGCTTCGCCAAGCGGGTTCTGGTACATCAGGATGCACACGCTTTGTTCTGAGCCGCGCCCGATACGTCCGCGCAACTGGTGCAATTGCGACAGGCCCATGCGCTCGGCATTCTCGATAACCATTAACGAAGCATTAGGCACATCCACTCCGACTTCGATCACCGTGGTTGCCACCAACAATTGGATTTCTCCCTGGAGAAACGCCCGCATCACCGCCGCTTTTTCGCGGCTGGCGAGTCTGCCGTGCACCAAGCCGACTTTCAATTCCGGAAAAGTTGTTTTCAAAACCGAATGGGTTTCCAGCGCAGTCTTAAGCTGCAGCGCTTCGGACTCCTCGATCAGCGGGCACACCCAATATGCCTGTTTGCCGGCAACACAGGCATCGCGAACTCGCGCAATCACCTCGGCGCGCCGGTTGTCAGCGACCAGTTTGGTGGTGATCGGCGTACGCCCGGGCGGCATTTCATCAATGACCGACACATCAAGGTCCGCATAGTAGCTCATGCTTAAAGTCCGCGGGATCGGCGTCGCGCTCATCATTAACTGATGAGGCTGCAGGCCCGGCCTGCTTCCCTTAATGCGCAGCGCCAGTCGCTGGTGCACGCCAAAACGATGCTGCTCGTCAATGATAGCCAGGCCCAATTTGTGGAATTCCACTTGTTCCTGAATTAGTGCATGAGTGCCAATGACCAGCATTGCTTCACCTTGCAACACGCTTTTCAGCGCAACCTGCTTTTGTTTCTTGCTTAAACTGCCGGCAAGCCACGCCACATCCACACCAAGGGGCTCAAGCCAGCCTGTAAACTTGTGATAATGCTGCTCGGCAAGAATTTCCGTAGGCGCCATGATCGCTGCCTGGTAACTATTCTCTATGGCCTGCAGTACTGCAAAAGCAGCGACGATGGTTTTTCCGCTTCCGACATCGCCTTGCAGCAGCCGCTGCATCGGGTAAGGTTGGGAGAGGTCACCGGCGATTTCCTCAATTGCCTTGCGCTGTGCAGCGGTCAAAACAAATGGCAATCCCTCATGCAAAGCTTGAGTAAGCTGGCCGAGCCTAGACAATGCCGGGGCAACGCGACTGCGCCGTTCGCGGTAATGCAGGCGCATGGATAATTGCTGTGCCAGCAGTTCATCAAATTTAACCCTGCGCCAGGCGGGATGATCGCGTTCTGCAAGCTGTTGCAACTTCACCCGCGGAGGCGGCTGATGCAAGAACAACACACTTTCCTTAAAACCCGGCAGTTTGAACGTCTGCAAAATCTGTCGCGGCAGGCTTTCAGCAAGATCGTTTTCAGCAAGGCCGCGCTTGATGAGCTTGCACAGGGTATCCTGCGATAGACCCGCAGTCGTCGGATAAACCGGGGTCAGCGAATTCGGTAGCGGCATATCACCGCGCACGATGCGGTATTTGGGATGCACCATCTCCGCTCCGAAAAATCCCTGTCGAATTTCGCCCAACAGCCGTACTTTTGTGCCGGGCGCGAGTGCCTTGACCTGGCTACCGTAAAAATTCAGCAGGCGCATCACCAGCGTGCCACCGGCATCCTCAATCTGGCACACCAGCGTGCGCCGCGGACGGTACTGGATTTCGGTATTCACCACTACTCCTTCTACCTGGACAGTTTGGCCGGATAACGCCTCTTTGATTGGATATACGCGAGTTTCGTCTTCGTATCTGATGGGCAGATGCAACACCAAGTCCAGCGAGCGAGATATGCCGAGTCTTGCGAGCTTTTCCAGGGTAGGCTTGCTGATACCGGCTAACGCGGGGTGATCGGGTATTTTGATGCCGGATTTTTTATTCTCGCGCTGGTTTGCAGCTGTGGACATGTGTTACATCTCAATGGCGGACAAACGATGGAGTCCAACCCTCATCACATCCTCACTTCTCGATGACCAAGATGGCATCCATTTCCACTAGCGCGCCACGAGGCAGCGAAGCCACCCCCACCGCTGCGCGCGCCGGATAGGGCTCGCGGAAATATTTGGCCATGATTTCATTGACGCGGGTAAAATGCGCAAGATCGGTAAGATATACATTGAGCTTGACTACTTCATCCAGGCTGCCGTCTGCGGCTTGCGCTACTGCCTTGAGGTTTTCGAATACCCGCACGATCTGCGCTTCAATACCCTCTACCATTTGCATGCTTGCCGGATCAAGCCCGATTTGCCCGGACAAATAAACGGTTTGACCTGCGCGTACTGCCTGCGAGTAAACGCCAATGGCCTTGGGCGCATCATCGGTATGGATGATTTTTTTAGCCATGTATTTTCTCCTTGAGTAACTGATGTTATCAGGATTCACCGGTTTCTAACAAAGCGTATCGCAGCGGAGCATAGTCACGCAGAACCTGAATTGAGCTATCATAGCCGCAATTACGCATTAGGATTTTATGCGAGATGACGAGTCCGCTCATTGTCAACCTGGAAAAAGTGCTTGCGGCGGGTCGAGATGATGCTTTATTGCGCTTTAGTCTTGGTAACGAATATCTTAAACTCAACGACCCGGCCGTAGCGGCACAGCACTTGAACCAGGCGGTGAGTCATGACCCGGCCTATTCAGCCGCATGGAAATTGCTGGGGAAAGCGCTCGCGGAATGCGGAAGACTCAAGGAGGCATTGAATGCCTATCAGCGGGGAATCGAAGTGGCAGAAAAAAAAGGCGACAAGCAGGCCGCAAAAGAGATGCGGGTTTTTGCGCGCCGCATTGAAATACGATTGAGTGAGCAGAAATAGCTTTACGCAACAACAATAACGCATGTGGACTTTTGAAAAACTCCGCGAATTTATCATCGGCGCTCCACACGATCCCCTGAGTCCGGAAACACGGCGCCATATTGCCCTAATCGCCTTTTTCGCTTGGATCGGCCTGGGCGCGGATGGCCTTTCCTCTTCGTGTTACGGCCCGGAAGAAGCCTATCTTGCGTTAGGCCCGCACACGCATCTCGGGCTGTATTTGGCGCTCGCCACCGCGGCAACGGTGTTCATCATCTCACTTGCCTACAACCAGGTGATCGAGCTTTTCCCAGGCGGCGGCGGTGGTTATCGCGTGGCCACCACGCTGATCGGACCGTATGCCGGACTGGTTTCAGGCGCGGCGTTGATTGTGGACTATGTGCTGACCATTTCTATTTCGATAGCCAGCGGAGCCGATGCCTTGTTCAGCCTATTGCCACTCGAGTTTCATTGGCTGAAAGTTGTATCAGAAATTATCCTGATTTTCCTGCTGCTCACTCTTAATCTGAGAGGAATGAAGGAGGCCATCAAGTTCCTGTTGCCGATTTTCCTCGGCTTTGTCGTCGTCCACGTGTTTCTGATCATATACGGCATCAATGCACATAGCGGGCGGATACCTTTATTGATTCCCGAAACCGTGAATGAAACCGTGTCACTCAGCCGCGAATTGGGCTGGACCGGCGTGCTCGCGGCATTGATGCTGGCGTATTCCCGAGGAGGCGGCACTTACACCGGCCTGGAAGCAGTGTCAAACAACGTCAACACGCTTGCCGAGCCACGGGTACGCACCGGCAAATGGACGATGTTCTATATGGCGACCTCGCTCGCGCTTACCGCAGGCGGCATCCTGCTGCTTTATCTGCTGTGGGGCGTAGTCAAAGAAGAAGGCCAGACGCTTAACGCGATTACCTTTAAAGCCATCATTGACAATCTGCAACTCGGCAGTCCTTTGTTAAGCCAGAGTGCTCTGTTTGTGGTGCTGGCGCTGGAAGCAGGACTGTTGTTCGTTGCTGCCAACACCGGTTTCCTCGGCGGTCCCGCGGTGCTTTCCAACATGGCGGTCGATTCCTGGGTGCCGCGGCAGTTCCGCCAGCTTTCCAGCCGCCTGGTCACGCAAAACGGGATGGTACTTATGGGTCTGGCGGCGCTGGCTATTTTGTTGTGGAGCCAGGGCAATGTATCTCTGCTGGTGGTGCTCTACAGCATCAACGTGTTCCTGACTTTCTCGATATCGCTCTATGGCCTGTGCGTCTATTGGTGGCGCAATCGCAAACCGTTAACCCATTGGCGGCGCCGGCTGCTGCTGACCGTTACCGGCCTGACTGTTACCAGCAGCATTCTATTGGTGCTGCTGGTAGAAAAATTCGGCGAAGGCGGCTGGGTGACACTGCTGATTACCAGCTTGGTTGTTGGCATATGTTTGCTAATTAGAAAACACTATTACGAAGTACGCGAGCAGCTGCGCAAAATCGACGAACTGTTTGTGGCTGTTCCTACCTGGGATGACAAGGTGTCTGCGCCGCAAATCGACCCCTCACAGCCCACAGCAGTGTTCCTGGTAGGCAAAAACTTGGGTGTGGGAATGCATACTTTGTTATGGGTGCAGCGGCTGTTCCCCAAGCACTTCAAGAATTTCATCTTCCTTGCCGCAGGCGAAGTCGACGCGCAAAGCTACGGCGCAAAAGAGACGATGGCTGAATTGCAACAAAAAATCAGCAACTCGCTCAAATACTACATTGGTTTTTGCCACAGTCATGGGCTCGCCGCGGCCACTTACGAAGTATTCGGCTGCGACCCGGTAGATGAACTTACTCACCTCACCGAAAAAGTGGCGCAACAATTTCCCAACTGCGTGTTCTTTGCCAGCAAGCTGATTTTCCAGCACGACAATTTGCTTACGCGCATGCTTCACAACCAGACTGCGCTCACCATGCAAAGCCGTTTGCACTTGCGTGGGATGCAGATGGTGATTCTGCCGATGAAAGTTTCCTGATAGATGCAGCGCTAAGGAACCAAAACTGTGGAGCCGGTGGTTTTGCGCGACTCAAGATCGCGGTGCGCCTGCGCTGCTTCTCTCAATGGATAGGTCTGATTGATGGTAATCTTGACCGTGCCTTTCTTCACCACCGAAAAAAGCTCGGCTGCGCTCTTGAGCAGGTCCTCGCGCTTCGCGGTGTAGGTCATCAGGGTCGGGCGCGTCAGAAACAGCGAGCCTTTTTGGGAAAGAATGGCAAGCTCAAACGGCGGCACCGCACCCGAGGCGCTGCCGTAGCTCACCATCAAGCCCAAGGGCGCAAGGCAGTCGAGCGAACCCATAAAGGTGTCCTTGCCAATGCCGTCGTAGACCACCGGCACGCCTG
>JAHFRG010000038.1 GCA_023258935.1 Betaproteobacteria bacterium
GCTTAAACGGTTATCATAAAACAACCCCACCACCAAGGTGGTGCCCATTCCGGCATATTGCGGCTGGCTTTTCGCCGCCTGGTAAATCGAAGCATTGGCGCCCGCAATTTGCTCCCTCAGTATTTTCACTGCCAGCGTTTCCCCGTTCTCCGGCTCGATACTGCCGGGATCAGCGCCATCCAAGACCTGCTTCAAACCGGTGCCGAGCATGGCGGCAGCGATGCCGCTTGCCACTTCACCGGCATTATACCCGCCCATACCGTCGGCAAGAATAACAAATCCGCTTGTGGCATCCGCGAAGATACTGTCTTCGTTGTGCGAGCGCACCATGCCCGAGTCGGTAGCGGTAGCAATTTCCAGAGCCTTGCTCAAGTCCATGAGCGCCCTTTCAAAGGCCGACATTAATTGTTTCCTGGTTAGCCAAGCATTGCTTGAGCGCTTGCGCCATTTCCGTACCCGTCTGGTAGCGTTCTTCGACTTGCTTGGCCAGGACCCTGTTGATAATGACGATTAAGCACTCAGGCAAATCCGAATTGATGCTCAGAATATCGGTTGGCGGCTCATTGGCGATCTTGAACATGAGTTGCGCCATGGAATCCCCCTCGAACGGTAATTTCCCGCACGCCAACTGATACAGGCTCACCCCCAATGAGAATAGATCCGAGCGGCCATCTATCTTTTTCCCGGCCAGTTGCTCCGGAGACATGTAAGAAGGCGTGCCGAGCACCATGCCGGTTTTGGTTTTGCTGGAGTCGGTAATGCGCGCAATGCCGAAGTCGGTTACCTTCAGCGTGTCGCTTCCTGGCTCATACATCATGTTCGCCGGCTTGATGTCACGGTGGACCACGTTTTGGATGTGCGCATAAGCCAGAGCATCGGCAACCCTGGCTACGATGCTCATCACCTTGGGAATTGGAAGCAGATTGTCCGGCTTTGTATAAGGCACAAGATCTTTGCCTTTCAAAAACTCCATCGCGATATACGCCAGATCGTGCTCTTCCCCGACGTCGAAAATGGTCACAATATTGGGATGGTTGAGGCGCCCGGCGGTTTCCGCCTCGCGGAAGAAACGTGTTTTCACGTCTTCCAGTTCTTCGGCACCGAACTCCTGGGAAAGCGCCAAGGTCTTGATCGCTACCACACGACTGATTTTGGGGTCCTTACCCAAATACACGACGCCCATCGCACCCTTACCCAGTTCTTTTTCCACCTGATAGCGGCCGAGCATTGGTTTTTCCACCTGCCCGCCTTCAAGAATGAGGGTGCCGCCGGGGTGACTGGCGCCGGCACCGCCGAGAATCACGGTTTCCGACATCTGCTTGGCGCGTGTAAGTTTCTGTTCCAGGTCCTTGTACTTGGGGTTGTACTCGCTCATGTGGCGGTACACCGATTCCGCTTTGTTGAACTGGCGCTTGCGCTCAAAATCCAGCGCCAGGTTATACAGAAGGTCCATGACGCTGTCATCGAGTGGAAGTTTGCGGAACTTGTCAAAAGCAATGTCGATCTGTCCCTGTCCCTGAAACGCCAGCCCCAGCATGCGGTTCGACTCCGCCGATTCCGCTTCGGATTTCTCTTTGCCCCTTTCGGTCACCAAGAAGCGCTTGGTGGTAAGCATTAAATGGCCGACCAAAAGCAATGTCGCCGGCAGCATGAGCTGTAGCCATGTCGTCTTGTCAACCATGAGTGCGAAATGTGTGCCAAGCAGGGCGACAAGCAAAGCGAAGGTAATGATTGCCCCCATTCCCGCCTTGAGCCTGGGGAGAAGCAAGATGAGATAGAGCGCTATAACCAGGAACACCAGCTTCTCCACCCAGGGAGCCCAGGTCGGCACCACAAAGAAATCTTCCTTGAGGATGCTCGAGACCGAATGTGCAAGCGTCAGCACCGGCGCCATCGCCGGTGAAATGGGCGTAACCTGCATAGCTCCGATACCGGCGGCAGTAGCGCCAATCAGCACGATTTTGTCACGGTACTTGTCAGCGGGAATCTTGCCGGTGTAAACGTCATAAAATGAATCCACTGGGAAGGCAGGCCGGTTATCCCGGTCCTTGTAAAAATAAATGTACATCTGCAAGTAGGGGTCGGTAGCGATTTTTAGGTTGCCAAGTTTGACCCCTTCGCCCAAGCGCATCACGATGTCGCTCGGCTGAAGGTTGAGGCTTTTCGCTGCCAGCAGTAATGACAGGGATGGGAAATATAAATCGTAATAGCCCAGCACCAGCGCCTCGGTGCGGACACCGCCGTCCACATCCGGATTGGCGTTCAAATGCCCTATGCCGACCGCATTCTTGCCGAATTCGGCAAGCGGGGTGATGAGTACGTTCATGGTAGGATAAGGAAGCTTACGTTCGGATGCTGCGGAGATGTTATCCTCGATGTTTGAAAGCTGGTTCTTCGCCACGAACTCAGGCAGGGATTGGTCGGGCTTGCCGAGGGGCTCGCCAAGCTGGAACAACATAGCAAGCAATATGTTGTTTGCCTTTTGTATGCTTTCTGCGAGCTTGCGGTCAGTATTGAGGTTCTGCTCTGCTTCCTTGAGCAGTTCGTCAATTTGTGATAGTTCCTGTTGTGCTGTCGGATCATCGAGGGTCTTTAAGCTCGAATTCGCGTACAGCTGTGCAAGCTTGTTGATATAAACGAGCCCAGGGTCAATCTGGGGCTCGGAAAAAAACACGGTGTTGCCGATGACCTTGGCCTTGGCCCCGGCAAGGAGGTCTATCATTTTCGCGTGTACTTCACGCGACCACGGCCAGCGACCGATGTTGTCTATGCTCTGATCATCAATCGCGATTACTGCGATTTTCTCGCTCGGATTGCGTGACGATGCCCTGACCCCGAGATCATAGGCCTTGCGCTCCAGGCTTTGTATCAAATCCCCGCCGCCCATAAAAAACAGCACAATGGCGACGGTCAGCACGAGGAACCAATCGGCTTTCCAGAATGCGCGCTTTTTCATCCCCGAACCCTCTTTGAGTTTTTATTGTTCCAATCGGCCAAATTTATATTCCACCGGCGCATATTATGCCACTCATCCGCATCGTGTCCCTTGTTTCACGCGAGAGCGCACTTGCACCGAGCCTTGACCTTTCCGGAAGCCAATGACTACTTGACCAGCAGAACCGGCACTTCGGACAAGTGAATCACTTTGGACGCCACTGAGCCCAGCAGCAGACCGGAAACCGACCCCAGGCCGCGCGTGCCCATGATGATCTGGACAACCTCCTTTTCCTTCGCATACTTGCAGATGACCTCGGCCTCGTCGCCTATCCCGATATGGTAGTGGTACTTGATGCCCGCGGCATCGAGTTTCTTGCGCGCGTCCGCCAAGACGGCGAGCCCTTGCTCCCGGTGGTACTGCTGCACCATGTCGTGCCCGAGATGGGAGGCCACATGCGCGGGAAACGGGTGTTGGACGTTGAGCAGGTGTATTTCCACCCCGTCCTTGTACCAACCGAACTTCTTGATCAGTTGGTCAAGCGCGCGGATCGAGGACTCCGAACCGTCCACCGGCACAAGCATTTTCAACATCTGCATCGCTCCCGATAATTTATTAAAATCTTGAGGCCGACAGCGCTCGCAGGGTCAATGCGGCGCCTTGGTCTTTTGTTCCTCGACCGCCAGGTCCACCATGCCTTCTTCTTTCGCCGCCCGCTTCCCTATCCACTTGCCGACCGCGACGATGATGGCTGCGCCGACCAGACCGGCACCCGACAGTTCGAGTTTGGCGCCGAGTATCGAAAAAACCTCGATGTCAATCATCCAGTGGGCGTGGGCCGTGAACCATTCGACCACGATAGGGTCGGTCACCAACATTTCGCCGGCCACATAGCCGATTAGCGCCGCCCCGATCGTGATGATCACCGGGAAGCGCCCCATGAGTTTCATCAAAATGGTCGCGCCGAAGACCACCAGCGGGATGCTGATCGCCAGCCCGAGGATGAGCAGCACGATGCTACCTTTGGCCACGGCCGCCACGGCAATCACGTTGTCCAGACTCATCACCAGATCGGCGATGAGGATGGTCTTGATCGCCGCCCACAGATTGTCGCTCGATTCGACGTCGCCTTCGCCGCCGTCCTCGGGCACCAGCAGTTTGACCGCGATCCACAGCAGCAGTGCGCCGCCGATCAACTTAAGCCAGGGCAGCTTGAGCAATTCGACCGCGACAATGGTGAGGATGATCCGCAGTACCACCGCCGCGCCCGCACCCCAGATCACCGCCTGTGTCTGCTGGCGCGCGGGCAGCGAACGCGCCGCGAGCGCGATCACCACCGCGTTGTCCCCCGACAGGATTATATTAACCCAGATGATGGCCAGCAATCCGGTCCAGAACGCGGCGGTCTGCAGCTCATTCAGGAATTCCATGATTCGCGTTTCCTCCTCGATTTCCAGCTGCCTCTAGCTAGCTCTGCGCTGACACGCTTGACCAGCGAGACGCTCGTCGCCGCCACTTAAGGAAAGAGCCGGTGGGTCCCGCCCGCACTGATGCGACGAATTATACTGGATCAAAACAAACCGACCACTTTGCCTTGATCATCGAGGTCGATTTTTTCCGCCGCCGGGACCTTGGGCAGCCCCGGCATGGTCATGATGTCGCCGCAAATCATCACTACGAATTCGGCGCCGGCGGAAAGCCGCACTTCGCGTATGTTCACAACATAACCGGAAGGCGCACCACGCAAACCGGCGTCGGCGGAAAACGAGTACTGCGTCTTGGCTACGCACACTGGATAATGGCCGTAGCCGTCTTCCTGCAGCTTCTTGATTTGCGCGCGCACCTTGGCGTCCGCCGCAATATCAGCCGCGCCGTAAATCTTGGTGGCGATTGCCTTCATCTTGTCCCACAGAGAAGCCGATTCTTCGTAAACAAATTTGCAGCCTGCGGACACCTTGTCAACAATGCTTACCACGGTGCGCGCCAGCTCCTCGGCACCCTTGCCGCCTTCTGCCCAGTGTTTTCCGGTCACCACCGGCGTTTGGCTACCCGCCATTTTTTTCCTGAGCAGCCCCATCTCGGCCTCGGTGTCGTAAGTAAAGTGATTGATTAACACCACACACGGCAAACCGAAATGGTTACGCACATTGTGCACATGGCGTTCCAGATTGGCGATGCCTTTTTCCAATGCGGGAAGGTTTTCCTTGTTGAGCTCCTTCAAATCAATCCCGCCGTGGTACTTGAGCGCGCGCATGGTCGCCACCAGCACCACCGCTGAGGGACGTAACCCCGCCTTGCGGCACTTGATGTCGATGAATTTCTCTGCGCCCAGATCGGCGCCAAAACCGGCTTCTGTCACCACATAATCGGCGAGCTTCAGCGCCGCCTGGGTGGCGATCACCGAATTGCAGCCGTGGGCAATATTGGCAAACGGCCCGCCGTGGATGAAAGCCGGATTGTTTTCGAGGGTCTGCACGAGGTTCGGTTTCAGTGCGTCCTTGAGCAGCACCGTCATTGCGCCGTCCACCTTGAGTTCGCGCGCCTTCACCGGTTTCTGCTCGCGCGTATAGCCGACAACGATGTTGCCAAGGCGGTTCTTTAAATCTTTAAGCGAAGTGGCAAGACAGAATATCGCCATTACTTCGGAGGCCACCACGATGTCAAACCCGTCCTGGCGCGGGAAACCATTGGCGGGGCCGCCTAGCGACACCACGATCTCACGCAAGGCGCGGTCATTCATGTCCACCACCCTGCGCCAGGTGATGCGCCGCACATCCAAACCGAGCGCGTTTCCGTGGTGGATGTGGTTATCTATCGCCGCGGCAAGCAGGTTGTTGGCGAGTCCGACCGCGCTGAAGTCTCCGGTGAAATGCAAATTGATGTCCTCCATAGGAACTACTTGCGCGTATCCGCCGCCCGCAGCGCCGCCTTTGATGCCAAACACCGGGCCTAAACTTGGCTCGCGTATGCACAACACTGTCTTTTTGCCGATGCGGTTCAGCGCGTCGCATAGTCCCACCGTGGTGGTAGTTTTGCCTTCGCCTGCGGGGGTGGGAGTAATGGCGGTCACCAAGATCAGCTTGCCATCGGGTTTATTGGCAAGACTATCAACAAAATCCAAGGAAATTTTGGCCTTGTAATGGCCATAAGGCTCGAGATGTTCTTCGTCTATCCCGAGTTTTTCCTTCGCCAATTGGGCAATTCGCTGCATTCTGGCTTTTTGCGCGATTTCAATGTCTGTCAGCATGAATACACCTCTTCTTTAAAAAACGGTTTTCCTCCCTAATCCGCTTACAATAAGACGGCTTGCAAGGTATGTTCCAGTTTATCCGGTAAGCCCGGATTGCAATGGTGGTAATGACTCAACCCAAGCCGGGTTACTGGCGAATTATATGGCGAGCACCCGTCCGCCGCCGAAGCTTGAGTGTTTGGGTTTCTGTCCCCCGGGTTTTACTCTGACCGCACAGTACTTGAATTCTGGTATTTTACCGACTGGATCAAGCGCTGGATTGGTCAGCAGGTTCGCCGCCGCCTCATAGAAGCAAAAAGGAATAAATACAGTGCCGTACGGAGTGCCATCGTCGGCGCGCGCATAGAGTGAAATTTCCCCGCGCCGCGATTCCACAGTAATTACCTCGCCCGGTTGCACGCCAATGGCTTCCAACTCCAAAGGATGCAGCGAAGCCACTGGTTCGGGCTCAATCGCATCGAGCACGCCGGCGCGACGCGTCATACTTCCGGTATGCCAGTGCTCAAGCTGCCTTCCGGTAATCAGCACCAGCGGGAAATCGCTATCCGGCCGTTCGTTGGCTGGAATGATGTCTGCCGGCACAAATCGTCCTCGACCGTTTTCTGTCGGAAAATGATCGGTAAACACTACCGGCTCTCCGGGATCGCCTTCGTGCTCGCAGGGGTAGGTCACCGAGCCATCACGCTCAAGCCGCTCCCAGGTAATGCCGGCGATGGAAGGCATTGCCTTGCGCATTTCATTGAACACATCCTTGGGCCCTGCCGGGTAATTCCAGTTGAGCCCCATGCGCCGCGCGATTTCCTGGATTATCCATAGATCGTGTTTTGCCTCGCCTGGAAGATGCAATGCTTGCCTTCCGAGCTGCACCATGCGGTCGGTATTGGTTACCGTGCCGGTTTTCTCAGGCCATGCCGAGGCCGGCAGGATGACGTCGGCGAGATAACCCGTTTCGGTCAAGAAAATCTCCTGCACCACCAGCCATTCGAGTTTCGCCAGCGCTTGACGCGCATGCCCGAGATCGGGGTCGGACATGGCGGGGTTCTCACCCATGATATACATACCGCGGATTTGCCCGGCGCGGACCGCGTTCATAATTTCCACTACGGTGAGGCCGGGTTTGGGATCGAGTTCCATTCCCCATAGTTCTTCAAACACAGTTCGTGCTTTCTCGTTGTCCACATGCCGATAATCTGGATACATCATTGGAATCAAACCGGAGTCGGAGGCGCCCTGCACATTGTTCTGACCGCGCAAGGGATGCAGCCCGGTGCCCGGACGCCCCACCTGACCGGTGAGCATCGCCAGCGCTATCAGACAGCGTGCATTGTCGGTGCCGTGCACATGCTGCGAAATACCCATGCCCCAGAAAATCATGGACCCCTTCGAAGTGGCATAAAGCCTCGCCACTTCTTTAATCGTTGCTGCGGAAATACCGCAAATCGGCGCCATAGTTTCCGGACTGTAGCCTTCAACATTTTTTCTCAGTTCCTCATAGCCGCTGGTGCGGTTCTTGATGAATTCCTGATTCACCAGCCCTTCGTGAATAATGGTGTGCATCATGGCATTCAGCAGCGCAACGTCGGTATCGGGCTTGAACTGCAGAAAGTAAGCCGCATGGCGCGAGAGATCCGAGCAGCGAGGATCGGCGACGATGAGCTTCACGCCCTTTTTCACAGCATTCTTGATCCAGGTAGCCGCCACAGGATGATTCATCGTCGGGTTGGCCCCGATCACTAACACCACGTCCGCTTTCAACACATCGCTTACCTGGTTCGACACCGCACCCGAACCAATTCCTTCAAGCAGCGCCGCAACACTGGAGGCGTGGCACAAGCGCGTGCAGTGATCCACATTGTTGGTGCCGAAACCGGTGCGCACGAGTTTCTGGAATAAATACGCTTCTTCGTTTGAGCCCTTGGCCGAACCGAAACCGGCGAGCGCCTGCGGGCCTTGGGCATCGCGGATTTTTTTCAAATTACCCGCGACAAGATCAAGGGCTTCTTCCCAGCTTGCTTCACGGAAGACTTTCAGTTTTTCTTCCGGATCCATCACGAAATCGGCAGACTTGGGAAAGCCAGGCCGGCGTATCAGCGGTTTGGTGAGTCGTTGTTTATGACTTACGTAATCAAAACCGTAACGGCCTTTCACGCACAACCGGCTGTGATTCGCCGGACCGTCGCTCCCTTGCACGTAAAGGATCTTGTTGTCCTTGACATGGTATGTGAGCTGGCAGCCGACACCACAGTAGGGGCAAACTGAATCCACGGTCTTGTCCGGCTTTAGCAAGCCCACGCTCCGGGCAGGCATGAGCGCGCCGGTAGGACAGGCCTGCACGCATTCGCCGCACGCCACGCAGGTTGACTCGCCCATCGGGTCATCGAGGTCGAACACGATTTTGGAATGCTCGCCGCGGAACGCGTAGCCGATGACGTCGTTGACCTGCTCTTCGCGGCAGGCGCGCAGGCAGCGCGTGCACTGGATGCAGGCGTCGAGATTCACTGCAATGGCGGGGTGTGAAACATCTGCGGCCGGTTGGTGACGTGGGCTGAAGCGCGGTTTTCCGACCTTGAGTTTTCTTGCCCACAGCTCAAGCTCGGAGCTGAGGGTATAGGATTGCCGCGGCATGTCAGAGAGAAGCAATTCCAACACCATTTTCTGCGACGCCCGTGCTCGAGAGTTGTCGGAAAATACTTCCATGCCTTTCTTGGATGTGCGGCAGCAGGAAGGCGCCAATAATCGCTCGCCCTTGATTTCGACCATGCAGACACGGCAGTTACCATCCGGGCGCATACCGGGTTTGTAGCAAAGACGTGGAATTTCCACGCCGTGACGTCCGGCTGTTTCAATAATGCTCTCGTTGCTGAAGCCGGTGACGGTTTTGCCGTTCAGCTTGAATTGAATTACTTCCGGTTTTAAAGACAATCCCAGTGGAGCGTTCATCAATTACCTCGCTGAAAGTGCGGCGCACTCGCCGCACTCATGGTACATCTTACTTCACTGAATTTCGTGCGGGAAGTACTTCATCACGCAGCGCACCGGGTTGGGCGCTGCCTGCCCCAGCCCGCAAATTGAAGCATCGGCCATTGCTATTGAGAGCTCTTCGAGAAGTGTTTTATTCCATTTCGGTTGCTCCATCAACTTCAGGGCCTTGACGGTGCCGACACGGCAGGGTGTACATTGTCCGCATGATTCTTCAGAAAAGAATTTCATAACGTTGCGCGCCGCCACAGCAGCATTGTCTTTGTCTGACAAAATAATCACCGCCGCCGAGCCGATAAAGCAACCATACTCGTTAAAAGTATCGAAATCCATCGGAATATTACCCATGGACGCCGGCAGAATACCTCCAGATGCGCCGCCGGGAAGATAAGCATAAAATTGGTGGCCGGGCAGCATTCCGCCACAGTATTCATCTATCAGCTCACGCACGGTAATTCCTGCAGGCGCGAGATGTACACCGGGTTTTTGCACGCGCCCGGACACCGAGAACGAACGAAAACCCTTGCATCCGTGGCGGCCGTGCGATGAAAACCACTCGGCGCCTTTTTCCAGAATGTCGCGTACCCAAAAAAGCGTTTCCATGTTGTGCTCCAGCGTTGGCCTGTTAAATAAACCGATTTGGGCAACATAGGGCGGGCGCAAGCGCGGCATGCCGCGCTTGCCTTCTATGGATTCAATCATCGCCGACTCTTCCCCGCAAATGTAGGCGCCGGCGCCGCGCCGCAAATGCATTTTCGGCAGTTGGCACGGAGGATTTGCAGTTAAACTTGCGAGTTCTTTGGTGAGAATTTCGCGGCAGCCGGCGTATTCATCGCGCAGATAAATGTAGATT
The DNA here is from genome assembly GCA_023258935.1 of Betaproteobacteria bacterium. GTDB lineage: Bacteria > Pseudomonadota > Gammaproteobacteria > Burkholderiales > JAHFRG01 > JAHFRG01. The sequence continues at coordinate 10,018 of JAHFRG010000038.1, forward strand.
TCGTGAATCTCCACCGCCCAAGTTGCAACCAGCATGCCTTCAAGGAAACGATGCGGATCTTGCTCCAAGAAATAACGGTCTTTAAACGTGCCGGGCTCGCCTTCATCAATGTTCACCGCCATCAGGCGCGGTGCGGGCTCGCCTTTCACGATGCGCCACTTGCGGCCGGCGGGAAAACCAGCGCCGCCCAGACCGCGTAAGCCAGAGTCTTCCATGATCTTGATCACAGAATCGGCTTCGTGATTGCCGTTCACGCAATCGCGCAGCAATTGATAGCCGCCATGCTCGCAATATTCCTCGTACTCAGGGTAGGCAGAAACAGCGCATCGGGTGGCATTGGCTGCAACTGCAGATTGCACATCTTTCACTTTGGCATGCGGTACCGGGTTTTGCCCCACTACCGCCACCGGCGCCTGCTCACAACGTCCAACGCAGGGTGCGGGTTTTACTCTTACTTTGGGACCAAGGGCGCTTTTGAGTTCGGAAATCAGCTGCTGCGCTCCGGCTAATTCACATGATAGCGAATCGCACACGCGAATGGTCAATGCGGGTGGAGTGTTTTCTCCTTCCTTGATGACATCGAAATGATGATAGAACGTCGCGACTTCGAAAACTTCGGCGGTCGCAAGCTTCATTTCTGATGCCAACGCCACGATGTGACTGGATGAGATGTGGCCGAAGCGGTCCTGGATTTTATGCAAATGCTCGATCAGCAGGTCGCGGCTACGCGATTCATTGCCGAGTAACGCTTGTACTTCCGCCAGCGCCTCAGAATCAACGATACGACCCTTAGGCGTGGCGCGAACGCTATGCTGTTTCAAACGACCGCCAACGGGCTTATTTCCCGCCATCAACACTCCTCTCGATGCAAAATTTTGATTCCATACCCGGTTTTAATATCCATATACCGGTTCAATCCACACTGTTGAATTATACGAATATTTTTCAGCTTGCGGTGGCTTCCGGGAGCAGTAAAGCGGAAACGATTAAGAAAATTAATACAAACTTAGAGCACTGACTTTAGCAACTTCCCCATCTCGGCAGGATTGCGGGTAACTTTTATCCCGCACTCCTCCATTACGGCCAACTTTGCCTGCGCGGTTCCTTTGCCTCCGGAAATGATGGCGCCCGCATGCCCCATTCTTTTTCCGGGTGGGGCGGTAACCCCTGCAATAAAGCCTACCACCGGTTTTTGCATATTGGTCTTGATCCAGCGTGCGCAATCTTCCTCGTCGTTACCGCCGATTTCCCCCACCATGATCACCGCGTCGGTATCCGGATCTTCATTGAACATTTTCATGACATCAATATGCTTGAAGCCGTTAACCGGATCGCCGCCGATGCCGACACAGGTGGATTGCCCCAGTCCCTGCTCCATCAATTGTCCCACCGCCTCGTAGGTCAGCGTGCCGGAGCGCGAGACTACGCCGATACGACCTTTCTTGTGTATATGTCCCGGCATGATGCCAATCTTAATTTCATCCGGCGTGATCACACCAGGGCAATTCGGCCCGATGAGGACGGTTTTCTTGTCGCGCATCTTGTAGCGGGTGCGTATCATGTCGCGCACCGGTATGCCCTCGGTAATGCAAATCACCAAATCGAGCTCGGCTTCCACCGCTTCATCTATCGCCGCTGCTGCAAACGGTGAAGGAACATAAATCACCGAAACGGTGGCGCCGGTTTTTTCACCAGCTTCGCGCACCGTGTTAAAAATAGGGATTCCCTCGAAATCCTGCCCGCCTTTACCCGGGGTCACGCCTGCAACGAAACAGCTTCTGCCGTTCGCATAATCGCGACACATACGGGTATGAAACTGACCGGTCTTACCGGTAATGCCCTGGGTCATTACCAGTGTATTTTTGTTAATTAATATCGCCATCAACTTTAAGTCCTTTTTCATCTCCTCACACACTGTCTCCTTCACGTTCTATTCGCAGCGGCAACGACTTTTTGCGCGGCGTCCGCCATATTGTTTGCGGAGATGATGGGCAACCCCGATTCGGCAAGGATTTTCTTGCCCACATCCACATTGGTGCCTTCCAGCCGCACTACCAGAGGCACGTTAAGATGCACCTGTTTCACAGCGGCTACAATACCTTCTGCGATCACGTCGCATTTCATGATGCCGCCAAAAATGTTGACGAGAACAGCCTTCACTTTGGGGTTATTCAGCATAATCTTGAATGCTTCGGTCACTTTCTCGGCAGAAGCACCGCCACCAACGTCGAGAAAGTTGGCAGGCAAGCCACCGTAGAGCTTGGTAATATCCATGGTCGCCATGGCGAGGCCGGCACCGTTCACCAGACAGCCGATGTTCCCATCCAGAGAAATATAGGATAAGTCGTGCACCGATGCCTCGATTTCCGCTGGATCTTCTTCATCTAGATCGCGCATTGCCGCAATCTCGGGGTGTCGGTAGAGAGCATTGTCGTCGAAATTCATTTTTGCATCCAGCGCCAGTACACGGCTATCGCCAGTCAGAATCAGAGGGTTGATTTCAGCAAGGGAAGCGTCAGTTTCGTCAAACGCCTTGTATAACCCTTTGAGAAAATTGCGCGTCTGCGCTATGGCCGCTTCAGGAATGCCGATTTTGCGCGCCACTTCTTCAGCGTCGCTGTCGGTCAACCCCGACTTCGGGTCGATGAATGTCTTATGGATTTTTTCCGGCGTCCTCGCCGCGACTTCCTCGATTTCGGTGCCGCCTTCCGAGCTTGCCATCAGCACCACGCGTTGCGTCGCGCGATCCACCACCATGCCAATATAGAATTCCTTTTTAATAGCGGCACCCTCTTCGATGAGCAGGCGCTTGACTATTTTCCCTTCGGGCCCGGTTTGATGCGTCACTAGCCGCATTCCCAGAATCCGGCCGGCGTATTGTTTGACTTCATCCAGCGACTTCGCGACTTTTACGCCGCCTCCCTTGCCGCGTCCGCCAGCATGGATCTGCGCTTTCACCACCCATAGCTTACCGTCGAGCTCGCGCGCCGCCTTAACCGCTTCCTCAACCGAAAAGCAGGCGATCCCATTGGGCGTAGTTACGCCGTATTTTCTCAGGACTTCCTTTGCCTGATACTCGTGAATTTTCATCGATGACCTTAATTGCTCATCCGCTTCCGGGGTTTCTGAGGAAGCGCATATTAAAAGCCGGGTCTAAATGGTGAGAGCTGACTGCACGAAGTGGTCGGCGTTGGCATCCACCACCGCCAACGCGGACATGTTGACAATGCGGCGTACCGTGGCAGTAGGTGTGAGAATATGCACTGGCTTTGCGCAACCAAGCAGAATCGGGCCGACAGTGACACCCTCACCCAGCATTTTTATCAAGTTGAAGGAAATGTTGGCTGCATCGAGCGTCGGCATGATCAACAGATTGGCGCGTCCCTGCAGACGCGAATTGAGAAACACCTGGTTGCGAATCTCTTCCGACAACGCAGCATCGCCGTGCATTTCGCCCTCGACTTCGAGATCGGGCGCGAGCTTCTGCAGCAACTTGAGTGCTTCGCGCATCTTGCGCGAGGATGGCGTGTCAACGCTGCCAAAACTGGAGTGGGACAGCAGCGCCACTTTCGGTGTCATGCCAAA
>JAHFRG010000103.1 GCA_023258935.1 Betaproteobacteria bacterium
TGGCGGACGTGCGCCACGCCTTCACTAAGTACGGCGGCAATCTGGGAACCGACGGCTCGGTGGCGTACTTGTTCAAGCATTGCGGGCAGATGGTTTTCGCACCGGGCACCAATGAAGACAAGCTGATGGAAGCTGCGCTTGATGCAGGCGCGGAGGACGTGATTACCAATGATGACGGCAGCATCGAAGTAATCAGCTCGCCGCATGAATTTGTCGCAGTCAAGGAAAAGCTGCAAAAAGCCGGCTTCAAACCTGAGCTGGCTGAAGTCGCCATGAGGCCGCTAAATGAAAATCCGCTTGTAGGAGGCGACGCAGCGCGCATGCAGAAGCTCTTGGATGCGCTCGAGGCCCTCGATGACGTTCAGGAAGTTTATACCAATGCCGTAATCAGTGAGGAGTAAGGGTGAGGAGTAAATTCAGAGCGCAGCGGGTCAACCCAATGATTGAGAACCCCTCACGCCTTACCTCTCACGCTTCGCCGAATATACGCATACTGGGCATTGATCCGGGATTAAGAGTCACCGGATTCGGCATACTGGATAAATCCGGAGAAAAGCTCAATTACGTCGCCAGCGGCTGCATCAAAACATCGGGAGGCGAACTGGCGCTGCGCCTCAAAATCATATTGGATGGCGTGAATGAGGTGATAGCCCGATACCAGCCGCAGCAGGTGGCGGTGGAAAAAGTGTTCGTCAATGTCAATCCGCAATCCACGCTGCTTTTGGGCGAAGCGCGCGGCGCGGCTATCTGTGCGGTAGTGGGCTGCGACTTGCCGATGTTGGAATATACGGCGTTGCAGGTGAAGCAGGCGGTGGTCGGCAAAGGCCACGCCAAAAAAGAACAGGTGCAGGAAATGGTGCGCAGGCTTCTGCGCCTACCGGGAAATCCCAGTCCCGATGCCGCCGATGCCCTGGCCTGCGCCATCTGTCATGCGCATGCGGGCTTGGGCAGGCTGGCGATATCGGGGTTACGCATGAAAAGAGGGAGGCTGGTGTGAGGCCTCTGCAAAACGGCGTCTTTTGCGCCAATACTGCGTTGCTCGGTTTTTTGCTTCGCTTACATACTACTTTGTATGCTGCGCTTGCAAAAAACCTCGCGTCTTGTCTTGACACAAAATACTTGTTTTTTAGAGGCCTCAAATGATTGGACGCATTACCGGAAAGCTCCTCGAAAAACGCCCGCCGTCATTGCTGGTTGATGTGCAAGGCGTGGGATATGAATTAGATGTGCCGATGAGCACGTTCTATCAATTGCCTGTGATCGGCAGCCAGGTAACGTTGCATACCCATCTTGTGGTACGTGAAGACGCGCATTTGCTGTTCGGTTTCGCCACCGAGCAGGAGCGCGTAGCGTTCAGGCAGTTACTGAAAATCAGCGGCGTCGGCGCCCGCATTGCGTTATCCGTGCTCTCCGGTTTGAGTGTCACCGATCTGGCACAAGCAGTGACGCATCAGGACAGCGGACGGCTCACCAAAATTCCAGGTATCGGCAAAAAGACAGCTGAGCGCCTGCTGCTGGAATTGCGCGGCAAGCTGGAAATGATTTCAATTCCCGGTGCCGCTCCATCCGTATCGGGGAGCCAGGATGTCCTCAATGCGCTGCTGGCTTTAGGCTATAATGAGCGCGAAGCGAACTGGGCAATCGGGCAATTGTCCGATGGATTGCCGGTTGCCGATGGCATACGCCAGGCCTTGAAACTGCTTTCTAAAGCATGATAGAAACCGATCGCCTGATTACCGCCGCACCGCTTTCTCCCCAGGAAGAAGCGCTGGAGCGCACACTTCGTCCGAAAAGCTTAAGCGAATATATAGGACAGGAAAAAATCCGCGGGCAGCTGGAGGTTTTCATCAAGGCCGCGCGCCAGCGCAGCGAATCGCTCGATCACGTTTTATTGTACGGTCCTCCCGGATTGGGCAAAACCACGCTCGCTCACATCATTGCCCGGGAAATGGGGGTGAATCTGCGCCACACTTCAGGCCCGGTGCTGGAGCGCGCAGGTGATCTCGCGGCCATTCTCACCAATCTCGAGCCGGACGACGTGTTGTTTATTGATGAAATCCACCGCTTGAGCGCCGTGGTCGAGGAGATTCTTTATCCCGCGCTCGAGGAGTACCAGATTGACATCATGATCGGCGAAGGGCCAGCGGCGCGCTCGGTGAAACTGGATTTGCCTGCATTCACCCTGATCGGCGCTACCACCCGCGCCGGCATGCTCACCAATCCACTGCGCGACCGTTTCGGAATCGTGGCGCGGCTGGAGTTTTATTCCGCCGAGGAACTGAAACAAATCGTGACTCGCTCGGCGCGTCTGCTGAATGTGGAAGTCAGCACCGACGGGGCGCAGGAAATCGCCAGCCGCGCGCGCGGCACACCGCGCATCGCCAACCGCCTGCTGCGGAGGGTGCGCGATTACGCGGAAGTGAAAGCCGAGGGTGCAATCAGCCGCGAAATCGCCGATGCCGCTCTGAAAATGCTGGATGTGGATGCCATCGGGCTCGACGTGATGGACCGCAAGCTGCTGCTCGCGGTGATGGAAAAATTCAGCGGCGGTCCGGTGGGAGTGGATAATCTTGCTGCCGCCATCGGCGAAGAGCGCGATACCATCGAAGACGTACTGGAACCTTATCTCATCCAGCAGGGCTATTTACAGCGCACGCCGCGCGGGCGCATGGCGACCGCCAGCGCCTACCGGCATTTCGGCCTTGCGCCGCCTAAAAATAATGTAACCGGCGAGCTGTGGAAGGAGTGACGCGGCGCGAGACTTTCAGTTGGCCGGTACGGGTCTATTACGAGGACACCGATAGCGGCGGCGTGGTGTACTACGCCAATTACCTCAAGTTCATGGAGAGGGCTCGCACCGAGTGGCTGCGCTCGTGGGGCTTCGAACAAACTGATTTGCTGCGCAGCTACGGCGTGGTCTTCGTGGTGCGCGCAATTTCCCTGGATTATCTCAAGCCCGCCATGTTCAACGATATGCTGGAGGTAACCGTGGAACTCGCGGAAAGCGGAAAAAGTCAGATGGTTTTGACGCAGAGCGTGCGCCGCGGGCACGCTGCGCTGGCGGAGGGGCGCGTCAGGCTGGCCTGCGTCAACCCCTCTTCCTTCAAGCCCGTTAAAATGCCGGTGGTCATCATCGAAAAACTTGGAAAGAAACGGTGAATATGAATATCGCTCAGGATCTGTCTTTACTCGGCATGGTGACTAACGCCAGCGTGCTGGTGCAGCTGGTGATGCTCCTACTGCTGCTGGTGTCGTTAATGTCATGGTGGTACATCTTCCTCAAGATGTTTGCTATCAGCCGCGCCACCAGGAAAACGGAACAATTCGAGCACGACTTTTGGAGCGGCAAGGATTTGAACGCTCTTTATCAAGGTGTGATGAACGCCCGGCGCAGGACAGGCAGCCTGGAAAAAATCTTTGAAGCGGGATTCCGCGAATTTTCCAAATTCAAGCGCCAGACGGGAGTGGATATCAGCGTGGTGATGGACGGTACGCGGCGCGCGATGCGCGCCACCTATCAGAGGGAAGTAGACCGACTTGAAACCCACTTGTCATTTCTCGCCACGGTGGGATCGGTAAGCCCCTATGTCGGACTGTTCGGTACCGTGTGGGGAATTATGAATGCTTTCCGCGGTCTTTCCAATGTGGCACAGGCTACTCTTGCGCATGTCGCACCCGGCATTGCGGAAGCGCTTGTGGCCACAGCAATGGGGTTGTTTGCCGCGATTCCCGCGGTGGTGGCGTACAATCGCTACGCGCGCGACATTGACCGCCTTGCCATCCGCTTTGAAAGCTTCATGGAAGAGTTTTCGAATATCCTTCAAAGGCAGACTCACGCATGATTGAACGCCGCAACACACGCCGCCAGATGAACCAGATCAACGTTGTGCCTTATATTGACGTGATGCTGGTGCTGCTGGTTATCTTCATGATAACCGCGCCTCTCATCAATCCAGGAGTAATCGAGCTGCCGCAAATCGGCAAATCGCTGGCTCCGCCGCTGGCGCCGCTGGAAGTCGGCATCAAGGCCAACAAAACTTTGTTACTGCGCGATCGCTCGACCTCGCAGTCGGAGCGCGTGGTGTCCCAGGAAGAACTGATTCAGGCAATCAAGGCCAAGCAAAGCAAAAATCCCGACCAGCCTGTGGTGATTGCGGCGGATAAAAACGTGCGCTACGAAGAAGTTCTGAAAGTGATGGATGTGCTGCAACAAAACCAGGTGAAAAAAATCGGACTTCTTGCAAAGCCGAGGACTGGCTGATGAGACCCACAGATGAGCATGAGCCGGGACGGGGCGCCGCGGCCTTT
>JAHFRG010000039.1 GCA_023258935.1 Betaproteobacteria bacterium
TGGTTGGGAATTTCCGCGACGCGCCCAGAAATTCTCGACACCATTGCGGTGAATTTTTTCCAAGCGGAAACCTGCACGCATCAGGCGTTTTATTAAAATATCCTGACACCCAGCATCATCCGGGGTAAGCGAGCGACAGGCAATCAGTTCCTTGGCAAGCTCCAGCGTTTCACTCACTAAGTGCATATCCTATCGTCTTAGAGATCTTGTCAACGAATTCCTGCTTCACTCGTTTTTCATAGACCGCAGGCGACCCATCTATGGCGCTGAGGCTAATCAAACATAGAATCATGAGCAAAAGAATTATCATTATTAACTACGAATAGGAAGATAATGCGAGGCATACGTTTGCGCCATCAGCAATAGCAAAGCTCATTCACCTTTTCAGCTTGTTGAGCATATCCAGACTCAACGTAAACTCTTCGCTTTCTTTTTTGCTGGTTTCGGTTTCAGTAAGCATTGTATCGGATAGGGTAAGCGCCGGCTGCTCCTTGACCTGAGAGGCGTTGTTGATCATCCACAGCATGTTGGTGGAAGAATCGCAATTATGCAGGGCTTCGTCCTTGCTGATTTTGCCTGTCTTGAAGAGATGGAACAACGCCTGCTCGAAACTTTGCGAACCGGGATAGATGCTTTGATCCATGGCGTCCTTGATTAGGTCGAAGTCGCCTTTGCGAATGAGTTCAGCTACGCGTGAGGTGTTCAACAGAACCTCGACTGCCGGCAGCAGCCGTCCATTCGAACCTTTCACCAGGCGCTGCGAGAGCACGCAACGCAAACTGAGGGAAAGATCGAGCAGCAGACTAGGGCGCAATTCACTAGGAAGAAAATTGACGATGCGGTTTAGCGCGTGGTACGTGGTGTTGGCATGCAGCGTGGACAAGCAAAGATGCCCGGTTTGCGCATAAATCAGCGCGTGCTGCAGGGTTTCTTTGTCGCGTATCTCGCCGATCATCAGCACATCAGGCGCTTCGCGCATGGCGTTCACCAAAGCATTGGAAAAAGATTTGGTGTCGGTGCCGACTTCGCGCTGGTTGACAATGGATTTTTTATGCTTGAAAACATATTCTATCGGGTCTTCGACAGTCAGAATGTGGCCCGTCTTGTTGCTATTGCGGTAATCCAGCATTGAAGCCAGAGTTGAAGATTTGCCAGAGCCGGTCGCACCCACTACCAGCACGAAGCCCCGTTTTTCCATGACTAAGTCTTTGAGGAACGTGGGCAGCCCGAGCTCATCAATCGGTGGTATGTTTTCAGTGACGAAGCGGATCACCATGGCGGTTTCACCGCGCTGTTGAAACAGGTTGACACGGAAATTGCCGAGACCCGGGACAGCGTGCGCAAAATTCATCTCCATGCAGGACTCAAACTCGCGGATTTGTGTTTCGTTCATCATTTCGTAGGCGATTTTCTTGATGAGCTCCGAATCTAGCGGCGGAGAGTTGAGCGGCACTAAGCTGCCGTTGATTTTGATATGGATGGGTGCGGCTTTGGAAAAAAACGCATCTGACGCCTGTTTCTCTGACATCAGCTTGAATAGCTGGCTAAGTTGCATGACTAGCGGCGCTCAGGGAAAAAGGATTTGATTGAGTCGAGCAGGCCTTTTTTCTTGTCATCGGGCTCTTCTTCTACCTTTGGATATTGCGTGTCCAGAATGTTGCGTTTGGGCGATGCCGGGCGGGCAGCTGTGAGTTGGTGCTTGCCAAGCTGGCAAAAGTTGTTAGGTTTGCCGAGTAAAAACTTGGATAATTCTTCAAGCAGCGCTTCATTGATTTCGTCAATTTCAAATGTAAAATTGCGCTCAGTCAGCCTTTCCATGTTTTTGGTGTGAATTTTTATTTGCGATTTTTCAAAATCTCCATTGATAGTAATGTTCACCACTACTTCACAGGGTACTTTAAAAATTGCACGTTGCACGAACCCGCGCTCAGTCTTGAATTCCTGGGTTTCGAATTTGATGTTGTAGTTCCATAAATATTCTTTCAAAGCTTGGATGGTCGACGGCGATTCTTTTTCAGCCGTCAATACGGCGCCAGAAGCGCACCTGAAGCGCAAGGTAATCTGATCTATGAAGTCCTTGTTGTCGATGCTCTTGTGCATTTTATTGAGAAAGTAGTCGTGCTGTTTGAGATTCTCAAAATGTCCCACACCCTCGATGTAGTAGGAGCGCACTACAGTCGGTTTGACTATATTGAGTTGTTTGACGAGATCGTCGAGGTAAGCATAAATCTCACGCAGCTTGGCCTGCAATTGCATGAAATTCTTGCCAAGCGTGGTCAGCTTGGCTTGGGTATCCAAAGCTTCTTTTTGCTTAAGCGTTTCCGCTTCTTTTTTTAATTCGTCCAGAAATTTCACTGCATGCTCCTGGTTAGAGTACCAAGTATATCTTTACCGCTTTGGACTGTGTTTTCAACAAGTATAGTATTTTTTTGTAGTTAAAGGCGGGAACGCTCCCGAAACAGCGGTTTTTTGATCAAGTCTTGATTTTATAGTTTTTAGAATTCGAGTCAAACACCAGCCCGCAATAGGAGGTTAATTTTCCCTCAAAAGTTCGTTGATGCCCACCTTGGAACGGGTTTTGGCATCCACTTGTTTGACAATGACCGCGCAGTTGAGACTGTATTTGCCGTCAGCTGAAGGCAGGCTCCCGGAAACTACTACCGAACCCGCAGGAATCCGTCCGTAGCTGATTGCGCCGGTTACACGATTATAGATTTTGGTGCTTTGCCCGATGAACACCCCCATGGAAATGACCGAGCCCTCTTCAACAATCACTCCCTCTACTATTTCCGAGCGGGCTCCGACAAACACATTGTCTTCGATAATGGTCGGGTTGGCTTGCACCGGCTCCAGCACGCCGCCAATACCCACCCCTCCGGAAAGGTGAACGTTTTTGCCAATTTGAGCGCACGAACCTACCGTGACCCAGGTATCCACCATCGTGCCTTCGTCGACATAGGCCCCGATATTGACGTACGAGGGCATGAGCACGACGTTTTTGGCAATATAAGACCCTTTGCGCGCGGTGGCCGGCGGTACCACGCGCAGTCCTCCGGCGCTGAATGCCTTGGCGCCTAAGCCCGCAAACTTGCTTTCCACTTTGTCGTAGTAATTAGTAAATCCACCTTTAACCAGAGAATTATCATGAATGCGGAATGACAGCAGCACGGCTTTCTTCAGCCATTGATGGGTCACCCATTGGCGGTTGATTTTTTCGGCGACTCTGAGTTCGCCTTTATCCAATAGGTCGAGTGCCTGCGTAACCGCTTTTTTGAGTTTGGCCTCGGCATTGCGCGCAGTGATTTCAGTGCGACGCTCAAATGCTTCATCGATGATCGTTTGCAGTTGTTTCATGTTTTTAAAGTTGCTCAATGAAATCGGCGATACGCTGCGCCGCCTCGATACACTCGGCGAGCGGCGCAACCAGTGCAATGCGTGCAAAATTGAGCCCAGGGTTGATACCATGAGCCTCGCGCGCCAAGTAACTTCCCGGCAGTACCGTGACATTATAATCGCGGTACAGCAGCCACGCGAATTCAGTGTCGGGAATGAGTGTGCCCGCCCATAGATAAAACCCGCCTTGAGGGATTTCCAGATGTGGCATGAGATTCTTCAGAATCGGCGCAATCTTGATGAATTTTTCGCGGTACGTACGGCGATTTTTAACCACATGCGCTTCGTCGCTCCAGGCGGCAATGCTTGCGGCTTGTACCGGAGGGCTCATGGCGCATCCGTGGTAAGTGCGATAGAGGTGAAATTTTTCGATAATCGTACGTTCCCCGGCGACGAAACCAGAGCGCATGCCCGGCACATTGGAGCGCTTGGACAGACTGTTGAACACTATAAGACGCGGGTATCCGCTTCTGCCCAGGCGTTGCGCCGCTTCCAAGCCGCCCAGGGAAGGGGTGCGCTCGTCAAAATAAAGCTCTGAGTAGCATTCGTCTGACGCAATAACAAAACCATGTTTATCTGCCAGGCGAAACAGTTCCTCCCATTCATTAATTGTCATTACACTGCCGCTGGGGTTGCCTGGAGAGCAGACGTAAACCAGTTGCGCGCGCCGCCAGATGGATTCATCAAGTTGGCCGAATTCAAGCATAAAGTTGTTTTGCGGCAAGATATTCAGGAAATGCGGCACTGCGCACGCGAGTAAAGCCGCTCCCTCATAAATCTGGTAAAACGGGTTGGGACAAACCACCACCGGCTCAGGCAATGAAGCATCAATGACCGCTTGGGCGATTGCAAACAAGGCTTCGCGGCTGCCGTTTACCGGCAAGACTTCGGTATCTGAGTTGATATGTTGAAGATTGAAACGGCGTTTGAGCCACGCAGCAATCGCTTCACGTAAACCGGGACTGCCTTGGGTTGTGGGATAATTCGCCAGCCCCTCGAGGTTCTGCGCCAGGGTTTTTTGTATGAATTGCGGCGTAGCATGTTTCGGCTCGCCTATGGATAGATTGATTGGAGTCAAGTCTGATCTGGGAGTGACGCCCTCAAGCAATTGGGCCAGTTTTTGAAACGGGTAAAGCTGCAGGCGGTTGAGGTTCGGGTTCATTGCGGCTGTATAGTTTTGACCGGGCAACGCTGATACGTACCGGCGGGAACGACGCATTATATATACAAGGTCCCCCACTTGTTCACAAAAGAAAAAGCATCGCCGGTTGCAGCGCTGCTGACCGGGGCAATCGTCTGGGGCCTAATTTGGTTCCCGTTCCGGGTCTTGCAGGAAGCCGGTATTTCCGGCGAAACCGCGACTTTAGTCACTTATTTCTTTGCATTGGTCGCAGGCCTTATTGTAATTCGGGGCGCTTTCAGAGAAATCCGCCAAGCTCCACTGATTCTGTTGTGGATAGGCTTGAGCGCAGGCTGGGCCAATCTGGCTTATGTGCTGGCAGTTATTCACGGTGAGGTAGTGCGGGTGTTATTGCTATTTTACCTGGCACCGTTATGGACAATTATTCTCGCGCACACTCTGCTTCAAGAACGCATCAATGGTTACGGCCTGATGGTAATGCTGCTCTCATTTGCCGGTGCGATGACCATGCTGTGGCATCCGGGGGGTTGGCTGCCGCTGCCGCAGAACGGCGCCGAATGGCTGGGCTTATCATCGGGTTTCATGTTCGCAGTATCCAATGTCCTGGTGCGGAAAGCGCGCCATCTGAGCTTGCAGATTAAGGCGTTAAGCGTATGGGCAGGAGTAGTATTATTGGCTTTGTTGGTTACCGGATATACCGGAAATTTACTGTCATCCAATCTCGGCTTTAACAGTGTGTTGCTTGTTTTACTCGTGGCGCTAGCGGTGTTTTTGGTGAATCCGTTAGTGCAATACGGTTTAAGTTATACCAGTGCCAACCGCGCCATCGTAATTTTTATGTTTGAGGTGGTGGTTGGCGCGGTATCGGCTTATTGGCTTGCTGACGAAGCAGTGACGCTGCGTGAAGTACTGGGCGGGGCAATGATCATTGCCGCCAGCCTGCTATCCGGACAACTGGAACAGGAGGCACCGGGGAAAGCGGCGTGAGAATCAATCGGTATGCGGCTGCTTTTCGACCTGTTGCAATTCCACTTGAGGCGAAGGTTTCCAGCCTGGCTTGCGATGCTCCGCAACCACAGTGGTGAATATTCCACCACGCACGTAAAACTTTGAAGTCAAGCGCATGAAACGCGGCTTAACTGCTTTCGCCAAATCGTCGAGGATGCGGTTGGTGACGGCTTCGTGGAATGCTCCTTCGTTACGGTATGACCAGATGTAGAGCTTGAGGCTTTTCAGCTCCACGCATTTCTTGTCGGGGATGTATTCGAGAACCAGAGTGGCGAAATCAGGCTGTCCGGTTCTCGGGCAAAGGCAGGTAAATTCGGGAATTTCCATGTGAATCAGATAATCCCGCTGCGGTCTGGGATTGTTGAAGGTTTCGAATGTTTTGCTGGGCTTGGTCGGCATTAACTTGTTCTGCTTATGCTCAAATGGGTTAAAATATAACAATGCTCCCGCTGCGAATTATAACCTTTGGCCCAATTACAATAAATTACAGCTTAAATTGCGCCTCACTCACATCAAACTCGCCGGGTTCAAGTCTTTTGTAGACCCGACTCACGTTCCCATTCCGGGGCAGCTGGTGGGCATCGTCGGCCCTAACGGCTGCGGCAAATCCAATATCATAGATGCAGTTCGCTGGGTGCTGGGGGAATCACAGGCCAAGCATTTACGCGGCGAAACTATGCAGGACGTGATTTTTAACGGCTCCGGCGAGCGTGCGCCGGTGGGCCGTGCCAGTGTGGAATTGATGTTTGATAACAGCTTGGGCAAAGCGGCCGGGCAATGGTCAAGCTATGCCGAAGTCTCCATTAAACGCATCCTGCAGCGCAACGGCGAATCCTCTTATTACATTAACAACACGCATGTGCGGCGCCGCGATGTTACCGATATTTTTCTCGGCACCGGGCTCGGGCCGCGCGCTTATGCGATTATCGAGCAGGGAATGATTTCCCGGATCATCGAAGCGCGACCTGATGAATTGCGGGTGTTTCTGGAGGAAGCCGCAGGCGTATCCAAATACCGGGAAAGGCGTCGTGAAACCGAGCTGCGGCTCAAGGACACACGGGAAAATCTGCTGAGAGTTGGAGATTTCCGCCAAGAATTGGAAAAACAGCTGCAGCATCTTGAAGAGCAAGCGCGCGTCGCCTCACAGTACCGCGATCTGCAAAGCCAGCTCCAGACCACCCAAAATCTACTATGGCTGCTTAAAAAACAGGATGCGGCGGCAAGCCGTAATCGCACCGAGAAGGAAATTCAAAAGGTCACCAACGAACTGGAAGCGGAAACCGCGAGGCTACGGGAAGCGGAAAAAAGCCTCGAACAAATACGAACCGGCCATTACAGTGCAGGAGATGCGGTGCACCAAGCCCAGGGAGAGCTCTATTCGGCTAACGCCGAGGTAGGTCGTATTGAACAGCACATCCAGCATATGCGCGAAAACCGGCAGCGTTTGGAAGCCCAGCTTTCTTCGCTACACAACCAGCGACAGCAACTTGGGAAACACCGTGAAACAGCTCAGCAAACCCTGGCACAATTAAACGGCGAACTCAGCAAGGCGCAAAAGCAAATCGAGGAGTCGCAGCGCAATGCTGCGCAGGTTGCAGAATTGCTGCCCGCCGCAGAACAACGGTACCGTGATTGCCAAGACCGGGCTTACGAATCGCAGAAGAATATTACGCAAGCGCAACAAGCTGCACAAATCGAGGACACGCATCGCGCGCATGCACTGAAAATGGTGGAGCAATTACAGGCGCGGCAGGAACGCTTGATTGAAGAACGCAATGTCTTGACTCAGCCCGATAATGCTGACTTACAACGCTTGCAAGACCGGCTAAAACAAGCCGCCTCGGGGTTGAGCGAAAAGCAGCAAAAACTGGAATCGCTGCTGCGACGGCTGCCTGAATTGGAGCAAGCGAGGGATACGCTGAGTCGGAACCTGCAAACCCAGGACCAGACCTTGGCGGGGCTAGTAGCCCGTCTGGATACACTTAAGCAGTTGCAAGAAAGCCTGCAATCGGATGGAAAGCTTCAACCTTGGCTTGCTAAACACCACCTCGAAGGCTTGCCGCGCTTATGGCAGGAAGTGCGCATCGAGTCAGGCTGGGAAGATGCCTTGGAAAGTGTATTGCGCGAGCGCCTTAACGCATTAGCGCTGGAACACCATGAGGCTCTGCAAAACTTGCTGAAGGACACACCCCCAGTAAAACTTACGGTAGTTGCCGTGCAAGGAGAAAGCCTAGCCGGGGAACCCAAACTCATGCAGGGGATGCAGTCGTTATCAAGTTTAGTAAGCTGCAGCAATACTCGGATACGGGCGTTGCTTGATGACTGGTTGTGCCATGTCTACATCGCGGAAAGTTCGCCGCTCATGCTGCGTGAACAGCTGCCACCGGGCGCGATGTTGGTGAACCGCCAAGGCCATATATTTACCCGCTACAGCGTATCGTTTCATGCTGCAGACTCGGAAATGCATGGTGTACTCGCCAGCAACCGCGAAACTGAGCACCTTAAAAGTGAAGTCAGCAACCACCGCTTGGCGTTGGAGCAGGGCAAGGCCGCTTTGGATGCCGCACAGCAGGAATTGCAGGTTTTACAAGCCGAAACTTCTCCCTTGCGCAGCGAAATTGAAGCAGTACAGGAGGAGCAACACCAAATCCAAATTGAAATGCTGAGGCTGACTCAAAGCGCGGAGCAATTCCGGCATCGCGCTGAACAAATAACCCTGGAACTCGCGGAAATCCGTGAACAACAACAAAACGATGCCCAACAGCAGCAAAATGCGCAAAACAATCTTGCCCGCTACCTCAGTCAAATTGCAGACCTTGAAGAGCGGGTGCTGGACGCTGATCAGCAGCGCTTGGATGCCGAAACCTCCCTGAACGCACAACGAGCAAAACACAGTCAAGTCCAACAGGCAGTTCACGAAGCGCTGTTTAACGAAAAGTCATATACAAATAGAATCAGTGAGATAACGAATTATATTAAGGTTCTAGATGAACAGATAAACGTCCTACAGCAGAACTTGCAGAACGTCAATTCCGAGCTGCTCAGCTTTGATGAAAATCCTGTCCAGGAACAATTGCAGCAAGCACTGCATGCAAGGCAAGACCAGGAGCAGGCACTAAATGCTGCACGTAATTTGTTGCAAGAAGTGACCCTTAGTTTGCAGAAATCCGAGGAAGAACGACTTGTTTCAGATGGAAAACTTGAGCCCCTTCACGGCCGGATCAACGACCTGCGTCTTAAGGAGCAGGAAGCGCGTCTCAATGAAGAGCAATACCGCGAGCAGTTACAATCGGCCAACGAAGAAGAATTAAGTGCACTGTTGCAGAAAGGCACAAAATCTACTGTGCTGCAGACGGAAATCATCCGCCTTAATCAGGAGCTCACTAATATGGGCGCGGTCAATCTGGCAGCACCGGAAGAACTGCAAAGTGCCACTGAACGCAAAACTTATCTCGATAGCCAAGCCAAGGACCTTGAACAAGCGATGGAAACCCTGGAAAACGCCATTCGCCGCATAGACCGCGAGACACGGTCTAGGCTTATGGAAACCTTTGACGCCATCAATCGTCATCTTGACGAAATGTTTCCTCTGCTGTTTGGCGGTGGACAGGCACGGCTGGTGTTAAGCGGGGAAGAAATACTCGATAGCGGAGTACAAGTAATCGCCCAGCCGCCGGGCAAGAAGAACTCCTCAATCCATTTACTGTCGGGTGGAGAAAAAGCGCTGGTCGCTCTGGCGCTGATATTTTCGCTGTTTCAGCTTAACCCGGCTCCGTTTTGCATGCTGGATGAGGTTGACGCGCCGCTCGACGATACTAACACCGAGAATTTCTGCGAGTTGTTGAGAAAAATGTCCGAGCAAACCCAGTTTATATTCATCAGCCATAATAAAATCACTATGGAAATCGCCCACCAGCTGATTGGCGTTACCATGCAGGAATTAGGCGTGTCTCGGGTGGTGTCGGTGGACATCGAAGAGGCCATGAAATTGAGGGAAGAAGCGGTTGCCTGAGATTCAGCCAATGAGTGACTTGCAGCTAAGCCTTTTGATTATCGGCATACTGATAGTTGCGGCAACTTATTTTTTCAATTGGCTGCAGGAGAGAAAATACCGTCGCAAATCCGAAACAACTTTCCAAGATAATTTGCAGGACGTGTTGCTAGAGCCTCAGAGTGCTTCTGGCGCCGTTGATGGGAGGGTGGAACCGCAGCTACGGGAACCCGCCACCGCGGAGCGGGGTGGCGTGGTTGATAAGCCGGCAGCGGACAAAGCTGCAGCGGTGCTGGATCCGGAAATAATGTTTATTGCAGAAATCAGCCGCTCCGAGCCATTTCCTCCAGACGTTATAAAAACTCTTTTAAAATATCTTTTGGAATTTGGTCGCAGGGCAGTTTGCCTGGGTTGCCACGAAAAAAACACGACTTGGGAAAAACTTGATGAGGCTGTCGAGGTCAAATACGCCCGTATAAAAATAGGCTTGCAACTTGCGGATCGCTCCGGTTTTGTGAATGAATCGCAGCTTGCGTTGTTTTGCGACATGCTCCAAGGCTTTGCAGAGAATACCCGTGCAGCTGCCCAGTTTCCGGAGCGCAAAACCGCTCTCAGCACAGCGGCGGAACTCGACAAATTCTGCGCCGGTGTGGATATATCCATAGGACTAAATGTTATTGCTCAAGAAGAGCAAACGTTTCAAGGAACCAAGCTGCGCGCTTTGAGCGAAGCTGCCGGGTTTAAACTGCTGGGAGACGGCGCGTTCCATTATCTCAACGAACAGGGGGAGAGCTTGTTTACGCTGAGCAGTCACGAGGCGGTATTGTTTACTCCAGAGCAAATCAAAAACCTGTCCATACGCGGTGTGACTTTATTGCTGGATGTGCCGCGTGTTGCCTCCGGAATGCGTGTATTTGACCAGATGCTAGCCTGCGCCAGACAATTCGCCGCATCTTTGAATGGAATTCTGGTGGATGATAACCGTATTCCGCTTAACGAATCCGGCATAGAAAAAATCCGTCAACAACTGCGTGCCGTTTACGCAGCTATGGATCAGCGCAATATCAGCGCCGGAAGCTCTCGCGCACTGAGGTTGTTCTCCTGAATGAAAATACCGGCGCAAGTAATCGAGCGGGTGCGCCGCCTGCGCCAAAGTGTTGAGCATCACAATTACAACTATTACGCGTTGGCCGCACCGACCATACCGGACAGCGAGTATGACAAGTTATTTGCTGAATTGGTCGAACTGGAAAGGCGCTATCCGCAACTGGTCAGCCTCGATTCCCCTTCTCAGCGGGTGGGCTCAGCGCCGCTAAAGGAATTTGCCCAGGTTGTCCACCGTATTCCGATGCTGTCTCTCAATAACGCATTCAGCGATGATGACATCATCGCATTTGACCGCAGGGTGCGTGAGGGGTTGGAAATGCAAGACATCGAATACTCGGTCGAGCCGAAATTCGATGGTTTGGCCATCAGCCTTGCTTATGAGAAGGGACAGTTGGTAAGCGGTGCGACGCGCGGCGACGGCTATACCGGCGAGGATGTCACGGCAAACCTGCGTACCGTTAGCGTCATACCTTTGCGGCTAGCCACTCGTAAGCCGCCCGCGCTTCTGGAAGTGCGCGGGGAGGTGTTGATGCTAAAGAAGGATTTTGAGAAGCTCAACGCCCAGCAACGCGAAAAAAAAGAGAAGGAGTTTGCCAACCCGCGTAATGCCGCAGCAGGGTCCTTGCGGCAACTTGATTCGCGCATCACAGCAAGACGCAAGCTGAGTTTTTTTGCTTATGGTGTAGGGCAAGTGAAGGGTGGAAACCTGCCCGAAGACAAGCACAATAAGTTGATGGATTGTCTCGTTTCATTTCGTTTCCCGGTTGCCCCGGAGCGTCAAGTGGTGCGCGGGGTGAAGGGACTGCTCGAATATTATCGCCGCATCGGCGCCAAACGCGATAAACTGCCGTACGACATTGATGGAGTAGTGTACAAAGTTAACGATCTCACGTTGCAAAACAGACTGGGTTTTGTCGCACGCGCGCCGCGTTTTGCTGTGGCACACAAGTTTCCCGCGCAGGAAGAACTCACCGAGGTGTTGAATATCGAAGTCTCTGTAGGACGCACCGGCGTGCTGACCCCGGTTGCGCTGTTGAAGCCGGTATTTGTAGGGGGCGTCACAGTGTCCCATGCCACTTTGCATAACGAAGATGAAATCAGGCGCAAGGATATCCGGATTGGTGACACCGTGATCATCAGGCGTGCGGGAGACGTGATACCCGAAATCGTCGCAGTAGTAAACGACAAACGCCCGAAAACAGCACGCAAATTTGTAATGCCGGAGAAATGCCCGGTGTGCGGTTCGAGAGTCGTGCGTTTTGAAGACGAAGCGGCAGCGCGCTGCATTGCCGGCCTGTTTTGCAGCGCCCAGCGCAAACAGGCCCTGTTACACTTTGCCTCAAGGCGTGCCATGGATATCGAAGGGCTTGGGGAAAAACTGGTGGATCAACTGGTGGACAATGCAGTCACCCGCACCCCTGCCGATCTTTACAAGCTGGGCGCGGCTGAACTCGCCGACCTGGAAAGAATGGCGGAAAAATCTGCTGCTAACGTGATTGCAGCAATCGAGAAAAGCAAGCGCACAACCTTGCCGCGCTTTATTTATGCTCTGGGCATACGCAATGTGGGTGAAGCGACAGCCAAAGATCTGGCTCGGTATTTCGGCAGTCTCGACAAATTGATGCAGGCCAACGAGGAAAGCCTGCAGCAAGTCCCTGATGTGGGCCCGGTAGTGGCGCAAAGCATAGTCAAGTTTTTTTCTGAACCGCATAATCGCGAGGTGATCGAACAGCTGCGAGCCAGAGGGGTGAGCTGGCAGGAAGGCAAAAGTTTACAGCTTGCGGCGACAAGCGCAATCAGCAACAAAATATTTGTGCTGACCGGGACGCTGCCGCACCTTGCTCGCGAGGAAGCAAAGTACAAGATTGAGGCGCTTGGAGGCAAAGTGACGAGCAGTGTATCGGCTAAAACTGATTATGTGGTTGCGGGGGCGGATCCCGGCAGCAAGCTTGCCAAAGC
Organism: Betaproteobacteria bacterium; assembly: GCA_023258935.1. Taxonomy (GTDB): domain Bacteria; phylum Pseudomonadota; class Gammaproteobacteria; order Burkholderiales; family JAHFRG01; genus JAHFRG01. Next base: position 12,600 of record JAHFRG010000039.1, read on the forward strand.
GCAGCAGCTGGAAGTAAAGGTTCTCGACGAAGCAGGTTTGCTAAAGCTTCTCGGAAGCTAAAATGGAATTCAACAGGAAAAATACGAATCACATCCGCAAAGCGGTCTTTCCCGTCGCTGGAATGGGTACCCGTTTCTTACCGGCGACCAAGGCCAGCCCTAAAGAAATGCTGCCGATAGTGGACAAACCTTTAATTCAATATGCCGTGGAGGAAGCGTTGCAAGCAGGCATTACCGAACTGGTGTTCATCACCGGCCGTGGAAAGCGCGCTATCGAGGACCATTTCGACGAGGCCGATGAAATCGAAGCAAGGCTGCAAGCCAAAGGCAAAGGGGAACTGGTCAAATCGGTGCAGAACATCATCCCGAAGCATGTAAGCTGCACTTATGTGCGGCAGCCGCGGGCGCTCGGCCTTGGGCATGCTGTGCTGTGCGCCGCCAATCTCATCAGTGATGAGCCTTTCGCTGTGATCCTGGCGGATGACCTGATAGACGCCAAGCCCTCGGCTATCCAGCAGATGATAAAGATCTACCGCGTGCATCAATGTTCAATATTGGGTGTGCAAAACGTCGCGCGGCAGGATACTTCACAGTACGGCATT
>JAHFRG010000104.1 GCA_023258935.1 Betaproteobacteria bacterium
CTCGCACCGTTATGACCGGGGTGTCGCCGGATTTCAGGCGTTAATTTACATGAACCATCAGACCAGGTCAGGTGTTAGCGGCGCCAATTGCCTCTTCCTGCACCGCGCCCGCCTTGCGGGCTGGGGCGGGCCTCGTTAACTTTGATGGTCTGCCCCTTCAACTCCTGCTGGTTCAAACCCTTGATCGCGGCTGAAGACTCGGCTTTACCCGGCATTTCCACAAAGCCGAACCCTCTCGATACCCCTGTGAATTTGTCATTGATAATACTGACGGACGTTACTTGACCGAAGGCGGCAAATGCTTTCTGCAGGTCCTCTTCAGTGGTCGCGGGTGACAGATTGCCTACATAAATTTTCATTTCGCTTTTTCCTTGCCTTCAAATATTTATATCGCATGCTTGAGTTAACACCGTCCCCAACGCTAGGAAAAGAAACAGCAAACTTTTACCGTTACTGGAACTTGAATCGTGTCGTCGTTCACATTGGGCATGAAAATGAGGGGTAAGTCAAATTATTTCTCCCTTTAAGGCGAGGCAAAGGCACTCATTCGTTAGCAAAGCCGCAGCCGATAGCATGCCTTGCTCCGGGCTGGTTTAACACCGGCAAATTTTTGTTCATTAATGTAAGCTGTGATATTGAGTAACCGTGGACTAGGCGGGCAGCGCGATGGACGTGCAGCAGATTGATTTGATGCGGCAGCAGATGGTTGCTGACATCGTGGCAGTAACCGTGTTCCTCACACCGCGGCTGGGCAAGGCCGCGCTCAATGCGCGGGTGATCGAGGTGATGGGCAAGGTCCCGCGTCACGAGTTCGTGCCGGTGGAACTGCGGGCCCACGCCTACCTTAACCGGCCGCTGCCGGTTGGCTACGACAAGACCATCTCGCAGCCGTTTATGGTCGCACTCATGACCGACCTGCTCGAGCCACAGCCGGGCGACGCGGTACTGGAGGTCGGAGCCGGAGTCGGCTACCAGGCAGCGATCCTGGCAGAGCTGGTGAAGCAGGTCTACAGCATCGAGATCGTCGAGGAGCTCGCACTTGGTGCCATACGTCGGCTCCAGCGCCTGGGTTACCGCAATGTCGAGGTGCGCATCGGCAACGGCTACTACGGCTGGCCGGAACACGCGCTGTTCGACAAGATTATAGTCACCGCGGCGCCCGACCTCATCCCGCCACCGTTGATCGCGCAGCTGAAGCCTGGCGGCAGGATGGTGATCCCGACCGGTATCTCCGACAAGCAGCAATTGGTTCTGTTGGAGAAAGCGGGAAACGGCAAGCTTACGACCAAGGAGATTCTGCCGGTGCGGTTTTCCGAACTCGAGCAAGGCGGCAATCTCGCGGGGGCATTGTCTAGTTAACGAAAATCGGACGGATCAGAGACGATATTTCATAAACCTCTGTTGGGTAGTTTATAGTATAGATGTAAACTCAGCCTTGCCAGCCTGGAGTCCGATATATGAACGCAAAGCGCCCCTTAATCTACCTTGTAGTAATGGTCGCAACCCTTTGGGGATGCTCAACCACTTCTCGTAGCGGAGAAAAACTTCTCGAAGCCGATGAAGTAAAGTTTTATGAACCGACACAGTTAAGCCTGGGCCGGTATGAAACCGTCAAACACCTATGGGTCGAATCGTGGCGCACAGCAGTGTGGTATCCGTCATATTCCAATATGGAAGAGGGCATCACTGCGCTCAAGACGGAGGCAGGGCGGCTCGGTGCAAACGGAGTGATCAATGTGGTCTGCTCCGAGGACAAAGGATTATTCTCTTGGAGTAAAGAGCCGCCGCTTATCTGTTACGGGATGGCTATTCGCGTTCACTGAGTCAGACGCAAATTATTTTTGAAGCGATTAAAATTTCACTCGCGGCATTCAGCGTATCGCTAGAAATGTGACCACGATCTCTTAGTATCAATGCAGCCCTCTATAATTTATGCATGGGCGTAAATCGGGGCACTGCCGCGATTGTGGCCGCCGATACTAATAAAAGCTCATGCGAACTGGAACGAATTTATCGGAGCGGAACAGCCAAGGCCGACTTGTTGGCGTCTTTTTCGGATGAAGTATCCGCTTCGAATATCCCCTGGAGTTCTTGAGCGGCTTCTTTCGCACTTTGTATGAGTTTGGTCTCATCGTGGTGGACTGCATGTTGTGCGAGCAGCGTTTTTTCATCGTGGGCTATAAACATATCTATGGTGCCGCGAGCCTGTTTTTCCTCAATGCCCAGGCCTTGCAATACCTGCTTTGCCAAGTCCAGAGATGACAGAAGCGTTTCGCGTATCAGGCCGTCTACGCCTATATCCATCAGCTGGTAAGCATGAAAACGGTTGCGGGCGCGTGCATAAATCGCCAGGTTGGGAAAATGCTTTTTTACCGTCGCGGCGGTCTTGAGGGACGAGGCAACATCGTCAATCGCCAGGACAAAAATTTCCGCCTTGTCCGCTTTGGCGGCGCGCAGCAAGTCCACGCGCGAAGCGTCGCCATAATAAACTTTATTGCCGAATCGACGCACCACATCAACTTGCTCCTGGCTCATCTCCAGCGCAGTGAAGCCGATTTTTCTCAAGCGCAGGATACGTCCCACGATCTGGCCGACACGGCCGAATCCGGCGATGATTACCCGGTTTTCGCCTTCATCTATCTTGTCGAAATCCGGAGGCTTGCCTGATCTCAGCCAGCGTTTTCCGATGGCTTCGTTAAGGGAAAAGAAGGCGGGTGTGAGAGCCATGGATAATGTAACCGCGACGATCAGCATGTCAGCGACTGACTTGTCCATGATTTGGTGGGCAGCAGCAACGCCGAAAATCACGAAGGCGAATTCGCCGCCCTGGCAAAGCGTGACAGCAAGATTGCGGGCGCATGCAGTTGAATACCCTGCAAGCTTGCCAAGCGTAAATACTACGGCGGACTTGATTGCCATCAAAATGATGACCGCCGACAGGATGGCAACAGGCCGGGATGCCACAAGGTCGAGATTAGCGGACATTCCCACTGCAATGAAGAACAGGCCCAGCAGCAATCCCTTGAAAGGCTCGATGTTGGCTTCCAGCTCGTGCCGGTATTCCGAGTCCGCCAGCAGTACACCGGCGATGAAAGCCCCAAGCGACATGGACAGGCCGACAAGCTGCATCAACAGCGACGTGCCGATCACGACCAGCAGCGCCGCGGCGGTAAAAACTTCCTGAATGCGACTGGCCGCGATGGCTCTGAATACCGGGCGCAACAGGTAGCGGCCGCCGATAATCACAGCTGCCACCAGCGCCAGAGCCTTTAATGCCGCAAAGCCCGGGCTGACTTGGCTGTCGGCGATGTCTTTTGCGGCGAGCAGCGGAATCAAGGCCAGTATGGGGATGACCGCCAGATCTTGAAACAGTAAAATGGCAAAGGATGCTCTGCCATGACGCGTTGTGAGCTGATTTTTTTCCGCCAGAATCTGCAACACAAAAGCGGTGGAAGATAGCGACAGGCCAAGACCGGCAACCAGGGCGCTCTCAGGGGTAAGGCCCAGGCTATAGGCTATTAAACCCAGCAATGCGGCTGTTACCACGACCTGCGCCCCGCCCAGGCCAAAAACCGATTTGCGCAATACCCAAAGCCGCGAAGGTTGCAACTCCAAACCGATGATAAACAGGAGCAACACCACGCCCAATTCCGAGAAGTGCAATATGTTTTCCACATCGCTTACAAGCTTAAGCGCATGCGGTCCGATGATGATCCCGGCTGCGAGGTATCCCAGCACTGCTCCAAGATGGAGCTTTTTGAACAGTGGCACGGCAATCACGGCCGCAGAAAGGTAGATGGCGGTTTCGATTAATGGAGACATGGTTTTTCCGAGGTGGTTAAAGGGAGGATTAAACTCCAGGTTCTTCGTTGAGCATTACTTAAATTTACCATGCTACTAGTTAATATGGCACTCCTGATTCGCTTCCGGCATTTACCATTCGCTGAAAAATACGACTCAACTCCTTATGGAACCTCTGATTAAGTCCTCCGCGAATTGCGTTGCTGGCAAAATGTGGATGGATGCGAGGAGCGCGACGAAGGTCGTAGTCGGGACTACGAAGCCGAGGAGCGCAACGACGCAGACGCCGCATTTTGCCGCAACCCGGAGGGACGGGGCTTTCCGGGCGGTCTGCTTTGTCGCTCGACTTGCCAAGGGGGTCTGGCCATTGGCTGCGCCTCGCTTCGCGCATCCCATCCCGGAAAACCACCGTCGCAACCGCGCGGGACTTAATCAGA
>JAHFRG010000040.1 GCA_023258935.1 Betaproteobacteria bacterium
TATCGTCGCCAAAGCCCTCCAGCTTCTTGCGGATCCAGCGCGGGATTTCCGCGCCGCAGTTGTCGGAAAAGCGCGCAAGCTGCGCGAATTTGTTAATAGGCATGATGCCGGGGACAATCGGCACGTTTAGGCCCAGTGCTTCGCATTCGTCAATGAAGCTGTAATAGCTGTCCGCGTTGAAGAAATACTGAGTAATAGCGGAATTAGCGCCGGCATCCATCTTGCGCTTGAAATTGCGGATATCCTCCTGGGCGGAGCGCGCCTGGGGATGGAATTCCGGATAGCAGGCCACTTCAATATGAAAAGCGCCGTCGTATTCCTTGCGGATGAATTCCACCAGTTCGTTGGCGTAGCGGAATTCCCCTGGGGAGGCCATTCCCGAAGGCAGATCGCCCCGCAACGCGACGATGCGCTTGATACCGCTGGCTCGGTACTGATCCAACACGGAGCGGATAGTTTGACGTGTGGTGCTGATGCACGAAATATGCGGCGCCGCGCTTAAACCCACGCGCTGGATTTCTAGCACGGTCTCCAGCGTGCGGTCGCGGGTCGAACCACCAGCACCGAAAGTTACCGAAAAGAATTCCGGCTTGAGCTGCGCCAGTTGCTTGCGCGTTTCGCGCAGTTTCTCCACCCCTTGCGGCGTCTGCGGCGGGAAAAATTCGAAGCTAAATGTGCGCGGGTATTGTTTTTGCGATTGCATTTTTTTACCGCAGAGGCGCGAAGATGCAGAGAAAAGCAAATTCCATCAGGTTCTGCAGCTTCCCCCCGCTTTGCGTCTCCGCTGCTTAAGATCAATAACGGTAATGCTCAGGCTTGAACGGGCCAGCCTGGTTGACGCCGATGTACTTCGCCTGTTCTTCGGTGAGTTCAGTGAGCTTGGCGCCGACTTTCTTCAAGTGCAGCCGCGCTACTTTCTCGTCGAGGTGCTTGGGCAGCACATAGACTTTTTTTTCGTACTTCGCACCGTGCTGCCATAACTCGATCTGCGCCATCACTTGGTTGGTGAAGGAGTTGGACATCACGAAGCTGGGATGCCCGGTGGCGCACCCCAAGTTCACCAGCCGCCCCTCGGCGAGCACGATGAGGCGCTTGCCGTCGGGGAAAATCACATGGTCCACCTGCGGCTTGATGTTTTCCCACTGGTATTGGCGGAGTGATGCAATGTCGATTTCCGAATCGAAATGGCCGATGTTGCACACGATGGCGTTATGTTTCATTTTCTTCATATGCTCGAGAGTGATGACATGGAAGTTGCCGGTGGCGGACACAAAAATATCAGCCTTGTCGGCCGCATCCTCCATCGTCACTACGCGGTAGCCTTCCATCACCGCTTGCAGCGCGCAAATGGGATCGATTTCGGTAATCCACACCGTCGCCCCCAGGCCGCGCAAAGACTGTGCGCAACCTTTGCCGACATCGCCGTAGCCGCAGACTACCGTAATTTTGCCTGCGATCATGACGTCGGTGGCGCGCTTGATGCCATCCACTAGCGATTCGCGGCAGCCGTACAAGTTGTCGAACTTGGATTTGGTTACCGAGTCGTTGACGTTGATCGCGGAGAAAGGCAGCCGCCCTTCTTTCTGCATCTGATAGAGGCGCTTGACGCCGGTCGTGGTTTCTTCAGTTACTCCCTTGATGTTTGCCAGAGCTCTTCCATACCAGCCTGGTTTGGCATCAAGCCGTTTTCTGATTGACGCGAACAGCGCACGCTCTTCATCGTTCGCAGGTTTGGCAATGAGCGAAGGGTTTTTCTCCGCTTGTGCACCCAGCACGACGAGCAGCGTGGCATCGCCGCCGTCGTCCAGGATCATGTTGGGAAAGCCGCCATCGCTCCATTCGAAAACGCGGTGCGTGAATTCCCAGTATTCATCCAGTGTCTCGCCTTTGTATGCGAAAACCGGCGTGCCTGTAGTTGCAATTGCCGCGGCCGCGTGATCTTGGGTTGAGTAGATGTTGCACGAGGCCCAGCGCACTTGCGCACCCAGGATTTTCAGGGTTTCGATCAGAACCGCAGTCTGAATGGTCATGTGCAAAGACCCTGCGATGCGCGCACCTTTAAGTGGCTGCTGCGCGCGATATTCCTCTCGCACCGCCATCAGGCCGGGCATTTCGGTTTCAGCAATGGCGATTTCCTTGCGGCCCCAGGAAGCCAAGGAAATATCGGCAACCTTGTAGTCGGCGAATCCGGAACTAAGCACTGCGCTCATTTGGTCTGCTCCTGAACCATGCTGCCCGCCCGCTGCACTAAGCTACCTGGGTTTCAAGTGTGCGGCCGGCATCGGCCCGCAGCGCTTCAACTTTGTCGGTATTCTCCCAGGTGAATTCTGGTTCATCGCGGCCGAAATGCCCGTAGGCTGCAGTCTTAAGGTAAATCGGTCGCAAAAGGTCGAGCGCATGAATGATGCCTTTGGGGCGCAGGTCAAAATGTACCTGGATGAGTTTAATGATCTTGTCGTCGCTTATTGTGCCGGTGCCGAAAGTATTGACCGTCAGTGACACCGGACGCGCCATGCCAATGGCATAGGCGACTTGCACCAAGCACTTGCTTGCAAGCTTTGCTGCCACGATGTTTTTCGCTACATAGCGGGCGGCGTAAGCGGCGGAACGATCCACTTTGGAGGGGTCCTTGCCGGAAAACGCACCACCACCATGCGGCACTGCGCCGCCATAGGTATCAACGATAATCTTGCGCCCGGTAAGTCCTGCGTCGCCCATCGGTCCGCCGACTACGAAGCGGCCGGTCGGATTGACCAGATAGCGCGTGTCCTTGAGCATGGTTTTGGGCAGTACCGGCTTGATGATTTCCTCGATTACTGCTTCAGAAATCTGCTTGTGTGCAATGTCCGGCGCGTGCTGTGTGGAGAGCACAACGGTGTCAATTTGTTTAGGCTTGCCGTCAATGTAGCGGATGGTGATTTGCGATTTGGCGTCGGGCCGCAGCCACGGCAGCCGCCCGTCACGACGGACTTCGGCTTGTCGTTCCACCAGACGGTGCGCCAGATATATAGGCATGGGCATCAATACCGCTGTCTCGTCACAGGCGTAGCCGAACATCAGCCCCTGGTCGCCAGCACCTTGCTCCAGGTCCAGTCCCTGGCCTTCGTTCACGCCCTGCGCGATGTCGCCAGATTGTTTGCCGAACGATGCAAGCACCGAGCAGCTGCGGTAGTCGAAGCCGATTTCCGAGCTGTCGTAGCCGATGTGTTTTACCGTTTCGCGCGCAACCGCGTTGTAATCCACCGTGGCGTGTGTGGTGATTTCCCCCGCCATCATCACCAAGCCGGTAGTGACCAGTGTCTCGCAAGCTACCCGCGCATGCGGGTCCTGAGCTAAGATAGCGTCCAAAACGGCATCGGATACTTGATCCGCGACCTTGTCCGGATGTCCTTCCGAAACTGATTCAGAAGTAAACAGGTATTCGTTCATGGTAATCTCGAGATTGGCTGATAAAAGACTGTCTAGGATACCAAATAAGCATTAATAACGAAAGACGATTTCACTCCAAAGCCATGCCGCAACGGGTGGTATTCGAGTGGCCATCAAGCCTTAAGCGGTGGCATGCATGATGGTGCGTGCCGGATTGGCTCTGGTGTGGCTTTTGCACTTTCTGCCTCTTGGCGTTCTGGCCAAGCTTGGCGAATGGTTAGGCATGCTGCACTTTATTTTGGGGCATAAGCGGCGCGAAGTCGCGCGCACCAATTTGCGTCTGTGTTTTCCGCAATGGAGCGATGAAAAACGGGAATACATATTGCGCAGGCATTTTCGCGCGTTTGGCCGCAATCTACTGGAACACGGCATTTTGTGGTGGTCATCGCGCGAGCGCATTAAAAAACTGGTGCGCATCGAGGGCCTGGAAAACTGGCAGGCAGTGAGGGACAAACCGGTTATCTGGCTCGCGCCGCATTTCGTCGGGCTCGACATGGGCGGCTCGCGCCTACACGCAGAATTTTCTGGGATCTCCATGTACAGCCGGCAGAAAAATTCACTGGTGAACGCCTTGCTTCTGCATGGGCGCACGCGTTTTGGCAACTCCATATTGGTCTCGCGCCAGGAAGGGATACGCCCGGTGATCAAGGCACTTAGCGAAGGCCTACCGCTCTATTATCTTCCTGACATGGATTACGGGCCTCGCGATTCGCTGTTCGTGCCTTTCTTCGGCGTGCGTGCCGCGACGATTCCGACTTTATCCCGACTGGCGCAGATAACCGGGGCCAAAGTCGTGCCGTGCGTCACGCGACAGCTTCCTGGTGGCATAGGGTATGTGCTCAAGTTTTACCCTGCGTGGGAGGATTTCCCCGGTGACACCGTCGAAGCCGATACCCGGCGCATGAATGCCTTCATCGAAGAACGTGTGCTGGAAATGCCCGAGCAGTATTACTGGCTGCACAAGCGCTTTAAAACCCGTCCGCCGGGGGAACCGAAGCCTTATTAACCATACAAAGTACAAGGGCTTCAATTCACAGAATTAATAGGCTTTCCAAGATGCAAAATATTGAACACTGTCATTCTTGTGAAATCACATAAATACTGCCGAATTTTTCTTTTTCAGTATTAAGAGCTATGGCAGACTGCGGGTACGAGGTGAGATGATTCCAGAGCTCTCGGGCAGGGTAAACCGGTGTTATTCGGTTTCGGGGCTTCCCATTGAATTCGGGTATCAATCTATCACAAAAATTGCCATAAATTCTGAGATTTGCATGAATCTTGCAGCTAAATGCTTCTAAAATTCACTAAAATGCATGGATTGGGCAATGATTTCGTCGTTTTAGACGGGATTTCCCAGCGTGTCACCCTGACTTCTGACCAATACCGCCAAATTGCTGACCGACATTTTGGCGTGGGTTGCGATCAGATCCTATTGATAGAAAAAGCGACTCGTGATGACGTGGATTTCCGTTACCGCATTTTCAATGCAGACGGGAACGAGGTAGAACAATGTGGCAACGGTGCAAGGTGCTTTATGCGCTTCGTGCTGGACAAGGGACTTACCCGCAAAACAGAAACTCGGGTTCAAACTGCCGGCGGTATCATTGTTCCACGCGTGGAAGCTGACCACAGTGTGACGGTCAACATGGGGGTACCGCGTTTTGCCCCTCAAGAAATTCCCTTTGAAGCAAATAAGCGTGCGCTTACTTATTCGCTTTCTCTCAAAAACCGGCAGGTTAAAATCAGCGCTTTATCCATTGGCAATCCGCATGCTGTACAGGTTGTAAAAGATGTGGACAAAGCACCGGTGACCACACAAGGTCCGCTGATTGAAAAGCACACGCGCTTTCCGCAAGGGGCAAACGTCGGTTACATGCAGGTTGTAAATCGCGGGCGCATCAAGCTCAGGGTATTTGAGCGTGGCGTGGGAGAGACCCTTGCCTGCGGCAGTGGAGCCTGCGCAGCAGTAATTGCAGGAATTCAGCGTGGTCTGCTGGACAGCCAGGCGATTGTGGAAACTCGTGGAGGGGAACTTAATGTGCGTTGGGACGGCGACGAAAAACCGGTGTGGATGACCGGCGGCGCGGTTACCGTGTTTGAGGGCACTATCGAAATCTAAGGAACCTAAGAAAGGACAAGGATGAAAATAAGACCATCGGAGGTTGCAGCTTTTCTTGAGGCACATCCGGAGTTTTTCGAGGAATACGCGGATTTGCTTGCCGACATTTATATTCCCCACCCGCACGGTGGCAGGGCAATTCCGATCAGCGAGCGGCAGATCCTGACTTTGCGCGAAAGGAACCACCAGCTCGAAGCAAAGCTCAGGGAACTGATCCAGTTTGGTGAAGAGAACGACGCCATCGGCGAGCGTGTGCACCGCATCGCTCTCGCTTTACTTAACGCCCGCAACCTGGAATCGCTGCTGCATTCGCTGTATTTCAACTTGCGCGAGGATTTTGCCGTGCCGCATGTGGCACTGCGGTTGTGGGGAGTCAATACCAGTCAGCAGTTGCCCGAGTTCAGCCCAATAAGCGAGAAGTTGCGGGTTTTCAGCGAAACGCTGACCGGCCCCCATTGTTGCGCGCAATTTGAAGGCACGGAATGGTTTGGCGAAGACGGGCCGAGGCTGCGCTCGTTTGCATTAGTTGCGCTGCGTGCCGAGCGGGTAATCGGCCTGCTCGCGCTCGCGAGTGAAGATGCTAAACGGTTTTATCCGGAAATGGGGACGTTGTATTTAAAACGACTGGGTGAACTTACCAGCGTTGCGTTGATGCGCCACTTGATGTAAGGAGTAATGTGTGAGAAACATGGGCCTGGTGGAAGCCGGGCGCTCGGAGAATGATCATCTCGCGCGCTATTTATCGTATCTTGCAACCGAGAGGCGCCTAAGCCGTCACACCTGCGATAATTATGCGCGCGATGTCAAAGCGCTGCTGGAGCTTGCCGGGACTATCCCGCTCAAGGATTTGCAGGTTCAGCATATCCGGCGCTATGTGGCGCAGCTTCACGCACGTGGATTGAGTGGCAAGACGCTTGCACGCATGCTTTCTGCCTGGCGCGGCTATTACCATTATCTGGCGCGCTCCCACGGTATTCCCCATAACCCCTGCCAAGGTCTGCGCGCGCCGAAATCGGCAAAACACCTTCCTCATGCGCTGTCACCCGACGAAGCCAACCGTTTGATGGAGATTCCAGTGGAAGGACCGCAGGCGTTGCGCGACAAAGCGATACTGGAACTCTTTTATTCTTCCGGCCTGCGCTTGAGCGAGCTATCGGGTTTGCGGGTGGAAGACGTGAACCTTGACGACGCCACAGTGCGTGTAACCGGCAAGGGCAATAAAACACGTATCGTGCCGGTCGGCAGTCACGCAATTGCCGCCATACGTGCCTGGCTTGAAGAGCGCAACAAAACTTTCGGAAGCCAAAGCACGTTGTTTCCGGGCAAATACGGCAAGCCGCTAAGCCAGCGTGCCATCCAATACTGCGTGAGGCAATGGGCGGCAAAGCAGGGGGTCAGCGGCAATGTACACCCGCATGTTCTGCGCCACTCTTTTGCTTCCCACGTTTTGCAGTCGAGCGGTGATTTGCGCGCGGTGCAAGAAATGCTTGGACATGCCAGTATTTCAACAACCCAGGTTTACACTCATTTAGACTTTCAATACCTGGCCAAAGCCTACGACAAAGCTCATCCGCGCGCCAAAAAGAAACCGTAACCACCGGTTTGCGTATTCGCTCCATGCATAAACTGATTCTAAAACCGGGGCGCGAGAAATCACTTTTGCGCCGCCATCCATGGATTTTTTCCGGTGCCCTAGCGCAAATACAAGGCGCACCTGAAGCGGGCGATACCGTTGAAATCGTTTCCTCGACGGAGAAATTTCTAGCCTATGCCGCCTACAGCCCGCATTCGCAAATCGTGGCACGGGTGTGGGATTGGAACCGGGACAGCTGCGTAGACCAGCAGTTTTTTCATCGCCGCCTGAGCCAAGCCATCGTGGCGCGCCGGGCACTGGTATACGAATCCAATGCAATGCGTTTGGTGCACAGCGAGTCGGATGGTTTGCCCGGCCTGGTCGTTGATCTTTACGGTGACAGCCTGGTCATGCAAGTGTTAAGCGCGGGCATGGAGCGCTGGTATCAAAACTGCGCTGATATTGTGCTGGAGTTGACCGGCGCAGCGCGGGTGTTTGAGCGCTCCGATGCCGAGGTGAGGCGACTCGAGGGCTTGCTTCCCAGAGTCGGGGTACTGCGGGGCTCAGAGCCTCCGCGGCGAATAAAAATCAAGGAAGGGCGGCTTGAGTTCTGGGTGGACGTAAGAAGCGGGCAAAAGACCGGTTTTTACCTTGATCAGCGGGTAAACCGTGCGCGGGTGGGCGAGCTTGCTCGGGATAAAGAAGTGCTGGATTGTTTCTGCCATAGCGGGGGTTTTGCCTTGCACGCGCTTGCCAATGGCGCCCAAACCGTTTTTTCGGTGGATTCCTCTGAGGAAGCTTTGCAACTTGCGAAAGAGAGTCTGGATTTGAACAATCTGCCGGAGGATAAGGCCATGTGGCGCAAAGGCGATGTATTTGAAGTGCTTCGCGGACTACGTGATGAAGCGAAGCATTTTGACCTGATTATACTCGATCCCCCGAAGTTTGCGCCCACTGCTGCGTTTGCAAAGAAAGCTGCCCGTGGATACAAGGACATTAACCTGCTTGCTTTCAAGCTGCTGCGCCCGGGGGGCATGCTCGCCACATTCTCCTGCTCAGGAGGAATCTCTACCGAGCTATTCCAGAAAATCGTTGCCGGCGCTGCGCTGGATGCGGGGGTTGATGCGCAAATCGTAGAATTTTTTGCCGCTGCGCCCGATCATCCGGTGGCGCTGAACTTTCCGGAAAGCGCTTATCTGAAAGGCCTGCTGTGTCGGATTTCCGGTTAAATCGTCAATAGAGGAGTGTTTATGAAAGTCGCATATATTTTTGCAACACAAGGCCATACCGTTTCCTACAAGCTCGGTATGATGATCCTGCCGCAGCTTGAGCATAACGCCCATGGCGTCGAAGTGGTAGGAATGTTTTTCTTCGAAGATAATAATTATGTGCTGGTCAGGGGCGATCCCATCGGCGAGCGTCTGGTCAAGGTGGCAAGGGAAAAAGGCATTTTGCTGATGGGTTGCGACCAATGCTGCTATGAGCGCAATATCGCTGATAAGTTGATGGAAGGCGTGCCGATTGGTTGCTTCCCGAACCTCTATGAGGCGCTTTCGAAAAACATGCCGGATCAGGTCATTACTCTGTAAAAAATGTATTGAGCTGCATCAGGAGTTAACTAAATTCGAAAAGCCGAACCCATCACCACTGAAAAATATTCAACTTGATTTCAAGGAGTATATTTGCACCGGAACAGGAAGCATTATAGAATTGCCTCAAGCTTCAGAAATTAATCTCGGGATCGTATTTTTAGATGAAATTCCAGCGCCTCTTTGCAAATATTTTTTTCGCATTGGCTCTGCTTTTTGCGCAGCAGGGCGCGCTTGCGCATAGCGTATCGCACTTTCTATCCGACGAGGCTCCGTCACAACAAGACAAGCAGCTGCCGAATTCCAAGGTGTGCGACAAGTGCCTTGCATACGCCGGGATAAGCGGGGCACTGCATTCCGACAGCCCGATCATTCTGCTGCATGATACAAACACCGGGCTTTTTGCCAGCTTTGCGCATTGCTTCCTTTCTACATCCTTCCTAGCTTTTTCCTCGAGGGCACCACCCGTTTTCCTCTGAACTGTTGATCTTAGGTGCAGCCGTGAACCACGGGCTGCCTTGTCGTTTTATGTTCGGAGGAATAAGCCATGTTCAAGATCCACGTCGCGCTAGTTGCGGCTGTTGTAGCGCTTGGCATGCCGCAGCTTTCGCATGCCACGGTTGACGCAGAATTGCAGTCCATACGCGAGGAGATCAAGCAACTCAAGCAAAGTTACGAAACGCGCATCGAAGAGCTGGAAAAGCGCTTGCACGATGCGGAGACCAAAGCCGCCCAAGCAGAAGCGAGCGCCGCCAGCGCGAACGCAAGTGCTACCCAGGCGCAAACTGCAGTTGTGATCGCCTCGGCTCGTCCAGCTTCGGAGAGCGCATTCAATCCCGCGGTTTCGGCGGTTTTGCAAGGTACTTACAACAATTTTTCCCAGAATCCAAACACATTCCAAATCGGCGGCTTTATTCCGCCGGGAAATGAAGGCGTGGGCGACCGCGGTTTCAGCCTCGGTGAATCTGAATTGAATATCGCCGCCAATATTGATCCGTATTTCCGAGGCAACCTCACCGTATCATTGTCGCCGAACAACAGCGTGGAGCTCGAAGAAGCGTGGTTCCAGACGCTCGGGCTGTCAAATGGCTTTACTCTCAAAGGCGGACGCTTCTTTTCCGGCATCGGCTATTTGAACGAAATCCACCAGCATGCCTGGGATTTTGTCGATGCGCCGCTTGCTTACCAGGCGTTTTTAGGCACCGGCCCGCGTGGCAATTACAGCGACGACGGACTTCAGCTTAAATGGATCGCGCCCACTGATTTGTTCATCGAGCTGGGTGCGGAAGCAGGGAACGGCAATAACTTTCCGGGGAACGGCGACAAGAACGGCATCGGCACATGGTCTTTGTTCAGCCATGTGGGCGGGGACATCAGTGACAGTTACGCCTACCGCGCCGGGATTTCCTATCTCCAGGCTTGGCCGAGCGATCGGCAGTATAACGACCTTGACTCTGTGGGAAATCCGGTGACGAACAGTTTCAGCGGCAATAGCCGCTTGTGGATTGGCGATTTCGTCATGAAGTGGGCTCCCAACGGCAACCCCACAAGCACCAATATCAAGCTGCAGGGCGAGTACATACACCGGATCGAAACCGGAACACTCAATTTCGATATAAACAGCGCGCTGCCGGTTCCGGGAACATACAGTTCGCACCAGGGCGGCTGGTATCTGCAGGGCGTCTATCAATTTGTACCACGTTGGCGGGTGGGCTTGCGCCACGATCAGTTAGAGGCGGGAACGGTCAACATCGGACAAGTGCAGAACGGCATTCTGCCGGCGTCGGATTTTCCCATCCTGATAAGCCACACTCCAAAGCGCAACACGCTGATGCTTGACTACAGCCCGAGCGAATTTTCCCGTTTCCGGCTGCAATACGCCCGCGACCAATCCCGGCCTGACGGGGTTGATGACAACGAGCTGATGCTGCAATACATCTTCAGCATGGGTGCGCATGGCGCGCACAAGTTTTAAACAGATGCACGGACAATGAAAGGACATGCTATGAATAAGTTTTGCACATTATTGATCATGGTGTCGCTTCTTGCTGCAAGCCAGGCCGCGCATGCGGCGCTTAACGTATTGGCCTGCGAGCCGGAGTGGGCAGCGCTGACGCAGGAGCTGGGCGGAGATAAAGTCAGCGTTTATACGGCAACCACCGCACTGCAAGACGCGCATCACATCGAGGCGCGCCCGAGCTTGATCGCAAAGGCGCGCAGCGCCGACCTTGTGGTTTGCACCGGCGCGGAGCTCGAGGTTGGCTGGCTGCCACTGCTGATGAGTCAAACAGGCAACGGAAAAATCCAGCCTGGAATGCCGGGCCATCTGGAAGCCTCGAATTTTGTATTGAAGCTCGAAGTCCCCAGGCAGCTTGACCGCGCCCAAGGCGACATACATCCGGCGGGCAATCCGCATATTCACCTCGATCCGCACAATATTGCCAGAGTGGCAGAAGTCATCACTGATCGGTTATCGCAGCTCGATCCCGCGAACGCGGCAACTTACCAGGCCCGCGGAAAGGCATTTCAAGAACGCTGGCAAGCAGCGATTCAGCGCTGGGAGCAGGAAGGGGCGCCGCTCAAAGGAGTCCCGGTTATTACCCACCACAAAGACATGACTTATCTTATCCACTGGCTCGGCATGCGCGAAGTCGGTAACCTTGAGCCCAAGCCTGGTTTGCCGCCGACCGCCGGGCATCTTTCTGAACTTTTTTCCAATATGCAGCGCGAACCAGCGAAAATAATTTTGCGCACGCCGTTCGAGGACCCCCGCCCCTCAGAGTCGCTGGCGAACCGCGCGAAGATTCCTGCGGTGATGTTGCCATACACTGTTGGCGGAGATGACAAAGCGAAAGATCTGTTCAGCCTGTTCGATGACACGATTCAACGTTTGCTGCAGGCGGCAAAATGAACTTCAACGCACTCGACATTAGCATACTTGTTCCAGCGCTCCTCGCGGGCCTGCTGGTGCTCGCCACCCACGTGCCGCTCGGAATTCAGGTTTTGAAGCGTGGTATTGTGTTTATCGATCTGGCGATTGCGCAAATCGCCGGGCTGGGCGTGATTGCCGCGGATTTCATGGGTTATGAGCCGCAAGGCTTCGCAGTCCAGCTTGCCGCGGTGAGCGCTGCATTATTCGGCTCGCTGCTGCTTACCTGGACTGAACGGCGCTGGCCTGAAGTACAGGAAGCGCTGATTGGAGTCCTGTTCGTACTCGCAGCAACCGGCGGTATTTTGCTGCTTGCCGACAATCCTCATGGCGGAGAGCATTTGAAGGATTTATTGGTAGGCCAGATTCTGTGGGTGAGTTTCGCGCAACTGATTCCGGTAGCAGTATTGACCTCCATAATTTGCATCCTGTGGTTCAGGTTCGAACAGAAACTCGGGCACACCGGATTCTATCTGCTGTTTGCGGTTGCGGTCACTGCTTCAGTGCAGCTGGTGGGCATATATCTGGTGTTTGCCAGCCTGATTGTTCCTGCTTTGGCTACACGTTATTACACCCGTGGCCGCCTCGCCGCGAGCTATGGGCTGGGCGCGGCAGGTTATGCCATCGGTCTCGTGATATCCGCATTGCTGGATCTGCCTTCCGGAGCGGTACTGGTGTGGGCGCTTGCCGCGTTGGGAATCCTGTTTTACGCTTTTAAAGGAAAGCATGCGTGAAGCGCTGGCGTGGCTTGATTGCGTGGATTACGGCGGTATGCTATAAATCTTTCGCGTCACAAAACCGCCGCAACAAATAGTTCCGATCTATGCTTTATACAACTCGCCGCCTTGTCGCACGCATCGCACTGTTTGCGATGCTGTTCAGTGCGATATCACCCGCGTTGGCGGCATGGCGTTTCTATGGCAATGCGGAAGTTTTGGCGAACATTGTCAGCGTTCGCCCGGCGTCGCGCAATACGGCCGAGCACCAGCATTCCAGCCACGCAAAATCCAAGGCGCACGAGGTTTACTGTTCATTTTGCCTGGACATGGCTTCGGTCCAGGCGCCGGTACTTGCTGCGCTGTATTTGCCGCCGCGCCTGGTTGCGACAGAAATCCTGCCAGAAGAACGCAGTGCCGAGTCGTCATCCTCTTACCCCGCGCAACATCCCCGAGCTCCTCCCGTCACACCAGTCTGATTCTCCCGGGCACGCAGCCCGGATACTCGCCGCGTCTCACGCATCAGGCGCAAGCTGGCGCAGTACCTTTTCATATTTTTGTGATCCGCTCAGGGTGGAATGAAATGTCTCTTTTACATCGGGGGATTTTATTTTTGACGCCCCTGCTCTTTTTTGCCGTAAGCCAAGCCGGGGCGCATGGTTTTGCGGGTAAGCGGTTCTTTCCCGCCACGCTGGCGGTGGACGATCCTTTTGTTTCTGACGAACTTTCTTTGTTGACCAATCACATTCGAGAGCCTGA
>JAHFRG010000041.1 GCA_023258935.1 Betaproteobacteria bacterium
GACGGCATCCTCATCAAGGATAACCATATCCTCGCCGCAGGCGGCGAGCCGCAGGCGCTGCAACAAGCAAATAAACTGGCGACGCGCGGGGTATCAATTCAAATCGAAGTGGAGAATTTGCCAGAACTGGAAGAAGCGTTGAGCGCAGGCGCGGAACTTATTCTGCTCGACAACTACAATCTTGAGCAGTTGCGCGAAGCCGTGCGTATTACTGCCGGTCGCGCTCATCTCGAAGCATCGGGCGGGGTTAATCTGGAAAACGTGCGTGCGATTGCTGAAACCGGAGTGGATAGAATCTCGATTGGCAGTTTGACCAAAGACGTAAAGGCAATCAACTTATCAATGCGCTTTCAAGTAAACAAGTAAACTCGCCGGCCTGCCACCGGTTAATTGCTCTTATTTCGGCATGTTTTCGGCGATTATTTTTTCAATTGCTTCGCGGGTCGCTTCAATCGTTACCGGTTTACCGCTTTGCTTGATCGCAATGTCAGGGTCTTTGAGGCCGTGACCGGTGAGGGTGCAGACAATAACCGCGCCTTCGCCGATTGTGCCTTGCTCCAGGTCTTTGATCACGCCGGCCACTGATGCGGCGGAAGAAGGCTCGCAAAATACACCTTCCACTTTGGCGAGCAGCTTCTGCACCCGAAGAATTTCTTCATCGGTGCATTCGGCAAACCAGCCGCCGGATTCTTCCTTCACTTTCCACGCCTGCTTCCAGGAGACCGGGTTGCCGATACGGATAGCGCTCGCCACGGTTTCCGGATTTTTCACCGGGCCCCCGCGCAGGAAAGGCGCGGCGCCTGATGCCTGGTAGCCCAGCATGATGGGGCGCAGGCTGGCGAGCTTGCTTTTATGATAAGTGCATTGGCCGTTGCAGAAAGTGCATGCTTGGGTGTTTTCGCACACCGCTTCGCAATAACCGATCCAGTGTGCTGTGATGTTGCCCGCGTTCCCCACCGGCAGCGCGTGGTAATCCGGCGCATCGCCTAGTTCCTCGATGATTTCAAACGCCGCGGTCTTCTGCCCTTGCAAGCGGTAAGGATTGGTGGAATTCACCAGCGTCACCGGAAGTTCTTGCGCGACCTCCTGCACCAGCTTCATGCCATCGTCGAAATTGCCCTTGATCTGCATTACTTTGGAGCCGTGCATCATCGCCTGGGAGAGTTTGCCCAATGCGACCTTGCCCTCGGGAATCACCACGAAACAGGCGATGCCGGCGCGCGCCGCGTAAGCCGCAGCGGCAGCCGAAGTGTTGCCGGTGGAAGCGCAGATAATCGCTTTGGCTCCGGCTTCGACCGCTTTGCTCACCGCCAGCGTCATGCCGCGGTCCTTGAACGAGCCCGTGGGATTCAGGCCTTCGAACTTTGCATAGAGCCGTACTTTTTTGTTAATCAGGCGCGGCACTTTTTTGAGTTCGATAAGTTTGGTGTCGCCTTCGCCCAGGGAAACCACCGGCGTATTTTCATCAACCGGCAGGCGCTCACGATAGCGCTCGATTACTCCGTTGTAACGATTAGCCATACCTAAAACCCTTTTTTTCACCGCAGAGGACGCAGAGAGCGCAGAGAAAGACAAAATAAAATGATTCTGGTTTTCCTCGGCGTCCTCAGCGTACTCCGCGGTTAAAGATTCTAATTTCTATTCAATTCTTCGAGGCGAATGCGGACGACTTTGCCTGAAATGGTGGAAAGCTTTTCAATTTTCCTGATTGCCGCGTTGATGTGCTTCTCCACAGTTTCGTGTGTGAGCATGATGATGTCCACCTGCTCTTCGCCTTCACTCGGCTCCTTTTGCAGCATTGCGTCTATCGAGATTCCCGAATCGGCGAGAATGCGGGTGATATCCGCTAGTACGCCCGGCTTGTCGAAGGCGCGCAGGCGCAGATAATAAGAAGTCTGCACTTCCGACATCGGCAGGATGGGCGTATTGGTGAGCGCATCCGGTTGAAACGCAAGATGCGGTACGCGATGCTTGCGGTCGGCGGTGTGCATGCGGGTCACGTCCACTAGATCCGCCACCACAGCTGATGCGGTGGGCTCGGCTCCTGCTCCCGCGCCGTAATACATGGTGGCGCCCACCGCATCACCTTTTACCAGCACCGCGTTCATTACGCCTTCTACATTGGCGATAAGCCGCCGCGCCGGAATCAGCGTCGGATGCACTCGCAGCTCAATCCCTTTCGGCGTGCGCTTGGTAATGCCCAGCAGCTTGATGCGGTAGCCCAGTTCCTCGGCGTAGCGGATATCCTCGCGAGCAAGTTTCGAGATGCCTTCGGTGTAGACCTTGTCGAACTGCATCGGGATGCCAAAACTAATGGCCGCCAGAATGGTGAGCTTATGCGCGGCGTCTATGCCTTCGATGTCAAAAGTCGGGTCGGCTTCTGCATAACCCAGCGCCTGAGCCTGGCGCAACGCTTCCGCAAAGCTCGCGCCCGTATTGCGCATTTCCGAGAGAATGTAATTGCTGGTGCCATTGATGATGCCGGCAATCCATTCCACGCGGTTCGCAGTCAAGCCTTCGCGCAGCGCCTTGATAATGGGAATGCCGCCCGCCACCGCCGCTTCAAAAGCCACCATCACGCCGTGTTTGTGCGCTGCCGCAAAAATTTCATTGCCGTGTATAGCGAGGAGCGCCTTGTTGGCGGTAACCACATGCTTGCCGTTTTTAATCGCTTTAAGGATGAATTGCTTTGCCACGGTAGTACCGCCGATCAGTTCCACCACGATGTCAATATCGGGATGGTTCACCACTTCCATGGCGTCCGCAGTCACTATGGTGTTCTTGCCGGCAAGCTTGCGTGCTTTTTTCAGATCCTTGTCGGCGATCATTTTCAGGACGATGGCACGCCCGGCGCGTCGGGTGATTTCCTCCTGATTGCGCCGCAATACAGTGAAAGTGCCGCCGCCTACGGTGCCGATGCCCAGCAGTCCTACATTAACCGGTTTCACAATAACCCATCCTTCCGAAACATGTCCTTGATGCCGCGCAACGCTTGCTTCGTCCTCGCCTCGTTTTCGATTAAAGAAAAACGCACATGGTCGTCGCCGTATTCGCCGAATCCAACTCCCGGCGAGACCGCGATTTTGGCGTCGGCCAAAAGTTTCTTGGAAAACTCCAGCGAGCCCATGGCGCGATAGGCTTGGGGAATCTGCGCCCACACAAACATGGTGGCTTTGGGCGTCTGCACCGTCCAGTTGATCGCCCGCAACCCCTTGCACAACACATCACGCCGGATCTGATAAGTGCGGCGGATTTCCTCCACGCAATCCTGCGGCCCTTCCAGCGCCAGGATGGAGGCCACCTGGATGGGCGTGAACGTACCGTAATCGTGGTAGCTTTTCAAGCGCGCCAGCGCCGCAACCAGCTTTTTGCAGCCTACCATGAAGCCGACGCGCCAGCCGGGCATGTTGTAGCTTTTGGACAAGGTAAAAAACTCCACAGCGACTTCGCGCGCGCCTGGCACCTGCATGATAGACGGAGCGGTGTAGCCGTCGAACACGATATCGGCGTAGGCCAGATCATGCGCCACGTAAATGCCGTATTCTCTGGCAAGCGCGATGATTTTCTCGAAAAATGGCAGCTCCACGCATTGCGTGGTCGGATTGCTGGGAAAATTGATGATCAAAAGCTTGGGCTTTGGATGCGCATCCTTTAGCGCTATTTCCAGTTCCGCGAAAAAATCCACGCCGGGAGTGATGCGCACATGACGGATGTCGGCACCGGCAATCACCGGCCCGTAAATATGTATCGGATAGCTTGGATTGGGCACCAGCACAATGTCGCCGGCATCCAAAACAGCCAGCGCAAGGTGTGAAATTCCTTCCTTCGAGCCGATGGTGACGATGGCTTCGCTGTCGGGATCAAACTCGACATCAAAGCGCGACTTGTACCAGTTGCATATCGCGCGGCGCAGCCGCAGGATACCTTTGGATACCGAATAGCGGTGAGTGTCCGGGCGCTGCACGGTTTCGATGAGTTTGTCCACAATGTGCCTGGGAGTTGCACCATCGGGATTGCCCATGCTGAAATCAATGATGTCCTCGCCGCGTTTCCTCGCTGCCGCCTTGAGTTCGCTGGTGATGTTAAAGACATACGGAGGAAGACGATTTATGCGTGAAAATTCCTGCATGCTATTCTGTCAATTGCCCTTAAAAATCCGATATTTCACAAAAAAGGTATAATCTTACCCGACCGGTCACCCTGCCGCAAACGGAGGCTACTTGAAACTGCATCTTGCCGCCGCCACAACCGAAAATCGCTTCACCGGCTACGGCGAGGGCTATGTGATGGTGAACAATGTGCGCCATGAAAAAAACCTCATCGTACTGCCGGAACGCCTGATGCAATGGGATGTCGCTGCATTTGATGCGCTCAGCGGGCAGGACTTCGAGTTTCTGGCGAACCTTGCACCCGAAATCGTGCTCCTGGGAACAGGTTCAAGCCTGCGCTTTCCGCATCCGGCGTTGTCGCAGTCGCTCGCGAACGCTAGAATCGGACTGGAAGTCATGAATACACCGGCCGCCTGCCGCACCTATAACATCCTGATGGCGGAAGGGCGAAAAGTTGCCGCCGCTTTGCTGCTTAGAGAATAAAACAACTACCGATCATTAAACGGAGAATGACCCCGACTATGCAACCACATTTGCTGCAACAGGACGCCAAAGCACAACCGATAGACCGGGTCATCGCCCAGGTCGGAAGTGTCATTCTCGGCAAGGACCGGCAAATCCGTCTGGCGCTTGCCTGCATACTGGCGCGCGGCCACTTGCTGATCGAGGATTTGCCAGGTGTGGGCAAAACCACAATGGCGCACGCCTTGGCGCGTACGCTCGGGCTGGAATTCCACCGCATTCAGTTCACGAGCGATATGCTCCCGGCGGATATACTGGGCGTATCGATTTTCGACCGTGGCGCCGGAGCTTTTAAATTTCATCCCGGCCCGGTGTTTGCGCAAGTGATTCTCGCCGATGAAATCAACCGCGCCACACCCAAAACGCAAAGCGCGCTTCTTGAGGCGATGGAAGAGCATCAAGTCACCACTGAAGGCGAAACGCGTCCTCTGCCTCGGCCTTTTTTCGTCATCGCCACGCAAAATCCCTCCCAGTTTGTCGGCACCTTCCCGCTTCCCGAATCACAGCTCGACCGCTTCCTGATGCGCATCCGCCTGGGCTACCCGGACAATACTGCGGAACGCGCGCTGCTTAAAGGCGGCGAGCGGCGCGACATGGTTTCGCATCTCTTGCCGTGCATGAACGCGGCAGAATTGCTGGAAATCCAGCAAAAAGTAAGGATGGTGCATGCCTCGGATGCGTTGATGGATTATCTGCAAGCACTGATCGCCCGCACTCGGCAATCGCCGCACTACGTGAACGGCTTGAGCCCGCGTGCCGGGCTGGCGCTCCTGCACTCAGCGCGCGCCTGGGCCCTGATGCACGGACGCAACCAGGTGCTGCCGGAAGACGTGCAGGCGGTACTGCCCAGCGTGGTCGGCCACCGTTTGCAACCGACGGGTGATCATGCGCACCACAAAGATCTGGCGGAGAACCTCATCAGCGCGGTTCCTATCCCTTGAAAGTCTGAACCGCAAAGGACGCCAAGGACGCAAAGGAAATCCTGTGAACGAAGAAGACCTCGGCAAATTAATAGTCTCTGCCGCCCTGAAAGTTCACACTGCCCTCGGAGCCGGCTTGCTGGAAAGCGCCTACGAAGCCTGCTTGTCTTATGAACTCAGCAAACATGGGCTTGAAGTGAAAAGACAAGTAGCGTTGCCGATTTTTTACGATAATCTCAAGCTGGATGCTGGCTACCGGATTGATCTCCTCCTCAACAATAAAGTTATCGTGGAATTAAAAGCAGTTGAAAAACTGCTGCCAATTCACACAGCACAGCTCTTGAGCTACCTTAAGCTCGGCAACCATAGACTCGGGTTTCTTCTCAATTTCAACGTCGTTCACATGAAGGACGGCATCAAGCGCGTTGTGAACAAGCTATGAGCGCTTTTCCCTGGCGTCCTTCGCGCCCTTTGCGGTTCGGCTTTAGAAATTTCATCGACAGATGGTTGTTCAAGCTCAAAGGGCCTGAGGCCGGCCCGGTATTGCTCACCCAGCGCCGCGTATTCATCCTTCCCACGCGCCAGGGCCTGCTGTTCGGGGCGCTGCTGATTCTGTTGCTGACCGGTTCGATCAATTACAACCTGAGCTTGGGCTATGTGCTCACTTTCCTCCTTGCCGCGATGGGCATCATTTCCATGCTGCACGCCTTCCGTAATCTGGCAGGACTGCTTGTGCGCTCCGGTAAAACCGATCCTGTATTCGCCGGAGAGCATGCAAGCTTCGCCGTATGCGTAGACAATAACCGTACCCTGCCTCGTTATGCCATCGCCGTAACGCGCAACAAGCAAGACCCGGTTTTCTGCGACGTGGCGCAAAGCGCAACTGCAACCGCCGAAGTGAACGTGACGGCGCAGCGGCGCGGTTGGCTCAGACCCGGGCGCTTTACCCTGTATACGCGTTTCCCGCTTGGTTTGTTTCGCGCCTGGTCGTATGTTGAACTGGATTCCCGCTGCCTGGTGTATCCGCGCCCAGATCCGTCAAAACTGCCGCCACCGAAGCATCAGTCCCAAACCGGCTCGAGTTTTGAAGCAGGTCAGGGCAACGATGATTTCACCGGCCTGCGCCCGCATCAGTCCAGCGATTCGCCGCGGCATATCGCGTGGAAAGCGGCGGCGCGCGATTACGGTTTGCTGACCAAGCAATTCATCGGCCAGGCGGACGCCGAGCTGTGGTTGGACTGGAACGATCTGCCGGCGGGCTTGGATGATGAATCCAGGTTGTCACGTCTGTGCCGCTGGGTGCTGGATGCCGAATCCGCGGGCATAAGCTACGGGCTGCGCTTGCCCGGCAAGGAACTGTCTTTGGCTTACGGCGAGCAGCACCGCCACAACTGCCTTGAAGCCTTGGCTTTGTTCAGGCAGGAAGATGGATAATAAACCACTTAGCTTTCGTAACATCGTTTGGCTTTTGCTTGCGCTTGCCCTGGTGGCGGCACCGCATGCGGAGCGGCTGCCGCCGTGGGTTTCCATATTCGCCGGCGTGCTCGGACTGTGGCGCCTGTATATTGCGCAGCGCAGGTTGCCCCTGTTATCCAAGTGGCTGCTATTCTCAATGCTCGGCGCCGGCATTGCCGGAATCTATTTAAGCTACGGCGTGATTTTAGGGCGCGACTCCGGAGTGGCGCTGCTGGTTTTACTTACCGGCCTGAAATTGATGGAGACAAATAGCCAGCGTGATGCCGTCATGGTGCTGTTCCTCGGTTATTTTCTGATTATCACCAATTTTCTCTATTCGCAAACCATTATCACCGGGCTTTACATGCTGCTGGTGGTGCTCGTCCTCACCGCGGCATGGATCGGATGCAATCGCCCTTCACACGACTATCCGGACAAGTTAAAACTTCATCTCGCGGGCACGCTGTTCATACAGTCAGTGCCTCTGATGGTGGTGTTGTTCCTGCTCTTTCCGCGCGTACAGGGCCCGCTGTGGGGATTGCCGCAGGATGCTTACTCCGGCACCACCGGTTTAAGCGACAGCATGTCCCCCGGCTCACTGAGCCAGCTGACACAGTCTGATGCAGTCGCCTTTCGGGTTAAATTTAACGATCCTGCGCCCAATGCTTCGACGCTGTACTGGCGTGGCCCGGTGCTATGGCGCTTCAATGGCCGCACCTGGTATGGTCGAACATATGCGGTATCCGAACCGCCGGAATTGCAGGCTCTCGACAAGCCATTGCGCTACACCGTGACGCTTGAGCCGCACAACAGAGACTGGCTGTTCGCGCTGGATATGCCGGGCACGTTTCCTCCGCAGGCAGGAATAACTCCTGATTTCCAGATAATCTCAAATGCTCCGGTGCGCAGCCGCATGCGCTATGAAGTCGCTTCCTATCTTAAGTACCAGACCGGAATAAATGAAAATCCCGTTGCATTGCGGCGTGCCCTGCAGTTACCGCGGAACTCCAATCCGCGCGCCACGGAATTGGCGCAATCATGGCGTCGAAGCGCTGGCGATGATTCGGCAATTATCAACCGTGCGTTGAATTTGTTCCGCAAAGAAAATTTTTATTACACGATGCAGCCGCCGCTGCTTGGCGAACATCCGGTTGACGAATTCCTGTTCGACACCAAGCGTGGCTTTTGCGAGCACTATGCATCGAGCTTCACATTTTTAATGCGCTCAGCAGGAATTCCTGCGCGTATCGTGACCGGCTATCAGGGCGGCGATTTCAACGCCATCGACGATTATTTCATCGTGCGCCAGGCCGATGCGCATGCCTGGGTCGAGGTTTGGTTGAAACAGCGCGGCTGGGTGCGCATAGACCCGACCGCCGCTGTATCTCCGCTGCGCGTGGAAGCCGGAATCGCTGCCGCGGTGCCGGCAACCGACCCCCTGCCTCTGTTGGTGCGTCATGATTATCCCTGGCTGCGCGAGGCACGCTTCATCTGGGATGCGATGGCAAATAACTGGAACCAGTGGGTGTTGGGCTACACCCCGCAGCGCCAGGCGCAATTCATGACGCGGCTTGGCATGAGCGAAGCGACCTGGCAGAACATGGCCATCGCGCTGCTTCTTGCTTCAGGCTTCATCATGCTGGGTTTGGCCGGAATGATATTGTGGCGCTTGAGAACCGCTCCGCGCGATCCGGTGCAATTGGCCTATCACAAATTCTGCGGCAAGCTGGCAAAGGATGGATTGGCGCGCCACCCAGCGGAAGGCCCGCAGGACTATTCGCTGCGGCTGGCGCAAGCCAAACCGCTGAAGGCAGAAACTATACGCAGCATCAGCGAACTGTATATTGCGTTGCGTTACGGCACCCTGGCTGACAAACTTGCAGTGAAGCGTCTGCGCCAACTGGTGAGCGGGTTTGAAACCTGAACAAGCGAAGCAGCGTTTAATTCCGGCACGGCAGGTGTACGAGAAGCAGTAACTGAAGGCGCTACAACAGAATATCCTTGGACACGCCCTTGCGCTTCAAAATCTTGCGCAAGCTGTGCAAAGCTTCGATCTGGATCTGACGCACCCGCTCGCGCGTCAAGCTCATATACTCTGCGAGCTGTTCCAGGGTGCAGATGTCATAGCCGTTCAAGCCGTAGCGGTGCTCGATAACACGCCGCTGCTTGTCGTTCAACTGATTGAGCCATTCCTGCACATAGACTTCCAGCTCGGTGTGCTCAAGCTTGAGATCGGGCGTGGGGTTGTACTCATCCGGAATAGATTCGCCTACCGATAACATGGGATCGATGTCCAGTGGCGCATCAAGCGAGGCCGTGCGCTCGTTGTACGCCAGCACCCGGCGTACCTCCTCCACCGGCAGCTCCAGCAGGTGCGCTACATCCTCGGTGGTCGGTTCTTTTTCGCAATGCGTTTCCAGATGGCGCAATGCGCGCAACACAACATTGAGTTCCTTAATGACATGCACCGGCAGGCGGATGGTGCGCGACTGGTTCATGATGGCGCGCTCGATGTTCTGCCGGATCCACCACGTAGCATAGGTAGAAAAACGGAAGCCGCGTTCCGGATCGAATTTCTCCAGCGCGTGGATCAAACCCAGATTGCCTTCCTCGATCAAATCAAGGAGCGCCATGCCACGGTACGCATAATGCTTGGCGATATTCACCACCAGCCGCAGATTGTGTTTGATCATTTTCTGACGCGCCTCGAAATCACCCTGTTTGGTAAGGCGCGCGTAACGCAGCTCGTCCTGGGCGCTCAATAACGCATTCTGTCCGATTTCATTGAGATAAATCTGCGTTACGTCCGTGAGCACATCAGTGAAATGGTCCACTTCCGTGACGGCTTCTTCGGCTTGCGGCGCCAGCTCCTCTTCTTGCGGCTCGTCTTCAAGCTGGTTATTATTCATGATGTTTTATCGGTCGGTAAATATTTCAGCGGGTCAACCGGTTTGCCCAGGCGCCGGATTTCAAAATGCAGCTTGACCTGATCGGCATCGCTGTTCCCCATTTCCCCGATTTTCTGGCCTTTCACCACAGCCTGCCCTTCTTTTACCAGTATCTCACTGTTGTGGGCATAGGCGCTGAGATAGGTGTCGTTGTGCTTGATGATAATCAGTTTGCCGTAACCGCGTAAACCGCTGCCGCTGTACACCACCTTGCCCGGCGCGCTGGCATACACCGGTTGGCCGATGCTGCCAGCTATGTCCACGCCTTTAAGGTTGGCGGTTTCGCTAAAGCCGGAAACGACTTTGCCGGCGGCAGGCCACCCCCAATCAATTTCGCCGATAGCCGCTCCAGGAATCTTGCTTTCAGTTTTGCTCTCAGGCTTGGGTTCAGGGGCTGGCTCGGTCTTGGCGTGCAGTGTTGCCGATTTCTGCAATTGCGCCAGAGCCTGATCGGAATACGGGAGTTTCACCGCCTTGGGCTCGGTTTTCAGCATCCCGGAAGGAGGCAGCGGTTTGGCTTCCAGGCTTTCAACCGGCCGTCCCTCAACTCCGGGCGTGGTTTGCAGCGGAGCAGTGACCGCCACATCCGGCGACGGCGTGAGCCGCAACTGCTGACCCTCGTTAATCAATGCGGGATCGCTGATGTTGTTCCACTGCGCGAGTTCCTTGTAATCAAGGTCATGCGCCAGCGCAATGCTGTACAAGGTATCGCCCTTTTGCACTATATGAAACTCGGGACGCGCACCCCCTTCCGGCTTGGCAACTGTTTTCTCTTTTGCCGGTTTCGCCGCCTGCCTGGCCGCAGGCGATTTGTCTATCACCGGCGCCGGACGCAGCTCGCTGGCGCAGCCGCCTGCCACAAGATTAATCGCCAACAGCAGTACGCCCGCTTTCAAGGATGATGTTGTCGCCATCATCTCTCCATTCCGGACCGCAATGGAACAAAATTAACCGCTTCCAAAAGCGTCTCACTGTAACTTTGCGCATTGCGCTCGATGACGCGCAAGTTCTGCTCATCAGTTCCCATCGGCAATACCATTCTACCACCAACCTCAAGCTGCTCTAACAGCGCCTGCGGCACATGAGTTGCTGCAGCGGCTACGATGATAGAATCAAATGGCGCGGCATCGGGAAATCCCGCGTGGCCATCGGCCTGCCTTACCCGCACATTGGTAATGCCCAGTTCATGCAGGCGTACCCGCGCCTTGGTGGCAAGCGGGGCTACCCGCTCCAGCGTATACACTTCTTGCGCGAGACGCGACAGTACCGCTGCTTGATAACCACATCCGGTGCCGATTTCCAGCACGCGGTGCAACCTCTTGTTGCCGCGCAGCAACTCCAGCATGCGTGCCACGATGTACGGACTGGAAATGGTCTGGCCGTAACCCAGCGGCAACGCGACGTCCTCATAGGCACGGCTTGCCAGCGCTTCCTCCACAAAAATGTGGCGCGGCACTTCGGCCATTGCGGTGAGCACCACTTCGTCGCGAATGCCCTGTTTGCGCAAGCGCTCCACCATGCGCGCGCGAGTGCGCTGCGAAGTCATGCCGATGCCGCTATGGCGCGCTTTCATTAGATTAGAGGCTTTCTAGCCAGTGCTTGAGGCTTTCCAGTTGCGAAAATTGGGTGAGATCGATTTGCAGTGGGGTAATGGAAACTTTGTGTTGCAACACCGCGTGAAAATCGGTGCCCTCGCCGGCATCCTGCACGTCCCCCGCCGCGCCCACCCAGTACACCGTCTCACCGCGCGGGTTGTGGGTCTTCACAACCGGCTCGGCCTTATGACGCCTGCCCAGGCGGGTGACTTCAAACCCTTTGAGCTCGGCATACGCCACATCCGGAACATTGACATTAAGCAACAGCGGCTGGGCATAGGAATGTTTGGCGAAACGCTCGACGATTTCCGCGGTAACCTGCGCCGCAGTAGCATGGTTAGCCCCGGATTTGCTCACCAGCGACACTGCGAGCGAAGGAATGCCAAGTAAAAAACCTTCCGTGGCCGCCGCCACGGTGCCGGAATAAATCGTGTCATCACCCATGTTGGCGCCATCATTGATACCGGAAATGACCATGTCGGGCAGCTTCTCCAGCATGCCCGTCACAGCCAGGTGAACGCAATCAGTGGGCGTGCCGTTAACGTAGTAAAAACCGTTATGGGATTTACGCAGGCTCAACGGCCGGTCCAGCGTGAGCGAGTTGCTGGCGCCGCTCTGGTCGCGCTCCGGTGCCACCACTGTAACTTCCGCGACGCGCGACAGGGTCTTGGCTAGTAACTCCAGCCCCGGCGCGAAGTAGCCGTCGTCGTTACTGAGCAGGATGCGCATCTCGGAAAGCGAAGGCAAGGCGACAGAAGGCAGGCATGTGGCTGGAGGTCAGGCCATCGGCCCAAAGGACAAAGCTCAAGGTTTCGATTTCTGACCCCTGTTTTCCGTCTTGTGAATACTGAACTGGTCGGCGCGGCGAGATTCGAACTTGCGACCACTTGCGCCCCATCCGCATCATAGCATCGCGGCTATTTACTTATCAACGCCTTGCAATGCTTACCGCTCTCATATTTAGCGAAGTTAGGAATCCTCAGGATATGACAACAAAAAACCCGCCACGGCGGGTCATCGATTCTGACAGACACTAGCCTAGTATCCCCTTTGTGGTGAAAGTCAAATAAAAAAATGAGGGTGTGCAGATTCTTAAGTTTCTCTTAGCCGTCTACTTCATGGCGGCTCCAGATGCGGCGAGTATAATGGCTTGGGATATTCCAAAAGGAGGGACAGCCATGGGCGCGGAGATGGCAACCGACGAATTGACCGACATCATCGCCAGCATCGAAATGCACCGGCAGGAAAGGGTAAAGGAGGCCGGTCTCGCGGCGGGATGTAGTGAGGCGCTTCGCAAATTGCATGAACTCCTTGACCGCGAGAAGAAAGCATTGCAGCTACACGGACCAAGCACTCAACATTCAGCGAACATTGAAGCCGTGTTGATCGAGATTAGGAAAGTGAAGAAATTGGCCGAAATCACGAGCCGAGGCTCAATCCCCAAGAGTGCGCGCCCCGGGCAGCGGCAAGTGTCGTGGCAAAAGGAGCCGCGAAATCCCTCCAGAAATCGGGGCCGCAGGACGATGGGGCGAAGCAGCGGTCGTTAGC
>JAHFRG010000105.1 GCA_023258935.1 Betaproteobacteria bacterium
CCAACACGTCCTCAAGACAGGTGATGGAATTCACGCTCATCTTTTCCAGCACCGCTTCGATCAACAAGGGAATGTGTTTGTAAGGCATGCGTTCTGCGAGGAAGTTGGCTACCGCGACTTCGTTTGCCGCATTTAGTATAGCGGGTGCCGCCTCCCCGCGCTGCAAAGCCTGGTAAGCGAGTCGCAAACATGGAAAGCGCTTTAAGTCTGGTGCCTGGAAATTGAGCGTGCCGATTTTAAACAAGTCCAATGATTCGACTCCGGCCTCAATCCTCTCCGGGTAAGCCAAGGCGTACGCAATCGGGGTGCGCATATCCGGATTGCCAAGTTGCGCGATTACCGAACCATCCACGTACTCGACCAAAGAATGAATCACGCTTTGTGGATGAATCACGACTTGAATCTGATCCTCACGCGCATTGAACAGCCATCGTGCCTCGATGACTTCCAGGCCCTTGTTCATCATGGTAGCCGAATCCACGGAAATTTTGCGCCCCATAACCCAATTCGGATGAGCGCAGGCTTGATCCGGCGTAATGTGTTCAAGCTCGCTGAGCGGAGTGGAGCAGAAAGGGCCGCCCGAAGCGGTGAGCAGGATGCGCTTTACTCCAACTGCCGCGAGATCGCCGCTGAAATTGCGCGGCAATGCCTGGAAAATGGCATTGTGTTCACTGTCCACTGGCAGCAAAGTGGCATGGTTTTGCTTTACCGCTTCCATGAAAAGACTTCCCGACATCACCAGCGCTTCCTTGTTTGCCAGCATCACGCGTTTACCGGCTTTGGCCGCAGCAAGCGTCGGACGCAACCCGGCGGCACCCACAATTGCCGCCATGACACCGTCCACTTCGGGCAGGGTTGCGACTTTTTCCAGCGCCTCCACACCTTGCAGCACCTTTGTGACAAGGCCCGCTTTTTTCATCAAGACCCGCAGCTGCTCGGCGCTGCTTTCGTCGCGCAGCACCGCGTAATAAGGAGCAAAGTGCCGGCATTGTTTGAATAGTTTCTCAACTTTGTTTCCGGCAGTAAGCGCCACAACCTTGAAACGGCCGGGATGACGCGCAATCACATCCAGCGTATTGACGCCGATACTGCCGGTGGAGCCGAGTATCGTAATGTTTTGCATGCTGCGTTTTTAAGGGCCGTAAAATATAAAAAAAGCCATTGCGGGCAAGGTGGAAATCAAGCCATCTATGCGGTCCAATACCCCTCCATGCCCTGGCAAAATAGTCCCGCTGTCTTTTACTCCGGCCTGCCTTTTGAGTAGAGATTCAAACAAATCTCCCACGATGCTCAAGCCTGTGATAAACCAGTGTGCAGCCAGCAATAGATAGGCGGGAATCGCCTTGCCGAATGCGCTGACATTATGATTGCCGTTAATCGCGATAATGGCAATAGCGTACACACTTACCGCAAAAAAAGCGCCGTATACGCCTTCCAAGGTTTTGCCGGGGCTGATATCAGGAGCAAGCTTGCGCTTGCCGAACTTTTTGCCGCAAAAATATGCCGCCGTGTCTGCCACCCAAACTACCGAAAGCAACCACAGGATCAACAATGCTGCGATTTCACGCAGTTGCACCAGTGCAAGCCAGGCGGCGGCCAGCACCAATAAACCGCTCAATGCAAGCCAAGATTTATTTAGTCGCCATTTATAGATAAGCCATAGTGGCGCGGCAAGCAGCCAAAACGCCAGGGACACTGCATAAATGGCAAGGCTCAAGTCGTCAGCTGGAACCTTGTCAAAAAGCTTTAGCACAGGAATCAAAACCAAGCAGGATGCGATCACCGCAATCACAAACAGCAACTCGTCAGACTTCCGCATCTGCGCCAGCCGCGCCCACTCCTTTGCAGCATATGCGGTTATCAGCAAAACCAGCAGTGCCCAGCCTTGTACCGGCAAATAAAACAACGCGGCAAGAAATGGCAGCAGTAGCAGCAGTACGGTGATAACGCGAGTCTTAAGCATTTTGCTTGGCGCGCCGCAGCTGTTTGGCCAGGGTCACCGCATCAGCTTTTGCTGCGGGTGACGTTGCCTCTTCGAGCTGCTCGCTGGTGCGGCCAAAGCGTCGTTCGCGTTGCTGGTAAGATAATATGGCTAGATTCAGGGATTGCGAGTTGAAATCAGGCCACAGTGCTTCGGTAAAATACATTTCGGTATAAGCCATCTGCCACAACAGGAAATTGCTGATGCGCTGTTCTCCTCCGGTGCGAATGAAAAGATCCGGCTCGGGCGCGTAATGCATCGCCAGGTAAGGCGCAAGATCGTCTTCATTGAATCCCTTCGCAAGTTGTGGGCGATCCAGAAACATGTGCTGTACTGCCTGCATGATGTCCCAGCGTCCTCCATAGTTGGCGGCTATGGTCAGCGTGAGCCGCGTGTTGTTGGCAGTCAGCGCTTCAGCTTCGCGGATCAGTTTAACAAGCTGCGGCTCAAAACGATCGATGTCTCCCACCACTTTGAAGCGGATATTGTTTTCATGCAGCTTGGCGACTTCCTGTTCCAGCGCTAGTACGAACAATTGCATCAGCACCGAAACTTCTTCCTGGGGCCGACGCCAGTTTTCGCTGCTGAACGCGAACAGCGTGAGGAACTCGACACCCCGTTCAATACAGGCCTTGATGACTTCTTTCACCGCTTCAACTCCGCGCTTGTGGCCAGCCACACGAGGCAGAAAACGCTGCTTGGCCCATCTGCCATTTCCATCCATGATGATTGCGATGTGGCGCGGAATTTTCCCGGTTTGCGGAATTTCCTTGGTTGAGTTGGGAAATAAGTTCACTGGCTTACACCACAATCAGGTCGGCTTCTTTGCTTTGCAGCGCCTTGTCGATTTCGGAAATGTAACGGTCGGTGAGTTTCTGTATCTCGTCTTGTGAACGCCGATCCTGGTCTTCAGAGATAGTTTTTTGCTTGAGTAGTTCCTTCAGAGCATTGTTGGCATCACGTCGGATATTGCGCACCGCAACCCGCGCATTCTCCGCCTCGTGCTTTACCACCTTTATCAGGTCCCTGCGGCGTTCCTCGGTGAGCGGCGGCATCGGCACGCGTATCACGTCGCCCGCCGTTGCAGGATTAAGGCCGAGATTGGATTCACGAATCGCTTTTTCGATGACGTTCACCATCTTTTTTTCCCAGGGGTGGACGCTGACGGTGCGAGCATCAACCAGGGTGACGTTGGCTACTTGGTTGATCGGCATCTGCGTCCCGTAGTAATCCACCAACACATGGTCGAGGATGCCGGGATGCGCGCGCCCGGTCCGCACCTTACCGAGATCTGCTTTAAGCGTCTCCAGGGTCTTGTGCATTTTCTGCTCTGCGGATTTTTTCACTTCTGCAGTCATGCGGATTCCTTGTTGTCGTTGCTAAGATTATATCCCAGCTTAATAATCAACAGTGCACCAATGTCCCTTCGTCTTCACCCAATACCACGCGCTTTAACGCACAGGGTTTTAAAATGCTGAATATGTTGATAGGTAGTTTCTGATCGCGGCACAAGGTTAGCGCTGTAGCGTCCATCACTTTCAAATTTTTGATGATGGCTTCGTCGAAAGAAAGTTTCTGGTAGCGCATGGCATCGGAATGCGCCTTGGGATCCTCGGTGTAAACACCGTCCACCTTGGTTGCTTTCAGCACGATGTCCACATTCATTTCCATACCTCTCAGAGCCGCCGCGGTATCAGTGGTGAAAAACGGATTACCGGTTCCTGCGGCGAATATCACCACTTTTCCTTCTTCCAGATAGCGCATCGCCTTGCCGCGGATATAAGGTTCGACCACCTGTTCAATGTTAAGCGCCGATTGCACGCGGCCGCTGAGTCCCGCTTGACGCATTACATCCTGCAACGCCAGCGCATTAATGACGGTGGCGAGCATGCCCATGTAATCCGCGGTGGCGCGATCCATGCCGGATGCGCCAAGAGCTACACCGCGAAAAATATTTCCTCCCCCAATTACTATCGCGACTTGTACCCGGAGTTTCACCACCTCGTTGATTTCCGAGACGATGCGCTCGAGAGTGGCGCGGTTGATACCGTAGCTGTCATCCCCCATCAGCGCCTCTCCACTGAGTTTCAGCAGAATGCGCTTGTATGCCGGGGTGGCCATGATCATGCCCGCCCGACTTGCGCCATTACTTCGGCGACAAAATCACTGTTTTTCTTTTTAATTCCCTCGCCCATCACAAAGAGATGAAATGCAT
>JAHFRG010000042.1:0-11168 GCA_023258935.1 Betaproteobacteria bacterium
TGACATCAGTACGCCGATTTCAGCTGCGCTGAAATCCAGCGATTTAAGGTACAGACTCCAGTAGGGTGAAAACGCGCCAACGAAAGCGAAATAAAAAAAATAAAAGCTGGAGAGGCGCCAATATGGAAAGCTCGGCATGTGCAGAAAATGCTGGGACTCAGCGCCGGCTGCGCTTCAGGTATTCAAGCCAGGGTTTCCAGTAATACCTGCGCCAACCACGGGTTACGCCTTGCAAATCATGTTTCGGGACATTTACATGAACCAGATCTACCCGTGCACCGCGCCCAGCTTTGCTAAACATTAAAATCAGGATTGAATCATGATCGGTTATCTTCCACGTGCGCGAGCGCCACGACTGCATGACGAGCTTTTTCGGAACAATCAGCAGATTTTTACCCGAAAGCATGCCGTTAAAAGCAGTAAATCTTCCGCCAACCACTTTGCTGATTGAAACCTTGCTGCCCACAATCGCTGAGTGCTTCCTGGAATCGAGATATGCATCAAACAAACTGTCGGGCGACGCATTAAATTGCACCGACTGCTTGATAATATTCATCAGGCCTCGTCCGGGTCTGGATTCTCTTTGTGCTCGCCTTTGGTGCTTGAAGCTGCGCCTTTTCCGGCCTTTGCAGGGATTTTCGGGGTGGAACATTTCACATCCGCGTTTTGCGCGCGGTGGCGCAGCGCATGATCCATCAGCACCAGCGCCAGCATGGCTTCGGCGATGGGGGTGGCGCGAATGCCGACGCAAGGATCGTGGCGTCCATGCGTCTCGACGATGGTGGGCTTGCCTTGCTTGTCTACGGAACGCCGCGGCAAACGGATGCTCGAAGTGGGCTTCACCGCGATGTTGACCACGATGTCCTGCCCGGTGGAAATGCCGCCGAGGATGCCACCGGAGTTGTTACTCAAAAAACCCTGCGGCGTCATTTCATCGGAATGCTCGCTGCCCTTTTGTTTGACTGAAGTGAAGCCCGCGCCGATTTCCACTGCTTTCACCGCGTTGATGCTCATCATGGCGTAGGCGA
This sequence comes from Betaproteobacteria bacterium, assembly GCA_023258935.1. Taxonomy (GTDB): domain Bacteria; phylum Pseudomonadota; class Gammaproteobacteria; order Burkholderiales; family JAHFRG01; genus JAHFRG01. The sequence goes on from JAHFRG010000042.1 coordinate 1,029, forward strand.
TATCGGCATCCAGCTTGTCGTACACCGGCTCACCCCAACCCACCGGTACCTGCTCGGCAATCGCGGTGATTTTCGCACCGCAGGAATCACCGGATTTCCTGAGCTTGTCCATGAATTCCTCAAGCTGCGGCACCACGCTCTCATCCGCCGCAAAAAAAGGATTGCTGTTCACCACATTCCAGGTTTTGAACGGTATTTCGATTGGGCCGAGTTGCGACATGTAACCGCGGATTACCACTCCGTATTTTTCATGCAGCCATTTCCTGGCAATCGCAGCCGCCGCGACACGCACCGCAGTCTCGCGCGCTGACTGCCTGCCGCCGCCGCGGTAATCGCGAATGCCGTATTTTTGCCAGTAGGTATAATCGGCATGCCCCGGACGGAAGGTGTCCATGATTTCGCTATAGTCTTTGCCCCGCGCGTCTTCATTGCGGATCAACAGCGCAATCGGCGTTCCGGTGGTCTTGCCTTCAAACACGCCGGAGAGGATTTCCACCGTGTCGGATTCGCGGCGCTGCGAGACATGCCGCGATGTGCCGGGTTTGCGCCGGTCCAATTCCCTCTGAATGTCTTCGGCAGAAAGCGCCATACCGGGCGGGCAGCCGTCCACCACGCATCCGATGGCGGGCCCGTGGGATTCACCGAAGGAAGTCACGCAGAAAAGCCGCCCTAAGGTATTACCTGACATAATTTTCCTCGAAAAAAATACTATTAAAGTTTAACATATTCTTTCCATCTATCAGCGGATTGACGATGCCTTCCAAGAACGATCCGGACAAAGTTAAAGGCCCTTCGGCAGAGCTCAGGACAGGCCCGGGCGGTTTGACTCTGCGGCAAATTCACGAGCAAGTGAAGCGCAGCGCCGAGCGCGATCGCCAAGCCGAAAAAACCGCAAACAAGCTTGCGCAGAAGCAAAACCGTTGGCAGCGCTTTGTACGTTACGTGTGGGACAGGAAGCCAAAATGAAGGGGTGCTGATGACCGCCAGCACAAAATCGCGCTGCGCAATTAGTGCAAAATCTATTTGGACTTGTAGGCCTCGCGCCATAGAAAATAGGCTAGCGTGCCTGCAATCAATAATCCCACCACGCTCACCCACATGGGGATCACCAAGTTGTTCACAGTAGCTTCCCAGCCGTAAACAAGCCTCAATAAGTGCACCACCGCTATCAGAATAAAAATTGCTATGGCAAGAGTGGCGAATGGTTTCATGTGCTTCCCCTTTACTGATTCAATTGCACGTCAAAATTCTAAGCATCTCCAAACCCCAGCCGACGCCAAATCCGGTAACGTCCGATGCCACCGCTCCCAGACCCCCCTTGCAACTGCTTGCCGACAAATCGACGTGCAGCCAAGGCAGGTCGTTGACAAAGCGCTTGAGGAAGCGCGCGGCGAGGATATGGTCGGCCTCGCCATCGAGCGTACACTGCTTGATGTCGGCGATCTTGCTTTCCAGCGCCTGCTCGTAATCTTCATCCAGCGGAAACGCGCACAACCTCTCGCCGCTCGCCTTGCCCGCCTCGACCGCCTGCGTGAGCAACGTCTCGCGATTGCCAAGCACGCCGGAATAGCGCTCCCCCAGCGCCACTGCCATGCTGCCGGTGAGCGTCGCAAAGTCTATGATCAATGAAGGCTCGGCTTTTGCCGCCAGCGTGAGCGTGTCAGCCAGCACCATGCGCCCCTCAGCGTCGGTATGCACGATTTCAATGGTAGTCCCATTCAACGCTTTTACTACGTCGTTCTGCTTGTAGGCTTTGGGGCCGATGTGGTTCTGCGCGATGGCCAGCCAGCAGTCGATATTCACCGGCAGCTTGGCGCGGGTCGCAGCGAGCAAAATTCCCAAACACACCGCCGAGCCGTTCATGTCTTCGTGCATGCCGTGCATGGAGCGGGCGGACTTGAGATTGTGCCCGCCGGTGTCGAAGCAGATGCCCTTGCCGACCAGTGCCAGCGTCTGCTTGGCCCGGTTGTGGCGATAGTGCAAGTGTACAATCGCGGCGTCTTCCTCGAAACTGCCCTGCGCCACCGCGACGAACGCTCCCGCTCCCATTCTGCGTAGTTTTTGCAGACTGTATTCCTCATGTTTCCAGCCATAATTTTTAGCGATTTTCCTGATGCGCCGGCGATACAGCCCTGGGGTGAGTTCGTTGGGGGGCAAAACGGTAAGCTCGCGGCACAGCAGATTGCCTTCAGCCTGGGCCAGCAATTCTTTAAAGTCATGTGTTGTCTGGCATCCGTAGAGCACGATCCTGGCGAGCGGTTTGGATGGCGGCTTCTTTTTTCTTTGTGGTAGCTTGGCTCCATTCACCCAGGCCGCATAGGCCGCAAGCTGTCCTGCATTGTTGCGCTCGTCCGGGCTCCCGTGAGTCGAAATGCAAAGCGTTTGCGGGTTTTCCTCGAGCAGCGGTTGCAGTGCCTTGCGTAGCAGCGTGTACTGCTCGAACACGGATTTAGCGGAATCCAGCATCACCCATGCAGCCAACCCCCCGTGCGGGAGCATGGCGCACAATGGCGTCTCGGCTAGTTTTTCGGCTCTCATGGCGCGGCGCTTCAACAATGCGCGCAACGCTCCTGCTCCAGGCAAAACGGGAAGTTGTTTGCTCTTTGGCAGCACCAATAGAACGTGGGAAGTTTTAGCGAGAGCTGCTGCGGACAGGATTGATGCGTGCGTCTCAAGCTTGGCCAGCATGGATACTCCGATGCGGTAAAATGATGGGGAACCCCTCGTAAAGTCCGATCGTGGCGGACTTCATCGGAGATTCCTTAAAGATTATAACCAAGCCGCCGGCTTTCGAACTAAAAGATTTTCATCCCAGTTGCCCGCTAACCTCTTTTAACTTACGCTTCTTAACCATGCGCCAGTACCTCGACTTAATGCAGCATATCCTAGACCATGGTGTGCCTAAGAATGACCGTACCGGCACCGGCACCTTGAGTATTTTCGGCTATCAACTGCGGTTCGACCTCAATGACGGGTTTCCCCTCCTCACCACCAAAAAAATCCATCTGAAATCTGTCATTCATGAGTTGTTGTGGTTTCTCAAAGGCGAGACCAACATCAACTATCTCAAGGATAATGGCGTCACCATTTGGGATGAATGGGCTGACGAAAAAGGCGAACTCGGTCCGGTTTACGGCTATCAGTGGCGCTCCTGGCCCGCTCCTGATGGACGGCATGTTGACCAGATTGCGAACATCGTTGAGGAAATCAGGAGGAATCCGGATTCGAGGAGACTCCTGGTTTCAGCCTGGAATGTGGCGGACCTCTACAAAATGGCGCTTCTGCCGTGCCATGCGTTTTTCCAGTTTTACGTCGCGCAAAACAGGCTTTCCTGCCAGCTTTACCAGCGCAGCGCCGATGTGTTTCTCGGCGTGCCTTTCAATATCGCATCCTACGCCCTACTGACCCTGATGATGGCCCAGGTATGCAAGCTCAAATCCGGCGAACTTGTCCACACCTTCGGCGATGCCCATCTGTACCTTAACCATGTGGAACAGGCGCGCGATCAGTTGTCACGGCAGCCAAAGAAACTGCCGGTAATGAACATCAATCCTGCGGTCAAAAATATATTCGAGTTTAAATACGAGGATTTCCATCTAGAAGGCTATGAGCCTCATCCCGCGATCAAAGCACCGATCGCTGTTTAGCTCCGCTGAAAACGGGACGGAATTGCTTCCGTCCCGCCTCGATCCTTCAAAAAACCCGGCCTGTTAGCGCAGCCAGCATCAGAGCAAAAATGCGGTTGTTATCCGTAATCGCCGTATTTTCGAGGTGAACTATCTTGTCGTTGACGATTTTGACTTTCTCACCGACATGGAAAACGGGTTGGTCTTGCTGTGAAATAACGCGGTATGTACCGTCATACATGCGTATCTTGACCAGATAGGCTGACATGGTAGCAGTCTGGCTGTCAGCCACACTACCTGGAACCGTACCCACCCCACTGCTCTCTCCTTTAACCTTATTCACGAAGATGGAGTCAATCACCGCACAGTTGGCACAAGGCTTGGTTTGCTCTACGTTCTGCGAGGAGGCGTTTTTTACACCAATAATCGGCGTGATATTCGGCTCAATGCCCGTCTTTTCGGGGCGCGCGGCGGACCCGCTGGTTCCGGAATTCACAGCAGTCATTTGACCGGTGATTGAGGCAGTTCCGACAAGGCTGAAAATAACCAACGAAATCACCGCGATGATAACCAATGGATTAACTTTGAATGTTGTGTTATTCATGATCTTTCTCCTTTAAGATTTATCTAAATCTTTACAATCAGAGCGTTCTTCACCGACACCACACCGCGCACGCCCGATGCAATGCGTGCAGCCTTGCGCACCTGGTTATCATCTTCGACGAATCCACTCAGTAAAACATGACCACGGTAGGTTTCAACACTCACATCCAGCGATTTAATGTCAGGGTCATTGAGCATAGCGGCTTTGACCTTGGCGGTGATGACTTCGTCTTCCACGAAACGCTTCGCTTTCGCCTGGTGCAGGGCTAATTCTGCAGCGGTGTATTCATCCAAATCCAATTTGCTGTCGTGATCGGCATCCGCATCGGAAAATACCCGCAACAAATCCCTGCGCTCTTTCAATTCCTTTTTGCTAAGGTAGCCGTCATGATTGACATCGTATTTCTTGAACGCTGCCTCAATGTTAGCGTTCACTTTCACCGGCTCGTCCACAGCATAGGCAGGGATGCACGCCAGCAACGCAAGCGCCACAGCTGCTTTGCAAAGATTTGTGTTCATGATCTGTCCTCCAAATCTCAATCCGTTTAGCCGCGGCTAACCTTTTGCAATACAAGCTCGCAGGCTGCGTGCCTGAAAGTGATTGCTATACAAAACAAATAGGTGGGATGTAATTGCAAAGAAGTGCTTCACAAAATATGTCGCCGGGATACGACATGAACCAGCGGTAGCGTCCTATCTTATTGATAGGCTGCTGCTTTTACTGTCTTTGAACAACGACAAAAGAAATGCTTCTTAGGATCTCGGGGTTTTGAACAGCGCCGGATCAAGCGCATGACGTTTAAGCAGCTTATAAAACTCGGTGCGGTTGCGCTTCGCCAAGCGTGCAGCTTGAGTCACGTTACCGTTGGTAATCTTCAGCAGCTGCGCCAAATATTCGCGTTCAAACTGCTTCTTCGCATCAGCGAACGATGAATATCCGCTTTCTTCATCGCCGTGCAGCGCTTTCTGAACCAGTGTCAACGGCACTATCGATGTGGTGCACAGCGCGACCGCTTGCTCCACCACGTTCAGCAACTGCCGGACATTGCCCGGCCAGGGCGCGCCCACCAGTTGTTCCAGAGCTTCCGGCGCAAAGCCGTTTATCTGCTTGTTGTATTTTGCAGCGATTGTTTTAAGAAACTGGCCGGCAAGCAGCGGGATGTCTTCACGACGCGCGCAGAGCGGCGGTATCTTGAGCGATACCACGTTCAGCCGGTAATAGAGGTCTTCGCGGAATTTTCCCGCCGCCATCTGTTCTTCCAGCATGTAGTGGGTGGCGGAGATAATTCTGACATCAACTGCAATGGACTGCGTGGAGCCGACTGGCCGCAATTGTTTTTCCTGCAAAACGCGCAGCAGTTTCACCTGCAGCGCAAGCGGCATGTCACCGATCTCATCCAGAAATAGCGTGCCTTCGTTTGCCGCCTGGAACAACCCCTTACGGTCCTGGGTCGCTCCGGTAAAAGAGCCTTTTATGTAACCAAACAATTCGGATTCCAAGAGGTTTTCCGGTATCGCGCCGCAGTTTATCGCGATAAACGGTTTATCGCTTCTAGCACTCGCCTGATGAATGGCGCGTGCCAGCAGTTCCTTTCCGGTGCCGCTCTCGCCCTGGATCAAGACGCTGGCGTCGCTCTCAGCAACCAAGCGTGCCTGGGAGAGCACGTCCTCCATAACTGGGCTGCGCGTAAGAAAATCCTTTCTCCACGCACTGTCCTGCTCGCCGGGACTAATTCCGGTTGCCCCGCCAAGCTTGATTGCCGCTTCCACCTGGCTCAGCAGTGCCTTGCTTTCAAACGGCTTGGTGAGAAAACCAAAAACACCGCGATTGGTGGCGTCCACTGCGTCCGGAATGGAGCCATGCGCGGTTAGAATAACCACCGGAAGTGTTGGGTTGGTTTTGTGTATCGCCTCGAACAATGCCATGCCGTCCATGCCGCCCATGCGCAAATCGGTGATCACCAGATTGGGCTTGGAAACGGAAAGCCTGGCAAGCGCCTGTTCGCCGCTTTCCACGGTTTCCACTTCATACCCGGAAGCATTAAGCCGCATTGAAATCAGGCGCAGCAGCCCGGGATCATCGTCCACCAACAGAATGTGCGGTTTGGAAGCGCTCATTTTGTTTTGACCGGCTGTGACTGCTGCCGCTCGATAATGCTTTTTTCAATCACTTTCAGCGCTTCGAGTTTTTGCTCCAGTTCTTCGAGTTGTTGCCCCAGCTCTTCACCGTGGGTCTGCTCGGTTTGAAGCTTATCTTTCAATCCTTCGAGTTTTTGCTCCAGCTCTTCGATGCGGCTCTGTTCGGTTTTGAGCTTTTCTTCCTGCCTTTTATGCTCGGCTATATGGGCTGATAGCAGCAAGGCAAAATCTTTAAGTTGGGAACTCTCGTTTGCCTGGTTGGCGAGAAACTCCTTGAGTAGGCCAAGCGCTTTGGCATCGTCCCTGAAACTGGTGTTGGACAGGCTCAATAGAAGCGCAAGCTGCAATCGGCTGCTGTCATTTTTGTTTTTGGCATAAGCCTGGTTGACTGTTGTGTATTCTTTTTTCAGTTCTTCACCGGACAGGCTCGAGACGTAATGGAAATACGCCAGATAGCCGTCAACATCATTGGGCTGCTTGGTAGTTTTAGGCGCGCTGGTGTCAAGCGGGCTTTTGACAAAGGAACAGCCGCCAAACAATAAGCTGCATAACAACAGCACCGCGCCCGCGAGAAATCTGCTATTTGATCTCATTCACCCACCCGCCTGCACGGTAAAGTGACTCGAAAATGGGCGCCATCCGTCACATCATCGAGGATTTCTATGCTTCCACCGTGGGCCACAACGTGCTCCCTGGTGATTGCCAAGCCTAGACCGGTGCCTTTGATGTGACTACCGGGAGCTTGCTCGCCATGAAAAAATTCATCAAACACCCGGTTTTTGTCTTCTTCGGTTATGCCAGGACCACTATCTATGACATCCAGCAGCAGCACTTTATCATCCCGCTCAAGACGGATTTCTATGGCCCCACCAGCCGGGGAGAATTTGATGGCGTTGGATAGCAGGTTATCCACTGTCACTCTCAATTTTTCCTCATCGCCAAGAATAGTAGTTTCACAACAGCGTGTTTTCAATTCTAGGCCCCTTGCCAACAAGGCCAGCTTCTGGTCTGCCGCCACTTTTTCAATGATTGTTTTGAGGTTGACCGGCTTAAAATCGAGTGCGGAATTGCGGAACTTGCTGGTATGGTAGCTTAATAAACCTTCTATCTGCGTTTGCAATTGTATGCTGTTACTCCGCAGAATGCTGGCGATTTCCCGTTGTTGCTCTGTCAATTTACCCCCAACCTCGTCGCTCAGCAATTCGCTGCCCTCGCGAATCGCGGTAAGCGGTGTCTTCAATTCATGAGAGACATGCCGCAGGAACCGCGTTTTCTGCTGTTCAAGCTCGATCAGTCGCGTCCTCAGCCAATCCAATCTTTGTCCAAGGTTTTCAAGGTCTAGCGGTCCCTGGACTTCGATTGCGGAGGAAAATTGCTCGGTGCCAAGCCTGCGTATTGCGCTATCCAGTTGCCTGATTGGGCGCGCAATCAAAATGGTGAAACCCACCGCCAGCAACACCGCAATCGGAACCGAGGCGAGAACCTGCCACAGCAAAATCCTTTGCGCTTCTGACGCTGTCTGCTGTAGCACATTGACTTCCCGGTCTATCAGCAGGTTGCTCTGCGCGAGAAGCGACTGGGCCAGATCGGAGAGCAGCACGTACTCCAGCGCCATGGACTTGCTATTACCCGGGCCCCGTGGATTTTTCTGCAGACTTGCAAACAGTTTCTGCTCCCGCTCCACCAATTCATCCAATTCTTTTTTTTGTTCATCGTCAAGTGGCAATCGGGCAAGCCCCATAGCCGTCTCACGGAAGTTCTGGTGAGTCTTGGCGTAATCTTCAAGCAAGCTCTGGTCGCCGAGAATAATGAACTGTCGTACGGTCCGCTCCATTTGCGTGAGTTGCTCCACCAGGATGCGGCTCCCCTGGGTTGCCTGTACCGCCTGATACACCGCTTTCTGGCTTTGATTGGCGAGCCGGTCCACATACAGCGCCGCATTTAAAAACGCGAAAAACAGCGGCAGCGAGACCAAGACGAATCCCATTAAAATAAGCTGCAAAAATGATTTCGGATAATAGATCTTCACTGCAGTGTCCGCGGTCGTGATTTATAATGCGCTGGTCGTTAAGTTGCCTTCCCTGAATACGATAACATAACCATGCCAAGCCACGCTCCTACCGAATTCACAGTTTTAACGCGTAATCCTGGCAGACATATTTCCATTATCGCTGCGATGGCGAAGAACCGTGTGATCGGAAAAGGAAACCGCATTCCCTGGCGCTTGCCCGGCGAGCAGCAAATTTTCAAGAAAGTTACTATGGGACATCACTTGGTGATGGGGCGCAAAACCTACGAATCACTCAACCGCTTGTTGCCGGGGCGCACTATGGTGATTGTCACCCGCAACCCAAATTACAAGGTTGCAGGTGCAATAGTGGTGAATTCACTGCAAGAGGCAATTTCGGTGTGCGGTTCCGACGATGAAGTTTTCATCATCGGCGGCGCACATTTGTTTAAATTGGCGTTACCTCTCGCCGACCGCATTTACCTCACCACGATTCAGGCAGAAATAGAGGGCGATACCACCATGCCGGATTTTGATTTAACGGGGTGGAAGCAGATATCTACGCAAGTGTTCAAAGCTGACCTAAAGAATCAGCATGAATACCATTTTTCCGTATACCAGCGAGGCTGAATGCTTGCTGAAAAAAATGCGGATTACGGCGTTAACCGGAATCCGCTTTCTCGCACAAAGCCCTAAATTACGATTACACCCGGCAAAGGAAAGCCATTGAAATTGCTGGCATAGGAACTGGTGTAAGCGCCTGCGTTGGGAATATAGATGTAATCCCCTTCCTGGACGTCTTCCGGCAGCATGTGGTCGCGCATCAGCACGTCCATCGAATCACAAGTCGGACCAGCCACCACCCACGGAATAAGCCTACCGTTGCGGTCGGTGCGGACTTCATAAATCAGACCTTCCTGCGTCTCTATGATGCCGCCAAACACACCGGCATCCCAATACATCCAACGTTTGCCGGCGCGCGTTGCAGTCCCCACGACGCGACACACAAAGTACGCAGCATCGCTTACCAGATAGCGCCCCGGCTCGGCCATAATGCGTATGCCATCAGACACACAGGCTATCGCCTCGTTAACCACCTCGCCAATTTTCTCGATGGAAGGAATGGGCTTAACATGGCGCACCGGATAGCCGCCGCCGATATTCAAAAGGCGAGGGTTGAGGCCGACTACCCGCATCTGCTGGAATACTTTGAGCGCGCTCTCGATGCCAACCCGCCAGTTTTGAGGGTTGCGGCATTGTGAGCCGACGTGGAATGTTACGCCCGCAAGGTCGGCTTTCAGTTCCACCGCGGTCTTGATAATTTCGCGCACCTCAGCAGGGTGGGCGCCGAATTTTCCTGAAAGCGGCCAGTCGCTGCCAATGTTCGGGGTGTCAATCCGCAAATACAGCTTGGCATTGGGCTTGACGCTAAAGATTTTGCGCAGCTCTTCCACGCTGTCCAGCACGAACCACTCTACTCCTTTAGCTGCTGCGTATCGTACAAACTCGCGCGACTTCATTGGGTTGCTGTAATAGATGTCCTGTGCCTTCTGTCCCAGATCGAGCAGGAAATCAAGCTCGGCGACGGAAGCGATTTCAAAGCCCGCGCCTTCCTCGATCAGGGTCTTCAGCACTTGCGGATTAGGATTGGCCTTCACCGCGTAGTGCGGATGTACTCGCGGCATGGCGCCTTTAAAACGTCGGATTTTGTTGCGGACGATGCTGGAATCAACCAGCAGGAAAGGCTTGCTGTAACCTTTTTCT
>JAHFRG010000042.1:11268-13041 GCA_023258935.1 Betaproteobacteria bacterium
AGGATTGGCCTTCACCGCGTAGTGCGGATGTACTCGCGGCATGGCGCCTTTAAAACGTCGGATTTTGTTGCGGACGATGCTGGAATCAACCAGCAGGAAAGGCTTGCTGTAACCTTTTTCTAGGGCGTGACGGACATGTTCGAAGTCCAGGCTGATTTCCGGGTGCGTATCGAATATTTCTTCGTGCTTGATCCTTCGTCGTACGGCAGTGCGCATTTGCATCGAAATCTCCTTCAGTAGTGGCGCTACGTAACTGGAATATGTACGTAAACAAAACCATCAAAAACCACGCTGAAGTATTTCCTTTCGCTTGTCATGATGACCTCCTCCTGAGCCAGGCGCTGCGCAATAGAAAATGCCGCGAATTATACCCCCGTGACCTTGGTATGCAAGACAATTTTTTGGTTATCAAACTACTACTAATAGTATGTAGTGATGTACAAAATATCAAGAGAAATTATAACTCACTGAATCACAACCATTTCCCAACTAAACGAAGTCAGTCCCCTTATTCACCGGAAAAATTGCGTAGTGATATTGCTTAAATTTTTGGCAGAGTGACGCCGCGCTGACCCTGGTACTTTCCACCACGATCCTTGTACGAAGTCGCACAAACTTCATCGGATTCAAAAAAGATTACCTGCGCTACGCCCTCGTTGGCGTAGATTTTCGCCGGCAGCGGTGTGGTGTTGGAAAACTCCAAGGTGACGAAACCTTCCCACTCCGGCTCCAGCGGCGTCACATTGACGATGATACCGCAGCGGGCGTAAGTGGATTTACCCAAGCACAGTGTCAGCACATTGCGTGGGATGCGAAAATATTCGACTGTGCGCGCGAGCGCGAAAGAATTCGGCGGGATGATGCAGATGTCGCCTTTGACATCCACAAACGAATTCGCGTCGAAATTTTTGGGGTCCACAATGGTTGTATTGATATTCGTAAAGAGTTTGAATTCGTCGGAGCAGCGGATATCGTAACCGTAGCTCGAAGTGCCGAAGGACACCACGCGATGGCCATTGACGTGCTTTACCTGATTAGGCTCAAACGGTTCGATCATGCCGTGCTCTTGCGCCATGCGGCGAATCCATTTGTCTGATTTGATGGACATGAACGAGGGTCCTTAAGTATTCATAATCACAATCTTGGGGAACAGTGCGGTCCTGTCTTGCGCCTGCTCTGCAATTTTAAGCGCCACTTTTCGTGCAATGCTGCGGTAAACCTGGCTCACGCGCCCTTCCGGATCGGATACCACGGTCGGCTTGCCTGAATCCGCTTGTTCGCGGATGTTAATGTCGAGTGGGAGCGAGCCGAGGAATTCCACGTTGTAATCCTTGCACATCTTCTCACCTCCGCCTGCGCCAAAAATATGCTCCTCGTGGCCGCAATTGGAGCACACGTGGGTACTCATGTTTTCCACGATGCCGATGATGGGAATGCCGACTTTTTCGAACATCTTGAGTCCCTTGCGCGCGTCCAACAGCGCGATGTCCTGCGGCGTGGTCACGATTATTGCGCCGGTCACCGGCACTTTTTGGGCAAGGGTCAGCTGGATGTCACCGGTACCTGGCGGCAGGTCCACCACCAGATAATCGAGTTCGCGCCAACGAGTTTCGGTGAGCAACTGCTCCAGCGCCTGCGTCACCATTGGCCCTCGCCATACCATGGGCGTTTCCACATCGATCAGGAAACCAATGGACATCGCCTGCAGGCCGTGTCCGTCCATCGGTTCAAGGCTTTTGCCGTCGTGCGATTCCGGGCGCCCCTGGATGCCGA
>JAHFRG010000043.1 GCA_023258935.1 Betaproteobacteria bacterium
AAGCCAAAGCCAGGCAGGTGTAGTCGGCGAAATGATTCGGCTGCGCCAGATTGCCATAAACCGCATTGGAAGTTTTAACCGCAATCAGCGGGTCAAAAAAGGTATGAACCTGATAATGCTGAAGCAAGGCCACAATAGCGCTCAATATTCCGCCTGCAACAAGACACCAGGCAAGCGCGGTGCTGATTGCCGCCAATCCGATTTCCCGCCGCAGAATATTTCCGAGCAATATCAGAAAGACTGCCCATAGCAGATAAACCAATGCCAGCAGCATCTGCTCGGGGTAGACTATTTTGTCTAGTGCAAACTGCAATAATAGCAACGGATACAACGCCAGGGGAACCAGTGCAATCCTGGGCAATTCCAGGTTATTCCAGAAGCGCTGTTGCAATAGCAGCGAGAGCGCGCCCAGTCCCAAAGCAAAAGCCAGCCATTCGGTGTAAAAACTGGGTAGAGGAAATTGGCGGTGGGGCTGCAGGAAAGGCAGCACCCACATCAACCCTATCAGGGCTAAACTGATATGAGGGAAATCGAGAAATGCAGCGAGGCGTTTTATTGTCAAGAGAAGTCGCTGAGGAAATACTATAAAATAATACAACATTTTCAATTTCCGCTGAGTCTATTTCTTTCATGAAGAAACTGGTCCTGTTGCGTCACGGTGAAAGCACCTGGAACAAGGAAAACCGTTTCACCGGCTGGACTGACGTTGCTTTATCCGAGAAAGGCGTGCAGGAAGCGAAGACGGCTGCGCTGCTGTTAAAACAAAATGGTTTTGTTTTCGATGTCGCCTACACTTCCTTGCTCAAGCGCGCCATCAAGACCTTATGGATCGTGCTGGAGGACATGGAGCTGATGTGGATACCTGTGAATCTTTCCTGGCGACTCAACGAGCGGCACTACGGCGCGCTGCAGGGATTCAACAAATCCGAGACTGCGGCCAAGTTCGGCGAGCAGCAGGTACTGCTGTGGCGCAGGAGCTACGATGTACGCCCGCCCGCGCTCGACAAATCGGACAGCCGTTATCCGGGCAATGACCCAAGATATAGAGGCCTGCCGGAAAAAAATCTTCCCTTGACTGAATGCCTGAGGGACACTGTCACGAGGTTCCTGCCCTATTGGAACGAGACTATCGCCCCCGCGGTAAAATCAGGCCAAAACGTGATTCTTTCGGCGCATGGCAACTCGCTAAGAGCTCTAATCAAGCACCTTGATCATATCAGCGACCAGCAGATAGTGGATCTCAATATCCCCACCGGAATTCCGCTGGTGTACGAACTTGACAATAACATGCTGCCGCTTAAGCACTACTACCTGGGGGACGAGGAAACAGTAAACCAGGCCGTGCAAGCGATCGCCAATCAGGGAAAAGTCAGAGCGTAGTGCCGCTGTAACAATACGGTGCCCACCTTCCCGCAAGCCTTGAGACCCGGCCTCACCGAAAGCACTCATCAATTGAATAAACCCACAGGTTTCCGGATTGAGCTTCGGCGCTTGATTTGCGCTGGCTTGGCCATTTTCTGCTTCGTTCTCGTCGGGCTGGTTTACGCAGCACCCAAAGATGAGCTGAAGCAGTTGCGCGGCCGCATTGAAGGGCTGCAAAAAGAACTGGCCGACTCTGAAGAATCGAAATCGGAGGCTGCTGATGCACTCAGAGAATCAGAACGCGCCATCTCTAATGCTAATCGCAAGCTCTACGAACTTAACCGCCAGCAACGCGAAGTCAACGCCGCGCTGGCAAGCCTGCTATCGCAGAGCGGGCAGACCGTATCCGGCATCCGTACCCAGCAGTCGTTGCTGGAGAAACTGCTGTATCAGCTGTACCTGGGGCAACAGTTGGACTATCTGGCGCTGCTGCTAAACGGTCAGGACCCCAACCAGGTCGCGCGCCAACTTTATTATTACAGCTATATTTCACGGGCACGGGCGGATTTCGTCGCGAAACTTCGCGGAAACCTCAATGAGCTTACCTTCCTTACGGCTCAAACCCGGGATAAAAGCAATGAGCTCAAGGAAATCCAGGCCGAGCAGGCGTCGCAGAAGCGGCTTCTGGAAAAAGAAAAGCTCGCGCATCAGCAGGTACTCGCCAGCGTCTCCAAGCAAATTGATCAGCAGCGGCGCGAGATTGGAACCCTACAGCGCAATGAGCGCCGTCTTACTCGCCTGGTGGAGAAATTGGCGAAAATCCTCTCAGAGAAAAAACCGCCTCCCAAGCTCAGCAACCTCCAGCTTCCCGATTCCTCGCTCGATACCAATCCTTTCCAACAATTGAAAGGTAAGCTAAGTTTGCCGGTAAAAGGGGAACTCGCTAATCGTTTCGGCAGTCCACGTACAGACAGCGGCCTAACCTGGAAAGGGCTGTTTATCCTCTCGCCAAGCGGACAGGAAGTTAAAGCTATCTCTGCCGGGCAGGTGGTGTTTGCCGACTGGCTGCGCGGATTTGGCAACCTGATTATTCTAGATCACGGGGCTGGGTATATGAGCCTGTACGGCAACAACGAAACTCTTTATAAGCAAGTCGGGGATTATATCCATGGCGGGGACACCATTGCCGCGGTAGGAAACAGCGGCGGAAATATCGAATCCGGTTTATACTTTGAGATGCGGCATCAGGGCAAACCGATTGACCCGCTGACCTGGGCCACATTAAAGTAACTTACTTAGGCCGCTTCCGGTGATGTAGGAGATTTTTAGATGCGCAACAAGTTAGAACAAATTGTGCTGATCGTGCTGGGCGCTTTGCTCGGTGCGGCGCTGAGCTTGAATTTTTCAGCGGTGGCGCAAAAAGAAACCGGCGCGCCTTTGCCTGTCGAGGAGCTGCGCGCCTTCACTGAAGTATTCGGGCGCATCAAAAACGATTATGTCGAACCGGTAGACGACAAAAAACTCATCACTGAAGCGATCAACGGCATGCTTACCGGGCTGGATCCTCATTCAGCCTATCTTGATGCCGAGGCCTTCAAAGAATTACAGGTCGGCACCCAGGGCGAGTTCGGCGGCTTGGGCATCGAGGTCGGCATGGAAGACGGTTTCGTCAAGGTGGTCTCGCCGATTGAAGATACGCCCGCCTTTAACGCGGGACTCAAAAGCGGCGACCTCATCATCAAACTGGACGATACCGCGGTCAAAGGCATGACTCTCAACGAAGCCGTCAAGCGCATGCGCGGCAAGCCCAATACCCAGATCACCCTCACCGTAGTGCGTAAAGGCGAGCCTAAGCCGCTGGTTTTCAACCTGACCCGCGCGATCATCAAAGTGCAAAGTGTCAAATCCAAGATGGTCGAGCCCGGTTACGGCTATATCCGAATTACCCAGTTCCAAGAGCACACCGGGGAAACGCTGGCCAAGGCACTTACCGATCTATACAAAACCAGCACGCTGAAAGGCCTGGTTCTGGACTTGCGCAATGACCCCGGCGGTTTGCTGAATGGCGCGGTAGCGGTATCCTCGGCTTTCCTGCAGCCGAATACACTTGTGGTGTATACCGATGGCCGCACTGAGGACTCCAAGATGCGGTTTAGCGCTACTCCGGAAAATTATTTGCATGGCAATTTTAAGGACGATTATCTAAAGAAACTTCCACCCGCGGTGAAGACTGTACCGATGGTAGTGCTCGTCAACAACGGCTCGGCTTCAGCCTCGGAAATCGTGGCTGGCGCGCTGCAGGACCACAAGCGCGCCGTCATCATGGGCACGCAAAGTTTCGGCAAAGGTTCTGTGCAGACCATCCTGCCGCTGGGCAATAACACAGCCATAAAGCTTACTACCGCGCGCTATTACACGCCCAACGGCCGCTCGATCCAGGCCAAGGGCATCACGCCTGACATAGTGGTGGAAGAAGCTACGGTAAGCGGCATTGAAGACGGTCCGCGGTTGCGGGAAGCGGATTTGGAACGTCATCTCACCAATGACAAGCAGCCTGAAGATAAGACTGTGACTACGAAGCCTGCACCATCCAAAGCGGTACCCAAACCCAAAGGCGGAGGAGAAAGTAAAGTCGAGCTCCCGGAATTCGGCGGAAAAAACGATTATCAGTTGAACCAGGCGATCAACCTGCTCAAGGGGCTGCAAATCCTGCAAGGGCAAAATTAAGCCTATTCAGGTAGTCAGCGTTTTGCCGTGGACGACAATCAGCTAATACGCTACAGCCGGCATATCCTTTTGCCGCAAATTGGCATTGAAGGACAAGAAAAACTTCTCAATTCGCATGCGCTGGTTATTGGTGCGGGCGGCTTAGGTTCACCGATTGCGCTTTATCTTGCCGCCAGCGGTTTGGGCAAAATCACCATCTGCGATGGCGAAAATGTAGATCTCACCAACTTGCAGCGGCAAATAGTGCATTTCACTCCTGCCGTCGGCACGCCGAAAACACAATCCGCGCGCAACACCATGGCGCTGATTAACCCTGAAGTGAAAATAGTCGAAGTACCAAAACGAGTGTCGAGTGAAGATGTATTGGATCTGGTGAAAAATACCGACGTGGTACTCGACGCAAGCGACAATTTTGTTACACGCCATGCGGTAAACCGCGCCTGCGTAATGCACCGCAAGCCTCTGGTGTCAGGAGCCGGCGTGCGCTTCGACGGCCAGGTTGCGGTATTCGATTTGCGTGAGCCAACGAGTCCCTGCTACAACTGCCTGTTTCCCGAAGACGGCGAATTCGAGGAAACGCGCTGTGCGGTAATGGGCGTATTCGCGCCGTTAACCGGCATCATCGGAACCATCCAGGCAGCGGAAGCGCTGAAGTTATTGACTGGCGCCGGCGAAACACTCAATGGCCGACTGCTTGTGCTTGATGCGCTTTCCATGGAATGGAGATCCATCAAGCTTTCCAAAGATCCGAAATGCCTGGTTTGCGGTAAAAGAGCGCAGGCGGTGATCGGTTAACTCCCTATCAACTCCCGCCACTGCTCCGTCCAGTGCTCCATTGGTTCGCGCTTGAAGCCGCTTTTTGCATACTGGTGCCAGCGGCCGGTGACATAGCACATCAAGAGATTAGCCCGCGCCGCGGCATCCATGTCAGCGGGCAGCTCGTTCTGGCTTGACGCGAAGCGCAACGCCTGTTTGATCGATGCTTCAAGCCGGTCATGCAATTGATTGATGCGTGTTTGCAGCCGCTCGTTCTCGTTCACCAGAGCATCGCCAATCAGCACCCGCGTCATGCCCGGGTTCTTCTTCGCGAAACCCAGCAGCATGGTGAGCATCGCTTCCAGTTGCTTCATCCCGCTTTTCTCGTCAGTGGTGATTTTGTTGACGAGGCCGAAAATGGACTCTTCGATGAATTCAATCAGTCCCTCGAACATTTGCGCCTTGCTGGCGAAATGGCGGTACAAAGCGGCTTCTGAAACATCGAGCTTCGCCGCCAGAGCGGCGGTGGTTATTTTTTCAGCGCGCGGGTTTTGCAGCATCTGCGCCAGCGTTTGCAGGATCTGTAATTTGCGTTCACCGCGCTTTGCCCGCATGGTTACTCCTCACATCAACTTTACGACACTCATCGCGCACCCGCACGAATCAGCGTTCCCACGCCTTCGTCGGTGAGGATTTCCAGCAGCAGCGCATGCTCTACACGGCCGTCTATGATGTGGCAGGTTTTCACGCCGTTGCGCACTGCCTCCAGCGCGCAGTTCACCTTGGGCAGCATGCCCCCTGAAATTGTGCCATCCTCAATTAGGTTTTTCACCTTGGCCGCGCTGAGGCCGGTCAGTACGTTGCCTTTCTTGTCGAGCACTCCGGGTGTATTCGTGAGAAGGATCAGCTTCTCCGCTTTCAGCGTTTCGGCGATTTTGCCAGCCACCAAATCGGCGTTGATATTGTAGGACTCACCGCTCTCGCCCACGCCGATGGGCGCGACCACCGGAATAAAATTCTGGCTGTCGAGCAATGACACAATCTGGGGATCAATGCCCACCACTTCGCCGACCTGCCCCACATCCAGCCATTCTTCCTGGTTTGTCGTGCTTTTGAGTTTCAATTTGCGTGCGCGGATGAAATCTCCATCCTTTCCGGTCAAGCCTATTGCCCTGCCGCCGTGCTGATTGATGAGGCTCACGATCTGCTTGTTGACCTGTCCCCCCAACACCATTTCCACCACGTCCATGGTTTCGCGGTCGGTGACACGCATCCCTTGGACGAATTCGCTTTCCTTTCCGACTCGTTTCAAGAGTTCGTTGATGTGCGGCCCTCCTCCGTGCACCACCACCGGGTTCATGCCGACGAGCTTCAGCAGCACCACGTCGCGAGCAAAGCCATGCTTGAGGGATTCCTCGATCATGGCGTTGCCGCCATACTTGATGACGATGGTCTTGCCGTGAAAGCGCTGAATGTACGGCAGTGCTTCGGCGAGGTCGCTGGCTTTCTGCCTTGCGTTGGTCGGATTAAGCGTCATAGTGTCCTGCCCGGATGCGAAGTGCGTTATTTTACACTTAGCAACCATAAAACAAAAAAGGCGGCGCTAGGCCGCCTTTTGTTATAACACTTCCGTGTTACTGGATGTAAAGCTTTTTAGCGGAAACCGCGGCTTTCTTCGGTAATACGAGTTGCAGCACGCCGTCAGAATATTTGGCCAGCGCTTCGCTTTCATCCACATCCTGGGCAAGCTGGAAGCTGCGCGAGAATTTTCCATAATACCGCTCGCTGCGTAGTACTCGCTCGCCATTCTTTTCTTCATGCTCTTTCTTCACTTCGGCGCTGATGGCTATATGACTGCCATCTATGGACACGGTGATGTCCTCTTTCTTCACTCCCGGGATCTCGGCCTGCACCTTATATGTTTTATCATCTTCAGTGACATCCACCTTGACTGGGAATTGTGATGGACCTTCAAAACTCAACGGCCGCACGAAGAAACCTTTTAAAAGATCGCCGAACACATCTTCAAACGGGTCGTAACGTATGATATTTGCCATGATACTTACCTCCAAATTAGGATATTAATCAGCCGGCGCTAATATGCGCCGTTTACCTTAATATGGGTTGCTGTTCGCGCTTTTCAAGTGCCGTCCTTCCTCTTGTGTTTCCATCTGGAAACGTCTAAATTTATTTACCTTTTCAACTTGGAAGCTTTTGGCCGGCCGTGGATAACCAGACAAAATCAGGCCCTATCTCAGATGGCGCGCTTGAAGAATATCGCCCATACTTGCTGCGTTATGCCCTGCTGCAATTGCGTGACAACACATTGGCCGAGGATGCAGTGCAGGAAACATTGCTTGCTGCGCTGGAAAGCCGCTCCAAGTTTTCCGGCAAATCCTCGGCTAAAACCTGGCTGACTGGCATCCTCAAGCACAAAATCATCGACCTCTTCCGCAAGCAGGCAAAAGAAGCAACGCAAGTCAGCCTCGAGGTGGAGTTGGAAAGCGGTGCGGGCGATTTTGACTTACTTTTCCAGCCGGATGGTCATTGGAATACGTGGCCGCAAGCTTGGGCCGACCCGCTCAAAAATCTGGAGAACAAAAAATTCTGGGAGATATTTGAAATTTGCGCCAAATTGATGCCGGCTAACACTGCACGGGCATTCATGATGCGCGAGTTCCTGGGGTCTAGCACCGAGGAAATCTGTAAGGACATGCAAATTTCGGCGACCAACTGCTGGGTCATGCTGTACCGCGCGCGCATGAGCCTGAGGCTATGCTTGGAACATAACTGGTTCGGCGGCAATTTCGAGAGAAAGTAATGCTAACTTGCAAGGAAGTTTCAAAGCTGGTATCGCAATCCCTGGATCGCCGCCTAAGTTTGGTGGAATGGGCGGGCTTGAGAATACACTTCCTCCTTTGCGAGGGCTGCAGGCACTTCCGCCAGCATATGGCGTTCATTCGGCGCGCTTGCCAGCGTTACCCGGACTGAACTCTTGAAAATTTCGGCGGTGAATTCACACAGAGGGTGTTTCGCGCATCCTATCCGGAAAGCTTCGGTAGCAGCCGCGTGGAACTGATCAGAGGTTTCTTCAGGGCGCGGCGCTTCGCACTTCGGCCTGCACTTCCACAACTGTTTTGCTGCGGTCGGCACGCTGTAAAGTGAGTCGCAGGGGCACTTTGTCGCCCAGCTTCAGAGGGCTTTTCAAATCCAGCAGCATGATGTGCAGTCCACCAGGCTCAAGCTTGACCGTCTGCTTGGCAGGCAACTCGAGGCTTTCCAGCTGCCGCATTTCCATGACGCCGTTCTCCAACCGCATCAAATGTATTTCTACACTGCCCGCTACCGGGCTTGAAGCAGCAACCAACTTGCTTGGTATAGCGCTTCTGATTTCCAGATAAGCTCCCGCCACGCGTTGGCCTGGAGCCGTGACCCTCACCCAGGCATGAGTGACCATCACGGCTTCATCGGCATGAATAGCGACGCCACCCAAGCAAAGTGCCAGGGCAAGGGCGCCAAGTGTGATTGTTTTTACCATAAACTCAGTCTTCCCGCAGGACGCGGCGCATTTGGTATATAATTTTTCTTTATGCAAAATGTGAAACCCTTATTACTGTTACTGCTGTTCCCGTCACTGCTTTTCGCCCAGCAACTGCCTGTTCCTCAACTGCCTTCGATCGCGGCAAAATCCTATTTGCTCACCGATTTTTACAGCAAACAAGTGCTGGGCGGGCAAAATATAGACGGGCGCGTCGAGCCGGCATCGCTAACCAAATTGATGACAGCCTATCTTACATTCACCGCGCTCAAACAAAAACAAATCACGCTCGAGCAGACGCTTACAGTTTCTACCCGCGCCTGGCGCGCCGAAGGCTCGCGTATGTTCATCGAGCCTGACAAACCGGTTAAGGTGGACGAATTGATACGCGGGATGGTCGTGCAATCCGGCAACGACGCCTGCGTTGCTCTCGCCGAAGGCATTGCCGGCAGCGAACAAGCATTTACGCAGATGATGAACAGTGAGGCGCAGCGCCTGGGAATGAAAAACACGCATTTCACGAATTCCACCGGCTTGCCGGACCCGCAGCACTACTCTACTGCGTATGACCTGTCTTTGCTTGCTACGGCGATAATACGCGATTTCCCCGAATACTATCCGCTGTATTCAATCAAAGAGTACAAGTACCACAACATTTCGCAGCTCAACCGCAATCGTCTTCTATGGACCGACCCCTATGTGGATGGAATGAAAACCGGTTATACCGAAAATGCGGGTTATTGCCTCATCTCCACCGCGAAAAGAGGCTCGCGTAGGCTGATTGCAGTGGCCTTGGGTACTGCGTCGGACAACCTTAGAGCCACCGAAAGCCAGAAGCTTCTCAATTACGGTTTCCAGTTCTACGACACGCTGCACCTCTATGCAAAGGGTCAGGCGGTGACCACTATCACGGTTTGGAAGGGCGCCGGAAATTCAGTCAAGGCGGGATTCGCGGAGGATGTCTATTTGAGCCTTCCCAAAGGCCAGTTGGAACGCTTGAAAGCCGCCATGGAAAGCCAGCAGCCGTTGATTGCGCCGATCAGCACCGGGCAGAAAGTCGGCGTGGTCAAGCTTACCCTGGATGGCAAACCGGTAGCAGAATATCCACTGATTGCGCTAGAGAACGTAGAACTTGCAAACATTATAGGCCGCAGCTGGGACAGTTTGCGGCTGCTTTTTAATTGAGGTTGCTTTTCAATTGAGCACGGTTTATTTAAACGGCAGATACATGCCCCTCGAGGAAGCGCAGGTTCCGGTGCTGGACCGCGGTTTCATTTTAGGCGACGGAGTGTATGAAGTCATTCCCGTATACTCGCGAAAACCATTCCGCCTCAGGGAGCATCTCAAGCGTCTGCAGAAAAGCTTGGATAGCATCTGCCTCATAAACCCGCACAGCGATGTTCAATGGGCGGGGTTGTTTGCGCAACTTGTCGCGCAAAACCAGGGCGAAGACCAGTATATTTATTTGCACATCACACGCGGACCTGCGAAGCGTGACCATGCTTTCCCCAAACAGATTCACCCCACGGTGTTCTTGATGAGCACGCCGCTGGAAACCACCCCTCCGGAGATTTTGAAAACCGGGGTAGCCGCTGTTACCGCCCAGGATAACCGGTGGCTGCGTTGCGACATAAAGGCGACATCGCTGTTGCCCAATGTGCTGCTGCGGCAGATGGCGGTGGACTGCGGCGCAGTGGAGACCGTGCTGCTGCGCGACGGCATCCTCACCGAAGGCGCGGCAAGTAATATCTTCGTAGTCAAAAACGGTGTGGTGCTCGCGCCGCCGAAAAATCACCTCATCCTTCCCGGCATTACTTATGATGTGGTGCTCGAGCTGGCCGCGAACCATTCCATCCCGTGCGAAGTAAGGGCGGTTTCCGAATCCGAAGTGCGCACCGCCCAGGAACTCTGGATGACTTCTTCCGGCAAAGAAGTATTGGCTATCACTACTCTGGATAACCAACCAGTGGGTGACGGCAAACCTGGCAAGCTATTCTGGCGCATGCATGAGTTGTATCAAAACTATAAAGCGACGGCAATGCGGCGGAGCGAGGCGCAGCCCATACAATAATAGAGCCGGTTAATGAGCATTGAGATATCATTAATTGAATACCCGTGTGCTTTCCCCATCAAGATCATGGGCAAAAACCAAGCAGGATTTGCACAAGCAGTGATGCAAATTGTAATGCATCATGCTCCCGACTTTGACCCTGCCAGCATGGAAATGAAATCCAGCAAAAAAGGCAAGTACCTGAGCCTCACTTGCATCATTCAGGCCACGTCGCGCAATCAACTGGATGAACTCTATCGCGAGCTATGCGATCACCCGACAGTGGTGATGGTGCTCTAAGACGTGAAAGGTGAAAAGTGAAGAGTGAATCGCCCAACACCAGAGAGGTCCTGCTCTCTCCCGTTTCACATTTCACGTTTCACGCTTCACCCTTAATCAATCGCTTAGGCTTGGTTGAGTACCTGACTACTTGGCGTGCGATGCAGGATTTCACTGCGCGGCGCAATGCTGACACTGAAGACGAGCTCTGGCTTCTCCAGCACCCGCCGATTTACACCCTGGGACTGAACGGGAAACCGGAGCATCTGCCTCAAGATACCGCGATTCCAGTTATCAAAACCGACCGCGGCGGCCAGATCACCTACCACGGGCCCGGACAAATTATCGCGTATCTGCTGCTCGATATGCGGCGCTTAAGCATCGGCGCGCGCGGGCTGGTCAGGCGCATGGAACAGTCAGTGATAGACTTGCTTGAAGGTTACGGTATAAGCGCACAAGCCCGTATTGATGCCCCGGGTGTGTATGTGAACGGCTCAAAAATCGCCGCATTGGGGTTGCGGGTTAGGCAAGGTTGCTGCTACCACGGCCTCGCGCTCAACGTGGACATGGATTTGCGGCCGTTCCGGGCAATCAATCCTTGCGGCCACCCGGGCATGCAAGTCACGCAAATGCGCAATTTGGGTGTTGTTGAATCGCTGGACCGGCTAAGTGAAAAACTATCAGAACAACTTATTTACCACCTGCACAAAACATGAATCCCGCACCAGAAAAACTCATGCAAAAAGGCGCAGACAAGACCGCGCGCATTCCCATCAAGGTCGTGCCGCAGCAGAAACTTGAAAAGCCTGACTGGATACGCGTAAGGTCTGCAAGCGGTGCGCGCTTTTACGACATCAAACGCATATTGCGGGAACACAAGCTGCATACCGTCTGCGAAGAAGCTTCCTGCCCCAATATCGGGGAATGTTTCGGAAAAGGCACTGCAACGTTCATGATTCTGGGAGATCTGTGCACACGGCGCTGTCCGTTCTGCGACGTGGCACACGGCAGGCCGCTGCCGCCGGACGCCGACGAGCCTGTGAATCTCGCAAAAACCATTGCCGCGCTGAGTCTCCGTTACGTGGTAATCACCAGCGTGGACCGCGATGATTTGCGCGACGGCGGCGCCCGGCATTTCGCCAATTGCATCCGTTGTGTGCGTGAGTTATCGCCGCAAACCCGCATCGAAACGCTGGTGCCTGATTTTCGCGGGCGGCTGGAGATTGCCCTGGACATATTAAGCGCCCATCCGCCGGATGTGATGAACCATAACCTGGAAACCGTGCCGCGGCTATACAAGCAGGTACGGCCGGGCGCTGACTATCGGAACTCACTAAAACTGCTCAAGGACTTCAAATCACGCTTTCCAGGCATACCCACCAAATCGGGTTTGATGTTGGGATTGGGTGAAACCGACGAGGAAATCATGGAAGTCATGCGCGATCTGCGCGATCATCACGTAGACATGCTCACGCTCGGGCAGTACCTTCAGCCGAGTATCCATCATCTGCCGGTGCTGCGTTACGTGGAACCTGCGTTATTCAAGATGTTTGAGCGGCGGGCGCTGGATACGGGTTTCGCGCATGCTGCGTGCGGCCCGCTGGTGCGCTCAAGCTACCATGCCGACCAACAGGCACACGAGGCGGGC
Organism: Betaproteobacteria bacterium; assembly: GCA_023258935.1. Lineage (GTDB taxonomy): Bacteria > Pseudomonadota > Gammaproteobacteria > Burkholderiales > JAHFRG01 > JAHFRG01. The sequence goes on from JAHFRG010000043.1 coordinate 12,361, forward strand.
GTGGTCTGCTCTTAGCAGCGCAGCTGCGCGTAGCTGAAATATCGTTGCAAGCGGATCACACTGCGGCCTGCAGTTCCTTTTCCAGCAACGTGCGCAGTTGAGCGAAATCCGGTTCGCCGAGGATGCGCTTGATGATATTGCCGCGCTTGTCGATTATAAAAGTGGTCGGAGTGAGCTTCACGTCACCGAAGGCCTGCGCGATGTTTCCCTGCACATCCAGCGCCACTTTGAAGGGTAGCGCATTTTTCTCAGTGTAATTCACCACGTAATTCGGCGGATCATAGCTCATGGCTACGGCGATGGTCTCGAGTCCCTGCGTATTATATTTACGGTAGGTGTCAATCATCTCCGGCATTTCGTGGATGCACCCAATGCAGCTGGTGGCCCAGAAATTTACCAGCACCACCTTGCCGCGCAAGCTCTCCATGGATATGTTCTCGCCTTGCAGCGAAGTAAACGTCACCTGCGGCGCTGGTGCCTCCTGCGACACCGCTTGCGCAAACAGCAGGGCCAGCAGCGCAGCCAGCGCGAGCAAAATTAGAAGGCGTTTGCTTTTAAGCTTGTCCATAGTTCAACAGCTCAATGGATCATGCAATCTGTGGTAAGGATGGAAATATTAAGTTTGTGCTTTATTGCCTTTCTTGTCATCCTGGTCCTTAGAGGCTCTTAATGT
>JAHFRG010000044.1 GCA_023258935.1 Betaproteobacteria bacterium
TGCGCAGGATCGCCGCGAACAGCGGCACGCAGGTAAGCACCACCAGCAACCCGGCGATGTTGCCGATGTACATGCTGGCGATCAAGCCCCAGACGAAGTCCTTTTGCTCGATGAACAGCAGCGGTCCCGGTTGCAGGCCCCAAATCAGCAGACCGCCCAGCAGCACCGCAGCGGTCGGAGAGCCGGGTACTCCCAGCGTGAGCATCGGCAGCAGCGCCGAGGTGCCGGCGGCATGGGCCGCCGTCTCTGGCGCCACCACGCCTTCAATCTTGCCGGTGCCGAAATCGTTGCCGTCCTTCGAGAATCGCTTCGCCAAGCCATAGCTCATGAACGAGGCGGGGGTGGCGCCACCCGGCACGATTCCCATGAGGCAGCCGACGATGCACGAACGCAGGCTGGTAATCCAGTACTTCGGCAGCTCTTTCCAGGTCTGGAGCACGACCTTTGGATTGATTTTTGCGCTGGTACCCTTAAATTCAAGCCCCTCCTCGAGCGTAAGCAGTATCTCGCCGATGCCGAACAGTCCGATAACCGCAATCAGGAAGTCGAACCCCTTGAGCAGGTCGGTGAAGCCAAAGGTCAGGCGTAACTGGCCTGTGACACTGTCCAGACCGACAGCGGCGAGCGCGAAACCAATCGTCATCGACGCGATGGTCTTGAAGGCATTCCCACCGCTCATGCCGACAAAGGCGCAGAAGGTCAGCAAATAGACCGAGAAATATTCCGGTGGCCCGAAAGCCAGCGCGAACTTCGCCACCACCGGTGACAGGAACGTGATCACAATCACGGCGAACAGTGCGCCGACGAAGGACGAGGTAAACGCCGCAGTCAGCGCGTTTCCGGCCCTGCCTTGCTGCCCCATAGGGTAGCCGTCGAAGGTGGTGGCGACCGACCACGGCTCGCCCGGAATGTTGAACAATATCGAAGTAATGGCACCGCCGAACAGCGCCCCCCAGTAGATGCACGACAGCAGAATGATCCCTGAAGTGGTGCCGCCGGGATGCTGCGCCATGGTGAACGTGAGAGGCAGCAGGATGGCTACGCCGTTGGCGCCGCCCAGGCCGGGAAGCACGCCGATGATGATGCCCAGTACCACGCCGATCAGCATCAACATCAGGTTGAACGGGGACAGCGCGACCCCGAAGCCTTGCATCAGCGCAGTAATTTCTTCCACCGTATTTCGATCCAGCTAGTTCAGACCAAGCGCGGCTTCAAGCGGACCCTTGGGCAGGGGCAACCTGAACCACAACTCGAAAATCAGAAAGAAGGCCAGGCTCACCCCCACTGACACCGGTACAATCTTCACCCAGGAATACTTGCCCAGCCACCACATGAAATAGGCGATGTAGAGGGTCGAGGCCAGGTACAGGCCAAGGTAGCGGATCAGGCCAACATAAACGATGGTCGGCACCAGCACCACCATGACCAACTTGAGCTGCCCTTGCGAGACGAACGACTTCAAGGCGCCTGCCCGGTTGCGCAGGGCGAGCACCAGATTAACTGCGCTGGAGATGCAGACGAGAAGGCCAATGTAAAACGGGAAGTATCCGGTCTTCGGGCCGCTAGCTCCCCAACCCGCGCCGAGTCGGTAACTATCGTAGACCACCAATGCGCCGAACAGCAGCACGATGGCCGCGACCCAGACCTCTATGGTTTTCACGGATCCAGCTGATCGGTCGTTATCGTTTTTCATGGCCGATTTCCAGACCGCGCCCCAGCTAGCCGGAGGGTCAGTCAATACAAAGCTCGGAAAGGGCGTAGTGTTAACTTATTGGGCGAGGAAGCCTGCTTCTTTCATGAGCTGCATGTGGCGCTTTTCCTCCTGCGCCACCCAGGCCTTGTAGTCGTCTCCCACCAGTGCCGTCTGGTTGAAGGCACCCTGTTCCATGAAATCCTTCCATTCCGGCGTGGCGCGTACTTTTTTCAGCATATCGACGTAGAAATTGCGCTGATCCTCAGTGACACCGCCCGGCATGAAGATGCCGCGCAACATTAGGTACTCGACATCGAGGCCGGAACTCTTGCAAGTCGGAATGTCGTACCAGGACATGGTTTCCGTAATCTTGTTCTTGTACGGCATGCGCTGGTTGTCGAATACGCACAACGGCCGCAGCTTGCCGCCGCGCCATTGGGCGACCGCTTCGATGGGATTGTTGACAGTGGAATCCACATGCTTGCCCACCAGCTGCACCGCGACCTCGCCGCCGCCCTTGTAGGAGATGTAAGTGAACTTAACGCCGGTCTGCTTCTCCACCGCCACGGTGATGATCTCATCCTCCTGTTTCGAGCCGGTGCCGCCCATCTTGAACTTGCCGGGGCCGGCGGCCTTGGCTGCTTCTATGTATTCCTTGGAGGTTTTATAGGGAGTGTCGGCGTTCACCCAAAGCACAAACTGATCGAGCGCCATCATCGAGACAGGAGTAAGGTCCTTCCAGTTGAACGGAACACCGGTCGCAAGCGGCGTGGTGAACAAGTTGGATAGCGTGATGATGATCTTATGCGGGTCGCCCTTGCTTTCTTTAACGTCCAGGAACCCTTCCGCCCCGGCGCCGCCGCCTTTGTTGATCACAACCATGGATTGCTTCATCAGGCCGTACTTCTTGACGATGCCGTCAATCATCCGCGCCATCTGGTCGGCACCGCCGCCCGTACCCGCCGGCACGATGAACTCGACGGTCTTGGTCGGCTCCCAGGCTGCGGTTGTAGTGAGAGGATATGCCGCGAAAGTCAAAGCTGCCGCTGCGCCAACCACAGCTCGCGGCAGTGTGTGGGCGATAAGGAAAAAGCGGTAGGAAGCCGGTTTGGTGCCGAACGTCGTCTGTGTGTTCATTTGTATCTCCTACGTTTATCAGGTTAGCCAAACCAGCTCGCAAACTGAGAATTCGAGCCAAGACTCCAGTGACAAAAATCCACCCCAGTATCACTTGGCCCGAATTGGGTCTTTTTATCGTTCTGTGCCTATAATAATTGTAAAAAGCTGCTGCTGCAAACCGAATGTGAGGTATCAAAAGCTTGAGGTGCTGAGGCTTATGGCAATCATAAGTAAAACTGAATAGTGTTTTTTATTTTCAGGCCCTATTATTTATTGTTAAACTAATGGCAGGAAGTCGGGTTTAGGCATAATAGAGAGGGCGCGGGATCGCGCCTTTTTGGTTTATAAAATTCAGCGAGCTTAAGGAGGAGTCGATCATGCCACGTATTGCAGGCCGCAATTTTCTTTTTGTCCCAGGTCCAACCAACGTTCCCGACCGCGTGCTGCGTGCGATGATGGTAGCAATGGAAGACCATCGTTCGTCCAAGTTTCCCGAACTTTCGCGCTCCGTACTGAGCGATCTGAAAAAAGTATTCAAGACCACGGAAGGCCAGGCTTTTATCTTTCCTTCCTCCGGAACCGGTGCATGGGAGGCGGCTTTGACCAACACGCTTTCCCCGGGGGACAAAGTGCTGGCCTCGCGCTTCGGCCAATTCAGTCACCTGTGGGTTGACATGGCACAGCGCCTGGGTTACGACGTGGAAATCCTGGAAGTCGAGTGGGGCGAAGGTGTCCCGCTGGACCGCGTGGAGGAAGCGTTGCGCGCTGACAAGCAGCACAAAATTAAGGCTGTGCTCGCCTGCCACAACGAAACCGCGACCGGGGTCACCAGCGACATCGCCGGTGTAAGGCGCGTGATGGATGCCGCACGGCATCCGGCCATGTTATTCGTTGACGCCGTGAGTTCCCTCGCTAGCATTGATTTCCGCATGGACGAATGGCAAGTGGACATCGGCATCACCGGTTCTCAAAAAGGGCTCATGCTACCGGCGGGCCTGGGCATCGTGTGCGCAAGCAAGAAAGCGCTCGCGGCCATGCAAACGGCGAAATCGAAGCGTTGCTATTTCGATTTAAACGACATGATCAAGGCCAATGCCACCGGCTACTTTCCCTACACGCCGGCTCTGGCGATGCTATACGGACTGCGCGAATCGCTGAACACCATTTTTGAAGAAGGGCTGGACAATATTCTCTCCCGTCACCATTACCTGGCGGAAGGCGTGCGTGCGGCGGTCATGAAGGGATGGGGCCTCAAACTGTGCGCTAAAGAACCGAAATGGTATTCCGACACTGTGAGCGCGATTATGGTGCCTGAAGGCATCAACGGTGCGCAGGTGATCGACGTGGCGTTCAAGCGCTACAACCTGGCGCTGGGCGCCGGCCTGTCCAAGGTGGCGGGCAAGTTGTTCCGCATCGGCCATTTGGGCGATCTCAACGAACTGATGCTGATGGGAGCGATTGCGGGCGCGGAGATGGCCATGCTCGATGTGGGCGTCAAAGTCAAACCCGGCAGCGGAGTAGGCGCCGCTTCGGATTACTGGCGCAATAACGATCCTGTTTCCAAGAAAAAGGCAGACAAGGAAGCGGTCTACGCCACGGGCCCGACTTTTTAAGCAAGGACACGGGCCACGATGCAACATCGTGTAGTATTTCTCGACCGTTCCACGTTGAGGGCGAATGTACGCCGCCCGGCGTTTGAACATGCCTGGAACGAACATGCAACAACCGCCGCGTCGGAAATCCTCGATCGCCTGAAAGATGCTAGTGTTGCCATCACCAACAAGGTGCCGCTGCGCAAGGAAACGCTCTCCAAGCTGCCCAAACTCAAGATGATAGCGGTCGCCGCCACCGGCTATGACGTTATCGACATCGATTACTGCAAAGCCCAAGGCATCGCGGTGGCGAATATCCGCAACTATGCTATCCACACAGTTCCTGAGCACGCCTTCGCACTGATTCTGGCGCTGCGGCGAAATTTGCTCGCGTATCGCCGCGACGTGGAGAACGGTGTTTGGCAGCAGGTCGATCAATTCTGTTTTTTCAACCATCCGATCGGTGATCTGTTCGGAGCCACTCTCGGCATATTTGGCGAGGGAGCCATCGGGCAGGGCATCGCCAAGATCGCGCGCGGCTTCGGCATGCGGGTGTTGTTCGCCGACCACGTGCCGCCCAAGGCTCCAGGCGTTGAATTTACGCCTCAGGACACCGTGCTGGCCGAATCCGATGTGATTTCCCTGCATTGCCCGCTAACTCCTGAATCCCGGAACATGATTGGACTCGAGCAATTTCGCAAAATGAAAAGGACTGCGCTACTCATCAACACCGCCCGCGGTGGCCTGGTGGACGAAGCGGCGCTGGTTCGTGCGCTTGACGAAAAATTGATTGCCGGGGCGGGATTCGATGTTCTCACCAAAGAACCACCCAAGGAAGGCAATCCGCTGTTGAATGTAAGGAGGCCGAATTTTATTTTGACGCCCCACGTGGCCTGGGCTTCCGACAACGCCATGCAGTTTCTCGCCGATCAGTTAATCGACAACATTGAAGCCTTTGTGAACGGCAAACCTCAAAATCTGGTGGTGTAAGGTGCCGGCTTGCTTCCTAGAAAATCCCTGGAAACCGACAGGTTCCGCAACCAAGGAGCGTTAAGTGGACATCCACGAGTATCAAGCAAAAGAACTGTTATCCAACTTCGGCGTCGCCATACCGCGCGGCGCAGTCGCCTACAGCCCCGATCAGGCGGTGTATAGCGCCACGGAATTGGGAGGCTGGCATTGGGCGGTTAAAGCGCAAATTCACTCCGGAGCCCGCGGCAAAGCCGGCGGCATCAAGCTTTGCAAGACCTACCGCGAGGTTCACGACGCAGCAAAGGAATTGCTCGGGAAGAAACTGGTGACCAACCAGACCGGAGCGGAAGGGAAAATCGTCCAGAAGCTTTATATCGAATTGGCGGAGCCTTTTGAGCGCGAAATTTACTTGGGTTTTGTGCTGGACCGCAAGATCGAACGCATCCGTGTCATCGCATCGGCACAAGGCGGTATGGAGATCGAGGAAATTGCCAAGACGTCACCGAATGCGATTCGGCAGGAAATAGTCGAGCCGGCAGTGGGCTTGCAGGGATTCCAGGCGCGCGAACTGGCATTCGGGCTCGGGCTCAACATCAAGCAGGTGGCGCGCGCGGTGAAAACCATGATGGGCGCTTACCGCGCGTTCCGGGATCTCGACGCGACCATGGTGGAGATCAATCCGCTGGTTGTGACCAAAGATGACAGGGTGCTGGCGCTCGACGCCAAGATGTCATTCGACGATAACGCGCTGTTCCGCCACCCCAACGTCGCTGAGATGCGCGATCCCGCGCAGGAGGACCCGCGCGAAGTGCAGGCGGCGGAACACAACCTCAGTTACATCGGGCTCGAGGGAGAAATCGGCTGCGTCATAAACGGCGCGGGCCTGGCCATGGCGACGATGGACACCATCAAATACGCTGGCGGTACGCCGGCAAATTTTCTGGATGTGGGCGGCGGAGCATCGCCTGAACGGATTGCCGCCGCGTTGCAACTGGTGCTTACGGACCGGAACGTGCGTGCCATCCTGGTGAATATTTTCGCCGGAATCAACCGCTGCGATTGGGTCGCGAAAGGCATCGTCCAAGCCTACCACGATGTGAATATCAAGGTACCGTTCGTGGTGCGGCTGGCTGGAACCCATGTCGATGAAGGCCGCAAGATTCTACGCGAGAGCAAACTTCCTCTTATCGTCGCAGAGACACTGCTTGAAGCAGCGCAAAAAGTGGTGGCCGCAGCCAAATCATTTAAACCGCTGCCCGCTTGAGCAGATTAGGGATAACGACATGAGCATACTTATTGATGAAAACACGCGTGTCCTGGTGCAGGGCTTCACCGGAGACAAGGGAACCTTCCACGCCAAGGAAATGATTGACTACGGCACCAAGGTGGTGGGAGGGGTTACACCTGGCAAAGGTGGCATGACGCACTTGGGTCTTCCGGTATTCAACACCGTCAAGGAAGCCGTGACACAGACCGGGGCGACCACCAGCATCACCTTCGTTCCGCCAGCATTCTGCATGGATTCAATCATGGAAGCGGCAGACGCCGGAATCAGGCTGGTGTGCTCAATTACCGACGGCATCCCGGCGCAGGACATGATGCGGGTCAAGCGCTATCTAAGGCGTTATCCGAAGGAGAGGCGCACACTAATGGTGGGGCCCAACTGCGCTGGCATCATCAGCGCAGGTAAAGCCATGTTGGGCATCATGCCAGGGCATATTTACCAGCGCGGGACTGTGGGAATCGTGTCGCGCTCCGGGACGCTCGGCTACGAAGCGGCTTCGCAGCTCAAGGCGCTGGGGCTCGGCGTCACCACCAGCGTGGGCATCGGCGGCGATCCCATCAACGGCAGTTCCTTTCTCGACCACCTGGTGCTATTTGAGCAGGATGACGAAACCAAAGCGGTGCTGATGATTGGCGAAATCGGCGGCCCGCAAGAAGCTGAAGCGGCGAAGTGGGTTAAAGAGAACATGAGCAAACCGGTCGTAGGCTACGTGGCGGGTCTTACAGCACCCAAGGGACGGCGCATGGGACATGCTGGCGCCATCATTTCTGCTACCGGCGACAGTGCCGCGGAGAAAAGCGAAATCATGAAGAACTACGGCCTTACGGTTGCCCCCAGCGCCTCCGAGCTCGGCTCATGCGTCGCTGAAGTGTTGAAAAAGAAAACGTCGCGAAAGGTTAGTTAGTAAGCGATTCTTAAGGACAGCTTTTATCGATTGGCACTGCTTCACGGCTAACCTCACCGGCATATTTTTTATTTTCCCGCCGGGCACACAATATATGAAGCCCAACACTGCTCTATCTCTCTCGGTTCCAGCGGAGGCCATGGAGCACACGGCCTACGAAAAGAAGCTAGCCGGTTTACTTTTTGAGCTACTGGCGGATATCGTTGAGCGCCAGGAGCCGCGGATCGTGCCGATGCTGCGCGGCGAGTCGTGCAATTTTGATTTGCCTCCATCACTGCTGGGGCGGGCGCTGCAGGCGCAGGGCATATGGTTCCAGCTGCTCAGCATCGCCGAGGAAAATGCCGCAATGCGCCGCCGCCGACAGCTTGAGAATGAGCGTGGTTACGAAAACGTGCGCGGAACACTCGGCCAGGTAATTGCGGAGGCCGCGGCCAGCGGAACTGGCGCCGACGCGATTCGCTCGCTGCTAAACACTTTGAAAATCCGCCCCGTCGTCACTGCGCATCCGACCGAGGCGAAACGCGTCACAGTGCTGGAAAGGCACCGTAAAATCTACCGCCGCCTCATGGACCTCGAATCGCCGCGCTGGACCGGCCGCGAGCGCGAAAAACTGGTCGCGATGCTGCGAAACGACATCGAGCTCCTGTGGTTTACCGGCGAACTGCGCCTGGAGAAGCCGACGGTGCCGCAGGAAGTCGCCTGGGGACTGCATTTTTTCAACGAGACACTGTTTGAAGCGGTGCCCGCGCTGCTGGACAAGATGGATTATGCTTTGCGTCACAGCTACCCGGGTGAGCGCTTCGAGATCCCGGCCTTTTTTCAATTCGGCGCCTGGATTGGAGGCGACCGCGACGGTAATCCGCATGTTACAAACCGAATCACGCGCGAGGCGCTGTACCAGAATTGTCTGGCGAGCCTTCGCTATTACAAATCGCGCATCACCGAGCTGCTGCAAACTTTAAGCATCACCGAGCGCGCAGCGCCAATTCCAGACAACTTCCGCATCGCTCTTGCGCAAGCGCTTGAGCGTTCTGGAGAGGGCGATGCCATTGCTGCGCGCAATCCAGGTGAACGGTTCCGGCAATACCTTTCCTGCGTTCTCCGCCGGCTTGATATTACTATTGCCTATGTTGAAAAAAGCCGTCCCGTGCCAGGCGAAAAAGGTTATGCCAATGCGGAGGATTTGGCTGCGGACTTGAAAACCATGGAGCTTGGCTTGTCGGAATGCAGGGGCGAAACACTGGCGCTATCCATGGTCACACCTATCAAGCGCGCGGTCGAAGCATTCCGATTCAGCACAATGCGGCTGGACGTACGGGAAAACACCACGCGCATCACGCATGCCTTGATTGAGTTATGGCGCACCACTCCCAATGACGGTGAGCCGCCGGCGTTTGATTCAAACGATTGGAAATCATGGCTTCTGCAGCAACTGGCGAAACCGCTTGTGCCAGACCGCCCGGTCCGTCGCTTGTCCGCTGAGACGGAGGAAACTCTGGGCATGTTCAGGCTGATCGCCGAGATGTGGGATGTCCTGGACAGGCAGGCGTTCGGCGTTTTCGTTCTCAGCATGACCCGCTCGGTGAGCGATGTGCTGGGAGTGTGCCTCTTGGCCAAGGAAGGTGGACTCTTCTACGACCCTGCTGGTGTGGAATACTGCCGGCTCCCCATCACGCCGTTATTCGAAACCATCGAAGATCTGCGGCGCGCGCCGGCAATCATGCGCGAGTTGCTTAACGTGCCGGTAATGAAGCGCAGCATCCGCGCTCAAGGCGGTTCTCAGGAAGTTATGATTGGTTATTCGGATTCCAACAAGGACGGCGGATTTTTTCCCAGCAATTGGGAGCTAGCAAAAGTACAGGTCAGGCTTACCCAGCTTGGAAAAGAGCTGGGCGTTCCGATCACCTTTTTCCACGGCCGCGGCGGTTCAGTGAGCCGCGGTGGCATTGCGACAGGCCGCGCCATTGCTGCACAGCCGGCAGGTTCCATCTGCGGGCGCTTCCGCGTCACCGAGCAGGGCGAAGTGGTATCGTTCAAATACGCCAATAAGGGCACCGCCGCGTACCATATCGAGCTCCTGGCTGCGAGCGTGCTGGAGCATTCGCTCAAATCAGACCGCGAGCAGGCCTTGCGCGCCAACCCTGAATTCGATGAAGCCATGGAAGCGCTGTCTGCCACAGCGCAGGTGACTTACAGCCTGCTTGCCCGCCATCCGGATTTGCCTGTCTATTTCCAGGCGGCGAGCCCGCTTGAAGAAATTTCATTGCTCAATATCGGCTCGCGCCCCACGCGTCGCTTTGGCGCAAAGAGCCTAGCCGATTTGCGCGCCATTCCCTGGGTATTCGCCTGGTCGCAGAACCGGCACATCGTGCCGGGCTGGTATGGCGTCGGAGGCGGGCTTTCCGCTTTCCTGGAGGTTCGCGGCGCTGCCGGGCTTACGCTGCTAAAGCGCATGTTCAATGAATCGCGGCTGTTCCGCCTTATCATTGACGAGGTGGAAAAAACTCTGGCCCAGGTTGATCTTGTTATTGCCCGGGAATACGCGGGATTGGTTGAAGATAAACAGGTGCGCGAGGAAATCATGCGCATGATAGAGGCGGAATATCGGCTTACCCGCGATATGATGCTGAAAGTAAGCGGTGGCAAGGAAATCGCCGAGCGCTTTCCCGAATTCTGCAGGCGCCTCGCGTTGCGCCTGCCTATGCTCAATCAGGTCAACCGCGAGCAAGTTGATCTGCTGCGGCGCTACCGCCTGGAGCCGGAAGGAGAAGCAAAAAACCATTACCGTGACGCTCTGCTGCAATCGATCAACTGCATCGCTGCTGGCTTTGGCGCAACGGGTTGATGCTGACCAGAACACTTAACCGCCGATCAACGCCGATAGACGCCGATGAGATTCAGGGCGCGGTGGGTTTAACCCGCATTCATCGGCGTTCATCTGCGGTTGATAATCGGATTTTCATGATCATAAAACTTGGAGAGGACATAACATGAGCTTTACCAGCATTGAACCCGCCACCTCGCGACTGCATCGTTCCGAACTGGCCGTTCCCGGCACCAACACTGCGCTGTTCGAGAAGGCGGCGAAATCGGCCGCCGATATTATTTTTCTCGATTGCGAAGACGCCGTCGCGCCCGACGACAAGGAAAAAGCGCGCAAGAATATCATTCAGGGCCTGAATGAAGTCAACTGGGGAACCAAGACCATGATGGTGCGCATCAACGGCCTCGACACCCATTATATGTACCGCGATGTCGTGGACATCGTGGAAGCCTGCCCGCGCCTGGACATGATTCTCATCCCTAAAGTGGGCATGCCCGCCGACGTTTACGCCGTGGACATGATGGTGACGCAGATTGAAACTGCGAAGAAGCGCGCGAAACGCATTGGATTTGAAGTATTGATTGAAACCGCTTTGGGCATGGCCAATGTCGAAGCGATTGCGCAATCGAGTACAAGGCTCGAAGCGATGAGTTTCGGCGTGGCGGATTACGCTGCTTCCACTCGCGCACGCACCACAGTCATCGGCGGAGTGAACAAAGACTCAGGCGTGCTCACCGACAAGGATGCTCACGGCAACCGGCAATACTTCTGGAGCGATCCCTGGCACGCCGCTCAGACGCGTATGATGGTGGCTTGCCGCGCTTATGGATTGCGTCCGATCGACGGGCCGTTTGGCGATTTCAATGATCCGGACGGCTTTATCGCCGCGGCCAATCGCGCGGCGGTGCTCGGTTATGAAGGCAAGTGGGCGATCCACCCCTCGCAAATCGAATTGGCAAACCGGGTTTTCACGCCTTCCGAAGCCGAAGTGACCAAGGCCAGACGCATCATGGAGGCCATGGCGCAGGCGGCTAAAGAAGGGAAGGGCGCGGTGTCGCTGGATGGGCGATTGATTGATATCGCCAGCATCCGCATGGCTGAAGCGCTGCTCAAGAAAGCTGAATCAATGCGCGCATCCAGCTAGTTTACCTTTCCATTAATCACTGCGGGCCGATTCTCAAATTGGCCGTTGCTAGATAGACTTCGTGCAGAAAGCAATACAGCGCCGCGATGAAAGCCAGCATGGCAATGATAAACAGCACGCCGATCAGGCTGGGCATTTCTACGGAAAGAAACACTTCAAGGAACAGAATCACAATAAGCGCACAAATCAGCAGGGCACAGAATGCGCTCAGGCTAATTGCCGTGTATATAAAACGGGCGCGCTTGGAGAGCACTGCAAGCTGTTTATGGGTTTCGCTGCGCTCTTTATCGTCGCTAGCAGAGAGCCTGGATTCAAGAACACGGGCAAAATCGACGATTCTGCCCAACCTGCTGGCAAGCACGCCCAACATCGCGCCTATGCCAGTTATCAGAAAGACCGGTGCTACCGCAAGTTGAATGGCGTGACTGACTGCGGCTGCAGTTAACTCTTGATGGAGCATGGTAATCGCTGAATCAAAAAAATCGATTTTAACTCCTTTTAATATTTTACAATAAATACTGTAAGTCCCGGTTTGCCGAGCTCATAGCTACTAGGGAGGCGCCAATGAAAAAGAGTATCGCATTGTTCGTGATTCTGAGCCTTGCCGCGTTGTCCGACGCCGCGGCTGAGGAGTCTGCCAGCAAAAAAGTGGTCATCAATGGAACTCAATTGCTCGCAAAGGACATCCAAACCCTGGAACGCAGCTACGGGGTGCCCCTTCAGCCCGGTCGGTACTGGTACGACAAGATGTCGGGGCTGTGGGGTTATGCGGGCCAACCGACCGCGGGGCAGATTTATCCGGGTTTACAGCTGGGCGGGCCGCTTAAAGCCAACGCTTCAAACGGGAACACAGGCGTGTTCATCAACGGCAGGGAGCTTCCCGTTATCGAGGTGCAATATCTGCAGCAGTTGGGGACGGTGTACAAAGGCCGGTATTGGATGAACGCCCAGGGTGTCGGAGGAATCGAAGGAGGACCAGCGATTTTTGATCTGGGCGCCGCGGCACGACAGCGATCAGGAGGGGGTCTCTACGGCGGGAACAGCCGGACCACGCCATTCGGACATATTGGCAGCGACGGCAAGTGCTCCTATTTCTTCGACCCCAAGAGCGGCAGTAGTGTCATGAGCGGCAACTGCAACTAACGTCTTCTTACCTTGCTGAATCCTCTTCCTTTGCTTCGGTTGAAACACTTCAAGTAAAAAATTGGCTTCCCAACCAACGCAAAATTGAGCACTTCTTGGAATTAGCCGTACCGCTCGCGTAATGAGGCTCCCGCCACGTATTCTCACACACACTTGGGTTACGGAAATGGCAGCAATCGGCCAA
>JAHFRG010000004.1:0-15143 GCA_023258935.1 Betaproteobacteria bacterium
ATGATGCCCACACAGATCAACGCGAGCATGAGCAGCCCGAGGACTCCGAGGTCTGCCTTGGTCAGGGTCGCGTCGAACAGGTCGCCCCATGGCGTGAGCAGGATCACCGGGATGATGATGAGCGCCATCAGCGAGAAGCCGAACCAGAGTTCCTTGCGCAGCTTCACTTGCCCGGCTCCTTGTGCACGACGTACTTGTCAAGCTTCTGAATGTCCTCGTCCTTGACGTGGACCATTTTCTTCAGCTCATCCACGTCAACTTCCTGGACGTCCGCCTCGCGCGAGGGCCATGCGTTCTGCTTAATGCAGATGACGCAACGGATGATTTCGACGATGCCCTGCACCAGCACGATTGCACCTGCGATCGGGATGATGGTCTTGAACGGGTAGTACGCCGGGCCTTCGGAGGTGACGTTCGAATGTTCGTTGATCGCCCAAGACTCGGCTGCATAATAGTAGCCCGCCCAGACAAACGCGACGATCCCGGGGAGGAAGAACACAATGTAGAGCGTGAGGTCAATGGTGGCCTGTGCCCGCGGCGTAAAGTAGCCGTAGATCATATCGCCGCGGACGTGGCCGTTTTTCGCGAGCGTATAAGCGCCGGCCATCATGAAAAGGGTCCCGTACATCATGATCATGTAGTCGAACACCCACGGGTGCGAGTGGTGGAGCACGTAGCGCGAGTACACTTCCCAGGAGATGAGCAAGGTGAGGCCGACGATGAAGAAGGAAAAGGCGTGCCCAACCCAGGTGCTCACCTTGTCAACGAACAGCAACACTTTTTGCATGGCCAAAAACCTCCAATAATGCGGCGGCGAATCGGAAAACTGCTAGAGCTCGTCCAGAATTCGAAACCGCCGATGAACGCAGATGAACGCGGATAAGATCAACCCCTAAGGTGTTCGGCGTTTATCGGCGTGCATCTGCGGTTACACGGGTTTCAGGGTTTTCGATACATTTACTATTTTGCCACTTCCGTCCCGTTCCTGGCAGTGCCCCAAAAAAACACCATCCGGAGCCGCGGATGGTGTTGGTGTTTCCCGTGAGAACGTTCGGTATCAGCCCTTCTTGCCGAAGTAATGGTGATAGGCCATACGCGGGCTGACCTGCGTGTCGAGATACCAGCGCGCCGAGCGCTCGGCGAACTTGCGCTGCGACTCGACTACCTCCTTGAACAGCGGGTTCTCCGCCGACTTCTTCTTCGCAACCTCATCGAAGATTTCGAGTTGCTTCTGCAGCACCGAGTCGGGGGTCTTGTAGAACTTGACGTTCTGTTTGGTCTGCATCTCGGTATAGTCCGTGGAGTAGCGGTCGATCGCCTTCCACGACATATCCGCGGAAGCGGCCTCCACAGCGTACTCGATCATATACTGGATCCTTTTCGGCAAGGCGTCATACTTCGTCTTGTTGAAGGTGATCTCGAACTGCTCCCCGTTCTGGTGGTAGCTCTGCAGCATGCATATCTTGGATACGTCGGGGAAGCCGAGCAGGCGGTCGGAACTCGCGTTGTTGAACTCGGCCGCATCGATCAGCCCGCGGTCCATCGCCGGCACGATTTCGGCGCCCGGCAGCGCGATTACCGCCGCGCCCATGCCCTGGAAAAGGTCAATCGAGATACCGACGGTGCGGTACTTCATACCCTTGAAGTCGTCCGGACTGGTGATCGGCTTCTTGAACCAGCCGAGCGGCTGCGTCGGCATCGGCCCGTAGGGGAAGGACACCACGTTGGCGCCGATTGACTGGTAGATCTTCTGCAGCAACTCCTTGCCACCGCCATACTTGTGCCAGGCGAGCACCTGGTTGGCATCCATGGAGAAACAGGGGCTTGATCCCCACAGCGCCAGGGCATTTTGCTTGCCGTAGTGATAGACCAGCACGCCGTGACCGCCGTCGAGCGTACCTTTCGAAACTGCGTCAAGCAGGCCGAAGGCCGGCACCACCGAGCCTGCCGGCAACACCTCGATCTGGAGGTCGCCGGCGGTCATGTCGTTCACCTTCTTGGCGAAGTCCAGCGCATATTCGTGAAATATATCTTTGGCGGGCCAGGTGCTCTGGAAGCGCATTCTGACCACCTGCGACTTTACAATCGATGGAAAACCAAGTGCCGCGGCACCGGTGCCAATCGCTGCAGCGCCTTTGAGGAATTTGCGACGCGTGGTCGCCGTTTCAGACTTGGCTGCGGCGACAGTAATCTGCTTCTTCATGAAATCCTCCTTATGGTATTTAAAGACTGGACAACGTTCAGACGGAACCCCGCTTGTTTTATGATTTGCTTTGGCGCGGAGGGGTTAACGCTTATTAAAAACCCTTATTCCCCCTACATCAGGCCAACCGTGTCATCGTATACCCAGGACGGGGCAAAATCAATCACAGGTTATTGCGAAAATTCTGGGCTAAGTTTTAACCTTAGCCAGTTCCACTACGGCCGGTGCAACAGCGACCGATTTCACACGCTTGGCATCCGGATGCCAGCCGAGAACCAGCACCAAGGCCGCGAATCCCAGCATATAGGCCACCGCCACATGCCAGCCATGCCTGAGCCATGACCCGACCGACTTGGCTTCCGGGTACATGTTTGACAGCGCCACGCCGGCCGAAGAACCGAACCAGATCATCGAACCGCCGAAACCCACTGCATACGCAAGATAACCCCAATCGTAGCCCCCCTGTTTGAGCGCCAGGGCGGTGAGCGGAATATTGTCAAACACTGCAGAAACAAAACCCAGCCCCAGCGCCGAATGCCAGGAAGCTGCTGGCAGTTTTTCCACGGGCATTAGCGACGCGCATAGAATCAGCGACAGCAGGAAAATGCTGCCTTTGACCGCATTGGGCACCACCTTCCAGTCGGGTTTGCGAAGCGGCACCGCAATCAGAATCGCCAGCCACACCGCTGCACCGATAAAAGGAAAACGGTCGGAGACATCAGTAAACTCGACGTTGACCACGACGTTGGCGGTGATTGCGGCAATCAGGATCAGCGCGACGATGGCAACCCGCCCCCAATCAATCCGCACTCCTCGCAGCGGGTCTTTCCTGATCGGCGAATAGCGCTGCTGCTGCAGTGCCGCAGGAATGCCAAAAATCACCATCGCCACGGATGCCCCCACATAAGCCTCAATCACATCTAAGGGGTTCACCCCGTCGATCCACATCATAGTTGTGGTAGTGTCGCCGACCACGCTGCCCGCTCCTCCGGCGTTGGAAGCGGCGACGATCGCCGCAAGATATCCAATATGCACCTTGTGCTTGAATACCGTTGCCGCAACCGTGCCTCCGATGATTGCCGCCGCAATGTTGTCAAGAAAGCTCGACAGCACGAAGATCATCAACAACAATACAAACCCGCCTTTCCAGTCGTCAGGTAGGAATTTGGGCAGCACGGCCGGCACCTGACTTTCTTCGAAATGCCTGGAAAGCAGTGCGAATCCGACCAGCAGCAGGAACAGGTTGGTGAGGATCACCCACTCATGCCCCATGTGCGAGACGAAACCGGCAAAGCCGGACCCGTATTTGAATCCAACGAACAGGAATTTATAACCTAGGATGACAGCAAGACCAATCAGCGCAACTTTGAGCGTGTGGTGATGGAACAGCACTACGCCCAGGAGAGTCAGCGCAAACAGGATGAAATCGACGGGAATCCCGAACAGTGCGGGCCCGTCTTTCTCGACAAAACCGTACACCGGTGCCGCGCTAGCGATGCTGCTCCATGCCAAGAAGAATGCCGCGAGCAGCGGCTGCTGCTTGCTGCGCGTAATGCGCCCTATAACATTTTTAAAAAAAGCCATGCTCCTCTTCCATGGAACCGCGCGATTCTAGCACTGATTTGAAACACAGGCCGGGCTTCATGCCCGGTCCGGTTTTCCCATCCACAGGTTGCTTTGCAAGCGGGCCACATCGTTGAGCGAACCGGATTTTTTGAGTTGTTCGCGCAACCAGGATGAATCGTTGCGGCGCGTCGCCGTCTCGTCGAGCAATTGGTTGAGCGCCGCGCTGCTTTCCAGCGCCACGGCATGCGGTGCGAGTTTCTTGAGAGTGGCGATGAGGTCGTCACCCAAGTTGGCATGCTGCTGATCATAAGGATTGATGAAATTGGCGGCGAAACCGAAGCGGCAGGCCTGGAAACGGTTGTAGTTGTAAACCAGATAAAGATCGGGTGTCGCCTCGCGCGGCCGTTCAATCAGGTAATAATGCGCGAGCGCCTGGGCGAAGGCCGCAAGCAGCGCAGCCTTGTCGACAGTGAGGGGTGTGTCGCAAACGCGGATTTCAATCGTCCCGTATTCCGGCTTGGGGCGGATATCCCAGTAGAAATCCTTCATGCTTTCCACGATTTTGTAGCGATGCATTTTCTCAAAATAGGCGTTGAATTCATCCCAGCTTTCAACCAATGGCATAGTGCCGCTTAAGGGAAAGGCGCTGATGGCGTTGAGACGAGAGGAGACAAAGCTGGTGTCTTCGCCCTGGTAAAACGGCGAGGAAGCGGAAAGCGCGATGAAATGCGGAATATGGCGTGACAGCATGTGGATGAGATAGACCGCGTCATCGCCGTTGGAGCAGCCGATGTGGATGTGCTGACCGAAGACGGTGAACTGCTTGGCGAGATAGCCGTAAAGATTAAGCAGATGTTTGAAACGCTCGGTTGGATAAATGCGCCGATCGCTCCACTGATGAAAGGGATGCGAGCCTCCGCCGGCAATGCGCAGGTTGAGGAGCTCGGCCTGGCGCGCCACCACGCTGCGGACAGTCCGTAGCTCGTCCGCAAGGGTCGTGTAGCGTTCGTGGATCGAGGAATTGAGTTCGATCATGCTCTCAGTGATTTCCGGCTTGACCTCGCCGGGATGTTTCACTTTGCCAAGCCTCGCCAGCAAATCAGCGGCATCGCGCGCCAGATTGCAATCATGGGACTTGAGGATCTGCAGCTCAAGTTCAACGCCCATGGTGAACGCCGGCGATTGTGTGAATTCCAGCGTCATCGTCGTTCTCCGGCTTCGCCCGCCTGCTTCAGCGCAAACTTGGTCGCCAGCGGGCCGATAAGCTCCAGTATCGCAACTGCCGAAAGCACCACCGCCGACAACTTGGCGCCAAATTCAGGATACAAACTGGAGGCGTCTTGCACCATGACGATGGCGAGCCCTGACATCGGCAGCAATGAGATGCTGAGCAGGCCCGCCGCCCCCGGGCGCAACCCGCTTAAACGGCCGAACACCAGGATTGCCAGCGCCTTGCCGAGGAAACGCAGCACGATGTACATACCAGCGATGAACGCCACCTGCGGCAACACATCGAAGCGCAGGCCCGCGCCTGCCATCACAAAAAGAATCACAAAAAACAACTGCCCGCCATGACCGAATTGCACCGCCATCAGTTTGTGGCGGAAATCAAGATTGCGCGCCAGTATCCCGACAGTGAGCAGTGTTACCAGCACCGAAAGATTGAGTGAGCGGGCCAATCCCGCCGTGAATACAATCATGCCAACCAGCATGATGAACTGGCGATCCTCGCGCTTGCCCAGCCAGGCTGCGAAACGCAGCACGAAGAAACTCACGACGAGACCCGTCAGCAGCGAACCCAGCATGACATAGAGCGGTTGAGGCAGCGTTTCCGCCCATCCGGCTTGCTGTTCCAAATGCAGGAACGGCAGCAGCATGGTCACACTGAAGAAGGCAAACACGCTGTTAATT
Organism: Betaproteobacteria bacterium; assembly: GCA_023258935.1. Lineage (GTDB taxonomy): Bacteria > Pseudomonadota > Gammaproteobacteria > Burkholderiales > JAHFRG01 > JAHFRG01. Next base: position 5,681 of record JAHFRG010000004.1, read on the forward strand.
GCGGTAAGCAGCAACATGCGCTCGGTAAGCTGTCCTTCCGAGCGCAACTCGTGCGCCACCAGCAACACCACCGCCGGAGAAGTGGCTATACCGATTGCCGCTGCAAGCGCGGCATGGAGCGGCGGGTAATCGAAGTAACGCAGCCCGAAATAAACCGCACAGAAGGCAAAGGCGCTTTCCGCAATCGCGGTGGCGAACAGCCAGCGGTTGCGGCGCAGCCATTGGTAATCAAGACGGCGGCCGAGCTCGAACAGAATCAAGCCCAGCGAAATATCCACGAACACCCTGCTTTCCTTAATGAGCTGGCTGCTCAATACGCCCAATCCTACGGGACCGAACAGCACGCCCACCAGCAGGTAACCGGTGATGCGCGGCAAGGCGAACAGCCGCGCCACTTCGCCGCCCAGCAAACCCATCAGCAGCAGCAAGCCGAACAGGATGGGCGGTGTGAGTGCGGGGGGCAAACTTGGCAGAAAATTGAGCTCGGGCATGGTGATTGAAAAGTGAAGTGATACAACGGATGGCGCGCGTAAGCGATGATTTCACGCCCGCATGAGACAGGAACTGCTAGTTAACGATAGACAGATTATAACCAGCGTCTGTTTTTTCGGGCAAACAAATTTTTCCGCCGGTCATGCAACGCAATAAATCAATCAACGAGGATAATGTGCACCCGGTAAGGACCATGCGCGCCAAGCGTGACGGTTTGTTCTATATCTGCCGTTCTGGATGGGCCTGAGACAAAGTTCACGGCTCGTGGCATCACAGGATATTCTTTGCGCAGCAAGCTCCAGGCTTCTTCCATGCCTTTTACAATGCGCGTGCTGCGCACCACCGCGATGTGAGTTTCAGGCAAAAGGCTGGTCGCGGGAGGAGACTCTTTTCCTGAAAGCAGCACCAGTGTCCCTGTTTCCGCAATCGCGCAGAACGCGCCGGTAATGCCCACCAGATCACTTCCTTTCGCAGGCCGCGCGGCCACATTCATGCCTTGCGCAGTCCAATCGAGTTGTGTAAATTCCGGCCAGCACACCGCTTGCAGCGGCAGATTATTTTCGCGCAAATAACGCGCGAGCGCTTGCGGCACTTCGCTGGCTGACGCGACCTGATCTATGCTGCTCGCTAAACTCAAAACGCGGTCGCGAAAGCGCGCTATAAGATTCCATTCAGCCCGCGGCCTGGGTCCCGCCGCATGTTGGCTGATATAAGCGTCAATTTCCTCGCGATCGGCGCGACCGGCGCTCTTGCCAAGCGCGGCTCGAATTCGGCCCATGGTATTGTCTCGCGCGCTCATTCGTGCGTCGGCATGTCCAGCTTGGCTTTTTCCATTTGCTCTGGCCAGCGCCCAATGATCACCTTGGTGCGGGTGTAAAACTGGATGCCTTCGGTCCCATGCACATGCAAATCGCCGAACAGCGAATTTTTCCAGCCGCCGAAGGAGAAGAACGCCATCGGCACCGGGATAGGCACATTGATTCCGACCATGCCCACTTCGATTTCATGCTGGAAGCGCCGAGCCAGTGCGCCCGAGCGCGTAAACACCGCGGTTCCGTTGGCATGCGGATTGCGGTTGACCAATTGTATCGCTTCGTCGTAATCCCGGGTTCGCAGCACAATCAGCACCGGGCCGAAAATTTCATCGCGGTATATCGTCATTTGCGGCGTGACATGATCAAACAGCGTGGGCCCAAGATAAAAACCGTTTTCATGGCCCGAAACCTTGAGACCGCGCCCGTCCAGCACCAGCTTCGCGCCTTCTTTCTCGCCGAGGTCAATATAATTCTTCACCCGGTCGCGGTGGGCGCGCGTCACCAGCGGACCCATTTCCACCTCTTTAATATTTCCCGGACCGACTTTAAGCTTCGCTGCCTTGTCCCGCAGTTTCGCCACCAGGGGGTCGGCCGCCTCGCCCACTGCCACCACTGCGGAAATCGCCATGCAGCGCTCGCCCGCCGAACCATAAGCTGCGCCGATCAAGGAATCCGCAGTAAATTCCAAATCGGCATCCTGCAGCACCACCGCGTGGTTTTTCGCGCCACCCAGCGCCTGCACCCGCTTACCGTTCTTCGCACAAGTTTCATAGATGTATTTGGCGACCGGAGTCGAACCCACAAAGGAAACCGCCTTGATTTCCGGATGCTGCAAAATCGCATCCACTGCTTCTTTGTCGCCTTGCACTACGTTGAACACGCCGTCGGGCAGCCCGGCTTCCTTGAACAGTTCCGCCATGAAGAGACTCGCCGAAGGCACTTTTTCGGACGGTTTCAGCACAAAAGTGTTGCCGCAGGCGATCGCCAGCGGGAACATCCACAGCGGTACCATCACCGGGAAATTAAACGGCGTAATTCCCGCGCACACGCCCAGCGGCTGTCTGAGCGAATAGCAATCCACGCCGGCTCCCACGTTTTCCGCATGTTCGCCCTTCAGCAAGTGTGGAATACCACAGGCGAATTCGACGACTTCAATGCCGCGCTGCACCGAGCCGGCTGCGTCCGACAATGTCTTGCCGTGCTCCTCGCTTGCCAACCTTGCCAGTTGTTCGTGGTTTTTTTCCAAATGCTGCAAATATCGCATCATGATGCGCGCGCGCTTGAGCGGAGGAGTCTCGCTCCAAGCAGGAAACGCCTGTTTGGCTGCGGCAACAGCGGCATCAATATCCGTGCTGTTGGCAAACGGCACGCGACGGATCACTTCGCCAGTCGCGGGATTGGTCACCTCGCCAAAGCGCGCGCTTTGGCTCGCCACTTTGCCGCCGCCGATCCACAAAGGCAGTAGAGAAAGGGTTTCAGCGGGCTTATTCATGGATCATCTCCTTCGCTCTCGGTACAGCTCGCGGAAAGTGCGGCCTTCGGGCGCAGGCAGGTCGCGACCGTCAGTCCAGCCGTGCCCTCCCGGAAGATAATGCAGAAGTTTTCCCCCGCCTGCCATCCCTTTCAAGATGCGCGCCGCAATGCGCGAGAGCGCAGCATAAATTCCGGGATGCAGAGCAGTCCACGCCCAGATTTTCAACGCCAGCCGTTCCTGCCAGGAACGCAGGCCTTGTTCTGTCTGCTGTTCGCGCAGATTGCGCATCAAATCGGGAAGAGGGATTTTCACCGGGCACACTACCGCGCACTCGCCGCAAAATGTGGATGCATTGGGCAAATCCAGCGCGTTTTCCAGCCCAGCATAGACCGGCGTCAACACCGAGCCCATGGGCCCGGGATAGACCCAGCCGTAGGCATGGCCGCCGATATTCTGATACACCGGGCAGTGGTTCATGCACGCGCCGCAGCGGATGCAGCGCAACATCGACTGCATCACCCCGCCCAGCAATTTGGTGCGCCCTGCATCCACCAGCACGATGTGGAAATGCTCAGGACCATCGCTATCATCCCGACTTTTTATGCCGGTGTTGATCGAAACATAATTGGTAATCGCCTGCCCCGTCGCCGAACGCGGCAACAGACGCAGCAAGGTCGCAATATCCTCCAGCGTCGGCACGACTTTCTCTATGCCGGTAATCGCCACATGCACGCGCGGCATAGTGGTCACCAAGCGGCCGTTGCCTTCGTTGGTTACGATGAGTGTAGACCCGGTTTCGGCGATCAAAAAGTTGGCCCCGGAAATACCCATGTCAGCGGAAAGAAAATGCGGGCGCAGCACCTCGCGCGCCTCGCGGCAGAGTTCCGGAATTCCGGTCTTGCGCGGTTTCTTGTGCTTCTGTTCGAACAGATCCGAGACTTCGTCCTTGGTCTTGTGCACCACCGGCGCGACGATGTGCGAGGGCGGTTCATGCGCAAGCTGCAGGATGTACTCGCCGAGATCGGTTTCCACCACTTCGACACCCGCCGCTTCCAGCGCCTCATTGAGCGCACACTCCTCGCTCACCATGGATTTTGATTTAACTGCTTTGCGCACGCCATGCAGTTCGGCGATTTCACAGACGATGCGATTCACATCTTGCGCAGTCTCCGCCCAGTGCACTACCGCGCCGCGCGCGGATGCGTTTTTCTCAAACTGCTCGAGATAAAGGTCGAGGTCGCGGATAACGCGGTCGCGTATACTGGCAGCGGCATCGCGGTACGCCTCGAAATTTTCCAGCTCGAGAATAGCCTCGGCGCGAGTGTGAACAAACTTGCCCTGCGCCTTGGCCAGCGCCTGTTGCAGTCGCGTATCGCGCAGTTTTTCGCCCGCTCGCGCCTTGAAGTGCATGGAAGTGATTTGCACTAGGTTCCCTCTTCCCCCGCCAATATTTCAGCCACATGCAGTACGCGCGTCTTATTATCGCCACGGCGGCGCAACCTGCCTTCAATATTCAGCATGCAACCGAGATCGCCCAGCACCACAGCAGCGGCGCCGCTGGCTTGAATGGCGTTGCATTTGTTGTCCGCCATGCGCGTGGAAATGTCGCCAAACTTGACCGAAAAAGTTCCGCCGAAACCGCAGCAGGTCTCACAATCTCGCATTTCTTTCAGCTGCAATCCGGGCGTTTTAGCGAGCAACTGGCGCGGCTGGTTTTTCACTCCCAGCTCGCGCAATCCTGAACAGGAATCGTGGTAAGTGATGCTGCCATGGAAGCTGCCCAGGACGTTTTGCAGTTTCGCCACATTGACCAGGAAATCAGTGAGTTCGTAAGTACGTTGTGCAAGCTCGCTGATTTTTTCAAGCTGTTGCGGCTCATCCTGGAACAATCGGGGATAATGCTCGCGTATCATGCCGGCACATGAACCCGAAGGCGCCACCACGTAATCGCAGCCGGCGAATTCGCGCAGCACCTTGAGCGCAAGAGCTTTCGCAGGAGAGCGATCGCCTGAATTATAACCGGGCTGGCCGCAGCAGGTCTGCGCATCCGGGACTATCACTTCATAACCCGCGGCCTCCAGGAGCTGCAGCGCGGCAAAACCGATGCGTGGGCGCATCAAATCCACCAGGCAAGTTACGAAAAGCCCGACACGCATCGCACGTCCCGTTAATGATGAACTCCTGAATAATCATAACATAACGCCTGCGGCGTTCTGGCTTCGCCCAACGCAAATTCAACCACTGGCAGACAGATAGTGAACCGAGAATAGTTGCTGCGCGTCAGTCCATGCGCGCAGCGGCTCAAATCCCGCTTGCCGCGCTAATTGTTGAAACTCACTCACCGAGTATTTATAGGAATTTTCGGTATGAATCGTCTCCCCGGCACTGAAATCAAAGCGCCTGCCCTGTACCGTGACCGACTGCGCGATCAGGCTTTCCAGGTGCATTTCAATTCGGCCTTCTTTTGCATTGTAAAAAGCCCGATGGCGAAAGTTTTCCAGCCTGAAATCACCTTTGAGCTCGCGGTTAATGCGTGCCAGCAAATTCAAATTGAATTCGGCGGTGACGCCCCGGCTATCGTTGTACGCGGCGTCGAGTTGCGCCTGCGGTTTTTTCAAATCCACTCCCACCAGCATTGCGCCGCCCGGCCCGACCAACTGCAAGGCGCGTTTTAAGAACACGACTGTTTCCGCTTGTGTGAAATTACCGATGGTGGAGCCGGAAAAATATATCGCCTTGCGCTTGAGTCCGGTCACACTACATTCAGGCAGCACAATGGGCTCGGAATAATCGGCGCACACCGCGACCACCTGCATTCCGGGGAATGCTTGAGCGAGGTCCCGCGACGAAGCGCGCAGTTGCTCGCAAGCAATGTCAATGGGTATGTAGACGGGCGGCAGCAAATGCTCAAGCAGGATGCGCGTTTTGCGGCTAGCGCCGCTGCCGTATTCGACCAGCAAGCAACCGGCGCCCAGAAGTTGCGCCATTTCCGCAGCAAACCGCTGCATCATGGCTGTTTCAGTACGTGTCAAATAGTACTCAGGAAGTTCGCAGATGGCGCCAAACAGCTCGCAGCCGCGGCCATCGTAAAAAAACTTGGCGGGAATTTGTTTCTGGGGCTTAGTCAGCCCGGCCAGAACTTCGTTGAGAAAACTTTGTTGCGAGGAAAGAAGATTATAAAACCGGACCGGCAGATCCCCATCCGAACTCATTTCAGGCTTTAACTAGCGCGCGGCTTGCGGGCGAGGCTGGTTTCAATCCATCTTTTAATGCGGTTGGCATCGGCGTTGCGGGTGTATTTGCCCCATGAATCCAGCAATACGATGATCACCGCCTGCTGTGCGATTTTTGCCTGCATCACCAGACAGCGTCCCGAATCGTGGATATAACCTGTCTTGGACAGCCCGATATCCCAGCTCTTACTTTGGATCAACTGGTTGGAATTATGGAAAGGCAAGTTGCGCGACTTGCGCTGCGCCACCGCATGCGAGTGCGCAGTGGTGTATTCGCGTATCAGCTCGTAGCCGTAGCTCGCTTTCACCATCTTTACCAAATCCTGCGCCGTGGAGACATTGCCGCTGTTTAGGCCGGTAGAATCCACGAACCGCGTATCCATCATGCCCAAAGCCTCCGCCTTGCGGTTCATCGCAGCGACAAAAGCCGGCACTCCGCCGGGATATGCGCGCGCCAAAGCAGCGGCAGCGCGATTTTCTGAAGCCATCAAGGCGAGTTGCAGCAATTCCTGGCGTGTCAAAATCAGGCCGACCTTGAGTTTGGAACGGGTACCGCGCAAGACATCCACGTCTTCTTTCTCGATGGTAATTTGCTCATCCAGCGGCAATTGTGAATCGAGTATTACCATAGCCGTCATGAGTTTGGTAATCGATGCAATCGGCATGGGAACGTCGGTATTCTTGGCGTAGAGTGGCAGCTCTTGCTCTTGTTTCACCACTATAGCTGCGGCGGAGCGCATGCCGCGCAGCTTAGCCGGATCGGGCTGCGGCAAGTCGGGCTGCGCTTCGGCAGCGGGCTGCGAGGCGTACTCGGGTTGTGTTGCTTCCTGTACATCATCGAGAGGCAGTAATGCCGGCTGCGCCTCAACGGGCGTCTGAACCGCCTGTTGCTCGTCTTGCAGCACGACCTCGTCCTCGGCGGCAAACACTCCCGTTGTCAACAACAGCAAGCCGAGAATAAGAAATTTATTCTTCATTTGTTTTTGTATCTTAAGTTAGTGAAACGCAACGACTTTATCCTGGCTCCCAGGAAAGTCAGCGCCAATGATCGCAGGTAAAATAACAAAAATCAAGGTCTAAGTTCACAGTTATGACCTTCTATTTTAAGGGAGGTGGCGACTTCATTGATTTTGTGAACAAGATCAGGTTTGCGTCCTTGGTGGTTGCCCCTTCGAAAAAACCAGCAATTAGGCGCGCATCGCTTCCGCTTGGTACGAGCTTTTCCCTTACTTGTCGCGCTCGGCTTCTTCTTGCTGCTGCAGCGCCAATATATGCGCGTAGACGCCTTGATTTTCCAAAAGCTCGCGATGGGTGCCGCGCTCGATGATGCGGCCGTGGTCCATCACCAAAATCTGGTCGGCATCGACGATGGTGGACAGTCGGTGGTCAATGGTAAGCGTGGGGCGGTCGGCGACGATGCGCCGAAGTTCTGCCTGAATGAAAGACTGAGAGGACAGACCACTAACCCGATTGCGAAGCGCGCTGGCGGTGGGGAACGCTAACGCGCCTTAGCACCGCTGTGTCGCGCCGGACTGAGCAGTCCGGCCACCGCGTCCAGAAACCGCTGTATGTCCGCGGCGTCGACGGCGCCCATGATCGAGACGCGGAAGATGGACGCCGCCAGCTTGCCCTGGCCGGCGTAGATGACGAAGCCCCGCTGTTTGAGGCCGTCGTGCAGCGCGGCGTAGTCCAGGCCGTCAGGCAGGTGATAGGCCCGCAGGACCACGGAGCGCTCGCCTTCCCGCAAGAACGGCGCCACGCCGAGACGGACGAGGCCTTCTTCCACCGCCTCGGCAAGGCGGCGGTAACATTCGTGGCGCATGCGCCATCCGCCCTGATCCTCGAATTCGCGCAGTGCTTCGCGCAGCGCGTAGAAGATGGGCACGGCGGGCGTGAAGGCGGTGTCGCGGGCATCCTGGGCGCGGCAATGCCGTGCCAGATCCAGGTACACGCTGCGTCCGCCGCCCCCGACGGGCAGCGCGTCCCGGCGCAAAATCACGAAGCTCACGCCCGGCGCGCCGTGCAGGCATTTGTTGGCACTGGCGACGCAGGCCGTCACGCCCCAGGCGTCGAATTCCAGCGCTTCCGCACCGAAGCTGCTCACCGCATCCACCAGTAGCGCAATGTTACGCTCCCGGCACAGGCGGCCCACCGCTGCGACATCGTTCAGCCGCCCGGTGGTGGTTTCGTGCTGCACGACGGCCACGTGGGTAAAGCCCGGTTGCGCGTCTAGATGCCGGGCCAGCGCGTCCAGCTCCACCGGCGTGCCCCACGCCTGACGCGCTACCGCGTGGGCGATGCCGTGGCAGCAGGCGATATCCGCCAGACGCGCACCGTAGACGCCGTTCTCGATCACCAGCAGCCGTCCGTCCCGCGGCACCAGGCTCACGAGCATGGCTTCCACTGCCGCCGTGCCGGAACCGGACACCAGCACCGGCGCCCAGTTCTCCGGCGGCAGCGAATAAACTTCCAGCAGCCGGCGGCGAATCTCGTCCTGCAACTCGCCGAATTCCCGCTCCCGGTGGCACAGGTCGGGCAGCGTCAGCGCCGCGCGTACCCGTTCGGTCAGATTCACGGGCCCGGGGTTGAGAAGAATCATGATGTCTTTGCGCATGGGTGGGCGGACAGCGACGGGCTGCCGATATGGTTCATGAGCCGGCGTAGCACGTCAGCGGGAGCCAGTCCCGGTCGGGGCGGTGTGACCGCCACCCCCGGCGCGATCTTGAGGTGGACAAACGCCGGTCCGATGCCGTTTCGCCTCTGTAGCGCCTCGTCGAGCAGCGACAGGTCGTCGCCCTCCGAAACTTCCGCGTAGCCGCAGGCGGCGGCGATGGCGGCAAACGAGATGTCCCGCGCCACGGTAGCTTGGCCGCCGGTGGAATCGTGTACCTCGTTGTCCAGCAGCACGTGCAGCAGGTTCGGCGGGCGGTAAGCACCGATGGTGGCCAGGTTGCCCATACGCATGAGCGCCGCGCCGTCGCCGTCCAGCACCACCACTCGCAGATCCGGACGCGTGAGAGCCAAGCCCAGCCCGAACGAGGACGCGCAGCCCATGGAACCCACCATGTAGAGCTGATGAGCGTGGTCCCCCAGGGCGTACAGCTCGCGGCCGGTGTAGCCGGTGGTGGCGATCACCACGCTTTTGCGCCCTGGCACGAGCCGGGCGACGCGCTCCAGCGCTTCGATGCGGCTCGGCCGCACCGCCGGCGGTGAGCGCCAGGCGCTGCGCGGAGCCACCCGCGGTGAGTGCGGCGGCACTTCCACCGGCGCGGGCTTGCACGGCGCGAACCGGCCTTTACGCACCAGCAGAGCGTACGGGCGCTCGCGCTCGCCGATCGAGGCGTCCGCCTGCGCCAGCGCTTGGGCCAGCGCCTGGTGCGAGTCCGGCAGGTAGGCCCAAGGGATCTCCATGGTGTCCAGAAGCGCCAGTGTGATACGCCCCATCAGCG
>JAHFRG010000004.1:15243-33787 GCA_023258935.1 Betaproteobacteria bacterium
CTGCGTGAAGTCGGGACGCTTGCCCAGCTCGTCCAGCGCCTGCAGCAGCCACTGGCGGCCGGCGCCCTGTACTCGCAGCATGCCAATCCACCGCCCGCTCGCCGCGCCGGGCCCGGGTAGGGCGTTCACCCGTAGCAGCCTCACCTCCTGGCGGAACAAGGAGCGGTCGTCGGGTACCGAGCAATAGGCCAGGTCGCGCTGACGCTCCGCCGGCACCGGCGAAGAATCCACCACCACCGCCACTTCTGCCGGGGTTTCCAGCAAATCGCGCAGGATGTAGCTGCGAAACAGCAGGTCACCATAGATCACCACCGTATCCTCGCCGATGGCATCGCGGGCGCAGGCGAGAGAGGCCAGTTCACCGCTCTGGGCATGGCTGCGGTTGTGCACGATCTTGATCCCCGCCATGTAAATAGCCTGCGCCTTGTAGCCGGCGACCACGGTGATGTTGTTGACGGACTGCCGCTTGAACTCGTCCACCAGCCTCCGCAGCAGCGGCCGTCCCGCCACCGGCAGCATGGCCTTGGGACGGTCCTTGGTCAGCGTGTCCAGTCCCTCACCGCGACTGGCAGCCAGCACCAACGCCGACAGGTCGCGCTCGGTGGCGGCGTACTGGCGCTCCGCCGCCAGCAGTTCCTCCGCCGACTGCAGCCGGAAAATCTCGTTGACCGGCGCGATCCGGTCCTCCACGTTCACCAGCGTCTGGGTGGCGTGGATCTCGCGGGTGAGCTCCTGCATGGCCGACACAGCCGCGCGCAGGGTGTGGTTGGCCCAGATGACGAGGCGGATGCCGGCGACGCGGAACACGTCGGTGGGGGTGCTGTAGTACTTGGTGGGAACGATGACCAGTGGCGAGCGCCCGGCCCACTCCCTGGAGAAGGCCAGAATTTCGTCGGCGCTGCTTTTCTTGCTGTGGATCAGAATAGCGTCGGCGCCGGCTTGGCGGTACGCCTCGGCGCGGCGCAGGGCCTCGTCCATGCCCCAACCCGCGATCAACGCCTCCACCCGAGCGACGATGACGAAATCCGGATCCTTCTGGCTGTCCTTTCCGGCGCGGATCTTGCCCTGAAACTCGGCGACGTCGGCCAGCGGTTGGCGATGGCCGTTGATGAAGCTGTTGGTTTTGGGGAACAGCTTGTCCTCGATGCACACGCCGGCGATGCCCCGCTGCTCCAGCTTCTGCACCAGGCGGCGCATGTTGTTGAAGTCGCCGTAGCCAGTGTCGCCGTCGATGAGGATGGGAATGCGGCTCGCATCGGACATGAACTCCAGCATGTCCACCACCTGGGTCCAGCTCGCCTCGTTGTTGTCGCGCACCCCGAACTGCGCGGAGAGGGTGAGCCCGCTGGCCCAGATGCCCTTGAAGCCGGCCTCCTCGACGATGCGGGCGCTGATGCCGTTATGCGCCTCCATGAGGAACTCCAGCTCGGAGGAGTTGAGAAGCGCGCGCAGGGCGGCGGCTTTGGTGGGGTGGGGTGGGGGTCTGTCCATAAATGGTTCCTTGAAGAAGAGCGCGGCGTTTACTGCTGCAATCGGGGGAGTATCTCCAGACGGGCGCGCTCGACGTCGCCGGGAAAGTCGATCTCTATCCACGGCAGACCGGTGACGTCTTCGACCCCGAACCGGCGCGGCCCGGCTTCCAGCATCAGGTCCCGCAGGGCCTCTTCGTGGGGCTCCTGACCGCGGCCCGTTTCCAGGTAGACCGAAGCCCGCGCCACCAGCGCGCGGCAGGTTTGCCCGGACAGGCGAAAGAAGCCTACCGACTCACCGCAGACATCGAATGCGAGATCCGGCGCGACCTGCTTCCTGAATTCGACGATGCGTCCGTCGCGAACGCACACCTTCACCGGTTCGTCGCCGGGCTCGAAGTCCCGGTCCAGCAGCAGGCAGTCGGGCTGCCGGGAGTCCACAAGCGCATGCAGTATCCGCTCATCGTAAAGCAAGTCGGCGTCCATGAGCAGCGTGTCCCGTCCCGTCAGCAGCGGCGCGCGGGCGTGCCACACGGTGACGATGCTGCCGAGCTGATAATCCGGATTGAACACGGTATCGGCGGCCAGCGCCTCCGGCAGCCGTGCCATCTCGGCACGCACCTGATCCGCCTCGTAGCCGACCGCCACCCACACGTCAGTCACACCGCTCTCACGCAACAGGTGCAGATGGCGTTCCAGCAGGCTCCGCCCGCCGAAGCGCAGCAGGCATTTCGGCATGGCGCCGGACTGCTTATCTTGCGCCAGCCGCGTACCCCGGCCGGCCGCGAGTATCACCGCCTGCACGGCGCTCACCGTCGGGCACGCACGCCCAGCCAACGTGCCCGCTCAGACACGGAACATGTACTGCTTGCCGGGGTCGCGTTCGCAGTCGGGCGGGTAGCTCGCGCGCTTGTCGGCGTAGTAGCGGGCGCGCTGGTCCCCTTCCGCCAGCCTATTGTAGGTGACGTAGAGCACCCGCCGCGGCCGGTCGCTCAGGTTGGCGTCCGAGCGATGGGGCGTGAACGAATCGAAGAACGCCACGTCGCCGGGCGCGGTTTCGTAGGGCACGAACTCCATGCTTGCGGTCACTTCGTCCGGCAGCGGCGCCCAACTCGGGCCAAGCTGCCCCTCCCGGTGGCGCCTGGCGACCAGCTCCAGGCAGCCGTTGTCCCGGGTCGCGGCGTCGATGCTGATGAGCGCAGTAATGTACAGGCTGCCGTAACGGTCCCATCCGGCCTGGACATCTTGATGGGGTGTGAAGCCGCCACCTCCCGGCAGCTTAAAGTTGATCTTGTCCTTGAACAGGACCGCCGGCTCGCCGAACAACTGGGCCACCGCGTCCCGCAGTCCCGGGCCAGTGAGCAGGCGATCCAGGCCGGCGTGGTACGGGCAGTAATTTTCAATCCGGTTGAGCTGCCGCCGCCCCGGCTCCACGCAGCTCTGCTCAAAATACATCATGTACTTGCCCGGCACCTCGGGATAAGTCGCAACCTCATCGACCCAGGTCTTAATGTGCGCCATTGCGTCGCCTTGGTATAGGCCGCGAATGATCACGAAACCGTCGCGTTGAAACGATTTGATTTGGTCTTGGGACAGGGGCTGGTTCAAGGTCATCCGTCGGTTCAATGCATCCGCATCACGCATCAACTCGCCGCTCAGGTTCGGGCGCGAATGCGCAGCAGCTTCCAGTAGAAAAACACTGCAAACGCCGGTGCGCCCACTGCCGCCGCCGTCAGGAGCTCCTCCGCCAGCTCGAACCAGATCAGGGTCGGCACGACGAGTATTCCGTCGTCGGGATCGAAGCCTGCCGCTCCGCCAAGCTCCGCAGCGCGCTCGCCTTGTAGTGCCTCCAGATGCAGCACGAGAAAAAGAATCGCGGCAACGGCAAGGCCGGCCAGCACGCCCATCGGGATCGCCCGCCATGCCAAGGACCCGCCCGAGAGCCCGACGCCTAGCCCGATGAATACCAGCGAGTTGCACAAACCGTCGGCCACAAGGTCGTACTTGTGGCCGAACGCGCTCCTCTTTCCAGAGAGGCGCGCCAGCTCGCCATCGGCCCGATCGAGCAGCATGGACAGCACGAACACCCCTGCCCCCCAAGCCAGCGCTGTCGGGGTGCCGACGGCGAGTATGGCGCTGGCGCTGAGACCGGTGAGCAGGCGCAGGGTAGTCAGGTGATTCGGCGCTACCGTGGTGTGGACCAGCGGCCGCACGCCGAACCGCACAAAGCGGTGGATTAAGGTGTTGTGACTCACGACACGGACTCGATGCGGGCTGTACCTGCCCGTCGCAAGGCCCTCGAGCGCGCCCGAGGATACCAGGAATCGAGGTGGGCGCCGGTCTTCCAGAGATCGGGTCGGTTCTGTTTGTCCTGCGCTCCGAATAGCGACGTAGTGTTCGATGTGGACATGGCTCGTTCTACCTTCGACTGTGTGTGCAACGCTGGCCCTAGTCCTGCATTAGGGTTTTCCCTTAGATGATTCTACCAGAAACTCGAAGTGCGCCACCCATCAGTGCCGCCCCGGCGTCTCGTGCGGTTACACTAAAGCACGATTGGTCGCGCGCGAGTACGAAGTCTCTTGCCTCACGATCTACAAGGGATGGATTGAGGTGGAACCTTCGGAGAAACCTGCGAGTGATTTTAAGTCCGGTTCCGGCGTGCCGAATGACGCAGTAGTAACTGATCGCTCGTACTTTCATGGTAGGATAGTGCCATGTTAATCATGCATTGATTGAATTTTATAACGCTGTATGCTGTCCACGTTTGCCCCAACAGTACCGACCCACTTTTGAGGGGAATAGCTTGATCGCCAACAATCAGAAATCGAAAAGACAATGACTGTTGGAAACACTGTCCAATTATCTGGGTCCTCCCAACGAGCCAAATCACCCGATCTGAGAAAGACCGGTATTCATCCGGACTACTGGTATCCGGTGGCCCTTTGCAAACGTCTAAAGAAAGGAAAGGCCATCGGCGTCAGGTTCGCAGGCGATCCTATTGTATTGGTCAGAACGGAGAACGACACACTGTTCGCCCTCGAGGATCGCTGCGCCCATCGGCAGATCCCGTTGCACGTCGGCGCCGTGAAAGGGGAACACATTCAGTGCGGCTATCACGGTTGGATGTATGACGCGACAGGAAAATGCATTAGTGTTCCCTACCTTAGCAAGGACAAATCGCTCCCTAATGGTGTGCGAAGTTACCCCTGTCGGGAAGCCTATGGACTCATCTTTGTTTATCCGGGCGATAAGGCAAACCTGGAGTCCGCCATCTTCCCGAATATCCCGACACATGCCAATCCACGCTACAAAACGCGCTATCTCGACCGTCAGGTTCATTGCCATTACTCCTTTATGCACGAAAATCTGATGGACATGAATCATCAGTTTCTGCACCGTCGACTCATGGGCAGCATTAAAACAGTGTTGATGGATTTGCGGAAAGACAAAGGGTGGATCGAGGCCGACTTTACCTTCAGGCGCACCACAGGCAGGCAGCATATCGGTGAGAAATTCATTCTTGGAAGACGTCCGCAGCACGGTGAAGAGGTCGGACGTGATCTGATGACAATCCGCACCGAATACCCGTATCAGACGTTAAAATTCTGGACGGCGGGTAGCGAAGAACCGGTGCTGGATCTTTGGAATGTCTATGTCCCCGTCGACCGCGAGCAGCGCACCAATCATACCTTTGGCCTAATGATGTTTCGCAAGCCCTCTATCCCTGGCCTGATGAACCTGCTTTGGCCATTCATTATCTGGTTCACGGAAGGGATCTTTGCGGAAGATCGGTGGATCGTTGAGTTAGAGCAAAAGGCCTTTGATTTGCAGGGCGCCGACTGGAATCAGGAGATCTTTCCGCTTATTCAGGGACTGAGAAAGGTATTAGTTCAGCAAGGCATCCCGCTATCGTCATAAGGTCAGTCTTGAAAGAATGCAGCGGGTTTTTCAAGATCGCCCGCTGAGCAACGCCGACATGCCGCTCATCCCCTCTAGGATCGCGATGCAATCCTCCCCCGCCATCGACAGCGTGACGTTCGCCAGTGACACATGAGCGGACAGATCATGTGCGGCTCCATTCAGCAAGAATGTGCTCCACGCGCTCGATGACCATCTGTGACGTGATGCCTTGCATGCAGGCATGATCATACGGGCATTGGGACAACCGTCGATAGTTGCATGGCGAACAGGGTAACTCCAATCGCACAATCGAATCGGGACGGCCATACGGCCCGATGCAGACCGGGTCAGTCGGACCGAAGATGCTCACGACAGGTCTGTTCAAAGCCACGGCCAGATGCATAGGTCCGGAATCGTTGGTGATGCAGATTGCCGCGCGCTGAATAAGCGCCGCAAGATGGGCCGGTGTCGTTTGTCCGGCAAGGTCACGGGCTCCCGGACAGCTTGACGCAACTGTCTGACACAACTGCTGCTCGCGCGCCGATCCAGCTAGTGCAACGGCATAGCCTTGATTCAGAAAATACCGGGCGACGTCCTTATAGCCATCCAGTCGCCAGTGCTTGGTTTCCCAGACTGTGCCCGGCATCAGTAGCGCCAACGGTTTGCCGAGAAGATCGTGTTGACCGAGCAATCGTTCGACGTCCGGCAAAGCTTCAGGCGGCAAATAGATGCGAAAGTCCAGCGGCGAATCATCGAGGCCAAGTATCGGTCCGATCCACAAGTACCGATCGGCGGCATGCACCGCCAGCGTCGGGATTGGAATGCGATGGGTGTAGGCAAGCCATGAGCCTTCACGTGAACCGGCCCAGCCTCGGTCCGGGACGTTTTTCTCACCGCCCCGCTCGTAACCGCTAACTTCGCGTCGCACGGGTCTACGAAAACCGATGCGTACAGGCGCGCCGCTGGCTATGACGAACAGCGCCGAGCGAAGCTGGCCGTGCATATCAATCACGAGGTCATAATGCGCGCGACGGATTTGTCTCAGCAGGCGAAACAATCCGGTGGTGGCATCCCAACTGCGGCCGAAGTGCGCAAATTCGTCCCGGTCGAACAAAATAATGTTGGATAAGGCGGGATGGCAGCGTATCAGCTCGGCGTTTTGCGGCGTAAGAAGCCAATCGATCTGCGCCCTTGGGTAACGCGCGCGTAATTTGACGAGCAACGGGATGGTGTGGATCACATCCCCCAAGGCCGAAAGTTTGATCAGCAGAATCCGTTCAAACTCTATTGTGCGAAGCGGTGACGCCAATTCCAATCAGCTCCGGAATGCACCGGTAAGTTTTTTCGTCCAGGCGGAAAACCGGTGCCGCCTGGTTTCACGGTCCACCACGCTCTGGGTGGTGACCCAATTGAATTGAATCACGCGTCGGTCGCCGATGAACAGTTTATGACCGTGATACGAATTGTCGCTGCGCAGGAACGCCAGTAGCGTTCCTTCGACTGGCGGCACTTCAACGATGACATCATCAAGGTTGTCGGAACGCAGTAGCCGCAGCCGACCGCCGGATTCCTCCCAGGCCGGATTCATGTAAATGAGCACCGTGATGATCTTGGTCTTAGAATCCGTATGGATGTGGCCGTCCTTCGGACCGCAGCGACCGCGGACTGTGATCATGGTCGGTCGTCCCGACAGATCAATGCCAAACTTTTCTTCAAAGGCCGCGCGCATTTCGGGGCCGCGAAGCTCATTCAGGAATTCACCGAATGAGGGGCCGTACTGATGCTCTCCGACAGGGAAGCTTCCCGGGTGCGTGATTTTCGGGTAGTCCGCGTTGATCGCGGCGCAGGCGTCGGGATTCATAAAGCCCGGGACGATCAAGTAATGAAACGGCTCTTTGATGAGCGGCGTATTCCGAAAACGCTGCAGATTAATGCTCACGGTGCGAGTCTTTCGCCATACGGCCAGTAGTTGGTTCCCAAGGTGTCGATCTTCACTTAATTTCAGTCTAAGGAGTTTTTTTATCAGACGCAACGGCGATTTTTCTGGGAAACATACCGGCACCGATGCATGAATTCCTCATCACCGTGGTACGCGGGGCGCGCCGCTCTGCGCTCAGGCGATGTCGGGAACCGGGTGGTCGGTGAGCGGCTGGCTGGCGTGCACCGGCCAGGCCTCGAGACCCCGTGGTGGACTACGTTGAATCGCCCGCGGCGTCCGTGGATTGGTCCATGATGCCGTGCATGATGATGCCGATGCACTTCTCGCTAATGAATGAGTGACGAGTGACGACTATCTTCAGCTTTCCAGCTGCGCTCCGCGCTTACCGCCATGCGTCGAGGTGCCGTTGAACCTATTTGCCCGAGCGCGCCAGGTCGAGTTCGCGACGCGCCTCCTCCACGGCATCATCGAGCTTCTTCTGCCGCGCATAGTAGTCGTCGGTGATGCGGGACGCCCCGCCGGCGGTGCCGATGCGTTCACTGGCCAGCGGCTCCTTGCCAGCGTCTCGCGCGGCCTCCGCATTCCTGAGCGCCTGCTCGGCTGCCCGCACCTTGTCCTGTTCGCCTTCGCGCTGCAGCCGCGCTTTTTCTAGCTCCTTCAGCGCTTCCTGTTCGCGCGTCGTGGTGCCCCCGATACCACCCTTGGAGACGTCGGGCTGGGTCTCTTCCACCTTAGCCGCGCCCGGTGCCGGCTTGTCGCCGTACACGACGCTCCCGTCCGGCATGGTGGACTTGTAAAGCGTCTGCGCCACGGCGGGCTGCAGCAGCAGCGCCGCGGCGAGACAGCAACCATATGCCGCAATTCGTGTCATCATGCTCCGAATCTCCTGCATGCACGCGCCTGTGCAAAATCGTTGACTATTATTATAAGCGCCGACGCGCGGAGTCGGCGTCCACGGTTAAAATGACGCTTCTCGCCGGCGGGGCGGGCTGCCCTCCCGCCATCCACAACCCGCGGGAAAGGCCAGAGTCCCTCGTCCCCCAAGCCCCGCGCACGGGGATGCACAGGCGCGCGAAGGCATGGGTCGCGACTAGCCTCTATAGGGTCGGCTCTTTACTTTATATATCGCAGTGAGGAACCCGGTTAGCCCAGATCACGATGATATGTTTATCTGACTACCGCCGCTAACTCGCGCTTGATCTCCGTTCCGACGCGCTCGGCTTCTTCCTGCTGCTGCAGCGCCCACATATGCGCGTAGACGCCTTGCTTTTCCAAAAGCTCGCGATGGGTGCCACGCTCTATGATGCGGCCGTGGTCCATCACCAGAATCTGGTCGGCATCGACTATGGTGGACAGTCGGTGGGCTATGGTAAGCGTGGTGCGGTTGGCGGCGATGCGCCGAAGTTCCGCCTGAATCGCTTTTTCCGATTTTGAATCGAGCGCCGAGGTCGCTTCATCGAAAATCAGTATCTGCGGATTTTTCAAGATCGCTCGGGCAATCGCCACACGCTGCTTCTCACCGCCGGAAAGCTTTAAGCCACGCTCGCCCACCATGGAGTCGTAACCGTCCGGCAGCGTCACGATGAAGTCGTGTATGTGCGCCGATTTCGCTGCTTCGATGACTTCTTCGCGAGATGCAGTGGGGCAACCGTAATTGATGTTGTAAAAAATGGTGTCGTTGAACAGCACCGTGTCCTGCGGCACAATGCCAATCGCTGCACGCAGGGATTTCTGCTTCACATCGCGGATGTCCTGGCCGTTAACGGTGATGCGGCCGCTCCCGACATCGTAGAAGCGGAACAGCAGCCGCGACAAAGTGGACTTGCCCGAACCACTATGACCTACGACAGCAACCGTTTTCCCCGGCGCAATTTCGAAACTCACGTCAAACAGTATCTGACGCTTCACCTCATAACCAAAATTCACCCGGTCAAAACATACTGTTGCTTTCCCGGTCACAAGATCAGTAGCGCCAGGCCGGTCCTGGATATCCAGGTTTTCTTCCAGTAGGGTGAACATCTTCTCCATATCGGCGAGCGAATGGCGGATTTCGCGGTACACAAAACCCAGGAAGTTGAGCGGCAGATACAGCTGCAGCATAAAAGCGTTCACCAGCACCAGATCGCCCAATGTCATTGTATTGTTGACTACGCCGTTCGCCGCCAGCACCATCAGCAGCGTCATGCCCAGAGCGATGATGGCGGATTGCCCGGCGTTCAACCCCGCCAGCGAAGTCTGGTTGCGTACCGCCGCTTTTTCCCACGTCTGCATGCCTTCGTCGTAGCGCCGTGCTTCCCATTCCTCGTTACCGAAATATTTCACCGTTTCGTAATTAAGCAGGCTGTCTATGGCGCGGGTGTTGGCCTTGGAATCCGAGTCGTTCATGGTGCGGCGGAACACCATGCGCCATTCCGTCACAATCAAGGTAAACACAACGTATATGGCCAGCGTGACGAAAGTCACCACCGCAAACCACACGTTGTAATTGACAAGAAGGATTACGGCCACCAGCGCGATTTCCACAAAGGTGGGCAAAATGTTGAACAGCATGAACTGCAGCAGGAAGGAAATTCCGCGGCTGCCGCGTTCGATGTCGCGCGATACCCCGCCAGTTTGCCGGTCCAGATGGAAACGCAGGGAAAGCGAATGCAAATGGCTGAAGACTCTGAGCGCTACCCTGCGGATGGCACGTTGTGTCACCTTGGCGAACACCGCGTCCCGCATCTCGCCAAACAGCGTGGCGGAAAAGCGCAGCAAGCCATATCCTGCGAGCAGTGCGATGGGCAGTGCCAAAAGCGCGTCTTTCAAGCTCAACGAATCAATGATGCCTTTAAGCGCCAGCGGCACCGCGACATTCGCGACTTTGGCAAAAATCAGCAAGGTGAGAGCCAGCACCACTCGCCCCTTGAACTCCCATAGATAAGGAAGCAGGGTTTTAATGGTATTCCAGTCGTTGCGATTTTTCGGTGGCTTGCCGAAATGAGTAATGCGCATAGCTGTTGCTTCCTAAAGTTTTAGAGTATCACCCTGTGCAATGATTGGCGAGCCGGAACAAACGACGCGCGTCGCGCCCTGCGCCCGGATTGCACACCGTCGCGCACACGATGGACTCAATCAGAGGTTCCTTGGTTCCTGCTCTCGCCCGTAACCAAACACGCCGGTGAGGAAGCGCGCCACGCCGTAGCAGATCCATATCAGTATGCGCTGCGCGAGCGGCAGGTTTTTCCAGCGTTCGCGCACTACTTGGTGTGCGCCTTGCGCGACTGCCTGCATCAGGCTTTGCCGGAGCTGCTGGGCGAAACCGAGGTCCTCCACCATCACGTTCGCTTCCCGCCCCAGCAGCATGCTGAAGGGATCAATGTTGGAGGAACCCACCGTAGCCCAATAGCCGTCCACCACCGCCACCTTGGCATGCATGAAGCTCTTGTGGTACTCGTAGATAACCACGCCGGCATTTAAAAAATACCCATACAGTGCTCGCGAAGCGTAGTGCACCAGCACATATTCTACCCGCCCTTGCAGGAGCAGGATCACACGCACACCGCGCGCCGCGGCTTTAACCAAAGCGCGGCGGAAATTGCGACCGGGAAGAAAATAGGCGTTGGCAATAATGATTTCCTGTTTGGCACCGGCAATCGCATTGAGATAGGCCTGTTCGATATCGCGGCGATGGCGCAAGTTGTCGCGTGTAACCAGCGCCGCGCGCTGATCCCCGCAAGGTCGAGCTGCTCCCAGCAGGCCTTTGGTGTGCCGCCATTCACGCCGCAGGTGCGTCCATGTGACTCGCGTCCATAGATCTCTTACCGCAGCATGAATAGCCCGCAACAACAGCCCCTCAATCTTTACCGCATAATCGAAGCGCGGCGGGACTTGTTTGGGCGTGTGCATATCGTCAATGATATTGATGCCCCCAACGAAAGCAATCCTGCCGTCAATAACCGCTATTTTGCGGTGCATTCGCCGCAGCCTCTGGCGCTTGAATTTGAAGCTCAAGACCTCCGGCCGGAACATCAGCACCTGGACACCCGCCCGGGTCATGTCGTCAATCATTTCCTGGGGTAGGGGCTTTGAGCCGAAACCGTCCAGCAGCAGATGCACTGCGACCCCGCGCTGCGCCGCACGCTTCAGAGCTTCGGCGATGCGTCTGCCTGAGGAATCGTTTTCGAAAATATACGATTCAAGAAAAATCTCCGAAGCCGCATTATCAATTGCCTTTCCCAGCTCGGGGAAATACTCGGCTCCGTTATGCAGCAGCGTGACTCTGTTGCCCGCAAAAAAACGCATCATTGCACCAAAAAATTAAGCTGGGAGATTTGCTGCGGAATGGGTGTGGGCGCTGGCAGCGTTTTAAACCCGCATCATAGTTGCGGAAAGCGCGGCGTGGTCTGAGATTTTCGACCACGGCCGGCCGCGATGCACATGTACGCGCTCGACGCGGAAGCCGCGCACGTATATGCGATCCAGTCGGAATACCGGCATCGCCGCCGGGTAGCTGCGCGCAGGCCTGCCGCGGATGAGTTCGAATACCTCGTGCAAGTACAGCGAATCGGCAAAAATCCTGCCCGCCCGGCTGCGCCAGTCGTTGAAATCGCCGGCGATGATGAGCGGCGCTTGCGCTGGCACCAGTTTTTCGATGTGGTCGCGCAACGTCAGCAACTGCTTTTCGCGCCAGCGCGAAAACAAGCCCAGATGCACGTTGATGCAATGCAGATGCTCATTCCATCCCGGCAGCTTCATCTCACAATGCAACATGCCGCGGTTTTCCATTGCGTGCGCGGAAACATCCAGGTTATTCCAGTGCACGATCGGGAAGCGGCTCAAGATGGCGTTGCCGTGGTGACCTTCGTCATACACCGAATTCTTGCCGTAACTGAAATCGCTCCACACCGTATCAGCGAGGAATTCGTATTGGGGTTTTTGCGGCCAGTTGGCATAGCGCGCAGCATGGTGGTCGTGATATCCCTGTACTTCCTGCAGGAACACCACGTCTGCGCGCATCGCGTGCAGCCGCTCGCGCAGTTCATGCACCATCATGCGCCGGTTGAAATGCGAGAAGCCCTTGTGGATGTTGTAGGTAGCAACATGTAATGTTTTGCTCATGAATGTGCGCAGTTATTAATTAAGTTGAACGCACAGCGTATTCCGCATCGATAATTATTTCGATAAGCGGGTAGTTCGATCCATCATCAACTAGGATGCAACTGAAAATGCGAGGCATCTAGGAGATTTTGAGCATGCGGTCAAGTGCAAGCCGCGCCAGGTCGGCGTCGCGCTCGGGTACGCGGATTTGGTTCACTACCTTGCCTTCAACCAGGTTTTCCAGCGCCCAGGCGAGGTGCTGTGGGTCGATGCGCGCCATGGTTGAGCACATGCATACCGTGGGCGCCATGAACTGCACGATTTTACCTTCCGGCTTCACTTCTTCCGCGAGGCGGCTCACCAGATTAAGTTCCGTGCCCACCAGCCAGCGTGTGTTAGGCTTGCCCGCTTTCACGGTTTTAATAATGGTTTCGGTGGAGCCCACATAATCCGAGAGTTTGCACACCTCGAATTTGCATTCAGGGTGCGAAATCACTAGTCCGTCGGGGTACTGATTGCGGAATTTGAGCACATGCTGGGGCTGGAACATCTGGTGCACCGAGCAATGGCCTTTCCAAAGCAGGATTTTGGCTTTGCCTATTTGCTCGGCATACAGCCCTCCCATTGGCTCGTCGGGATCCCAGACCGGCATTTCTTCGAGCGGAATGCCCATTTTATAGCCGCTCCAGCGGCCCAGGTGCTGGTCGGGAAAGAACAGTACTTTCTCACGCTGCTTGAACGACCACTCGAGAATTTTTCCGGCGTTGCTGGAAGTACAGACGATGCCGCCATGTTCGCCGCAGAACGCCTTCAGGTCCGCCGCTGAATTAATGTAGGTGACCGGCGTGATGCTGTGATCGGGGTCAAGCACTTGAGAAATCTCGCGCCAGCAGCGCTCAACCTTGGCGAGGCTCGCCATGTCCGCCATCGAGCATCCTGCATTCAAGTCAGGCAAAATCACCGTGCGCTTTGCAAAGGTGAGAATGTCGGCCACTTCAGCCATGAAATGCACGCCGCAGAACACGATGTATTCAGCGGAGGTTTCTGCCGCAAGGCGTGAGAGCTTCAGCGAATCGCCGGTCAAATCGGCGTGCTTGTAGACATCGGCGCGCTGATAGTGGTGGCCGAGTATCACCGCGCGCTTGCCCAAGGCAGCCTTGGCCGCGACGATGCGCGCTTCACACGTCTCGTCCTGCAACTGGCTGTAACGGTCAAAAGCTATTGCACTGGCTGGCATGGGATAAACCTGGCAAATGTTAACTTTAACATATCACATTAAGACAAATAATCCAGTTCAATGTTGCATCAATGCAGGATAAATCTCGGCAGCGATAAAATCGCGTCGCGATTGCTCCAGGAAAAGCACTTTTCCGCCGCTTCCCGGTACGGCAGCCAGGCGAAATTCAAGTGTTCCCTGGCCGATACTGTGACTGGCAGCGTTTTTGGCAGCAGCAGGCCGAATACTTGCTCAGTGTTCCTGGTCACGCCTGGCGCGTAGCGGTGGCGCCATTCGGCGAAAATTTCGAATTGATTCTGTACTCCCCAATCCATGAGTGGATACTGCGTCGCGTCCAACCCGGTTTCCTCTTTCACCTCGCGAATCGCCGTTTGTTGCAGCGTTTCGCCTTCGCCCAGACTGCCGGTTACCGATTGCCAAAATCCCGGGTGGTCGGCGCGCTCTAATAACAATACTTGCAAGTCAGGTGTATGAATTACCACCAACACTGAGACAGGAATTTTGTATGAAGTTTTCACCGCAGAGCGCGCGGAGAATGCAGAGGAAATACAGTATATATTTTATCTTGCTTTTCTCAGAGTCCTTGCGTCCTTAGCGGTTCAAGATTTTATTGTTTCTTCCCGCCGTAAGCGAATGTGCAGTTCGCGCAGTTGTTTTTCATCCACCGGGCTCGGCGCTTGCGTCAACAGGCATTGCGCGCGCTGGGTCTTGGGAAAGGCAATCACGTCGCGGATGGATTCAGCCCCCGCAATCAGGGCGACGATGCGGTCCAGGCCGAAGGCGATGCCGCCATGCGGCGGCGCGCCGTACTGAAGGGCGTCGAGCAGGAAACCGAATTTCTGCCTCGCTTCGTCCTGGCCGATGTTGAGCGCTCGGAAAACTTTTGACTGCACGTCCTCGCGGTGAATGCGCACCGAGCCGCCGCCGATTTCCCAGCCGTTCAGGACCATGTCATAGGCTTTGGCGTACGCTTTGGACGGGTCGCTGTCGAGGAAAGATTCGTGTCCATCTTTGGGCGAAGTAAACGGATGGTGCAGCGGATCCCAGCGTTTTTCCTCTTCGTTCCACTCGAACATCGGGAAATCCGTGACCCATAGCGGTTTCCAGCCTGGTTCGGCAAAACCTTTATCGTGGCCGATCTTTTCGCGCAGCGCGCTTAAAGAATCGTTGACGATTTTTGCCCGGTCGGCGCCAAAGAAAATCAAGTCGCCGTTTTCCGCTGCGGTGCGCTCGAGTATGGCTTTAATCACGCTCGCAGGCAGAAACTTGAGTATCGGCGATTGCAGGCCTTCCACACCTTTGGCTTTTTCATTCACCTTGATATAAGCAAGCCCTTTAGCACCGTATATCGCGACATAAGCAGTGTAATCGTCGATGTCTTTGCGAGTGAGCGCGCCGCCATTGGGTATACGCAGTGCGGCGATACGCCCATCGGACAGTTCAGCGGCGGAACGGAAGACCTTGAACTCGACCGCTTTCATCAAATCTGTAAGCTCGGAAAGGGCCAGCGGCACGCGCAAGTCGGGCTTGTCCGAGCCGTAGCGCGACATCGATTCCTGATATGAAAGGCGCGGGAAAGGCTTGGGCAGTTCAACCCGCATCACTTCCTTGAATAGGTTGCAGATTAATTCTTCCATCAACCCGGTTATCTCGACTTCGTTCAGAAATGAAGTTTCGACATCGATCTGCGTAAATTCCGGCTGGCGGTCGGCGCGCAGGTCTTCGTCGCGGAAACATTTGGTGATCTGGTAATAGCGGTCAAACCCGGCAATCATCAAAAGCTGCTTGAATAGCTGAGGCGATTGCGGTAGCGCGAAAAACTGCCCGGGATAAATGCGCGAAGGCACCAGGTAATCGCGCGCGCCTTCCGGCGTGGACTTGGTAAGCATCGGCGTTTCAATATCCAGAAAGCCGTGCGCGTCGAGGAATTTCCTGACCGCCATCGCCACCTTGTAGCGCAGCCGCAGGTTTTTTTGCATTTGTTCGCGGCGCAAGTCGATCACCCGGTGAGTAAGCCGGGTGGTTTCGGAAAGGTTATCATCGTCGAGCTGAAACGGCGGTGTTAATGAAGAATTGAGAATCTCGATATCGTGCGCCAGCACTTCCACTTCGCCGCTGATCAAATCCGGGTTCACCGTGCCTTCGGGTCGATGACGCACCTTGCCGGTAACTTTCAAAACGAATTCATTGCGGATTTTTTCCGCGATCTTGAACATTTCCGGCCGGTCGGGATCGCAGACTACCTGCACCAGGCCTTCGCGATCGCGCAAGTCGATGAAAATCACCCCCCCGTGGTCGCGCCGGCGGTGTACCCAGCCGCATAGGGTCACGCTTTCCTGCAGATGCTTCCGGCTGACGAGGCCGCAATACTCAGTACGCATCATGATGAAGGTCGGATATTCCGGGATTGAAGTCGGGCCAAAACCGCGGTTTTAGCCAGTTTTTTTATGGTTATGCGGCGCGGCGACTCCCATGGAGATGATGTATTTAAGCGCCTCATCCACGCTCATGTCGAGTTCTATCACATCGCTCTTCGGCATCATCAGAAAAAAACCTGATGTGGGATTAGGCGTGGTCGGCACATAAACACTCACGTATTCGCCTTTAAGATAATTGGTGACATCACCGCCCGGCCGACCGGTTTGAAAGGCGATGGTCCACGAGCCTTCACGCGGATATTGCACCAGCAGCGCCTTGCGAAATGCTTGGCCCTGGCCGGATAGCAGCGTGTCGCTCACCTGCTTGACGCTGCTGTAAATCGTCTTCACCACCGGAATGCGTGAGAGCAGCCATTCCCAAAATTTCACCAGGCGCTGGCCGAGGATATTTGCAGTGAACAAACCGGTGAGAAACACCACCAGCAGGGTGATAATCGCGCCCAGACCGGGAATGTGGTGACCGAACAGTGCTTCGGGACGCCACCCCGGCGGAAGCAGGCGCAGGCTCTGATCCATGGTGCTGAACAAAAAATCCAGCACCCACAGAGTGACGACCAGCGGCACCCAAATCAGAAGTCCGGTAATGAAATAGCGTTTCATTAATTATTTGCAAGCCGGGCATGCGCCGGTGCCGCAGGTCGTTGCGGGTTTTTTCTCTTCAGCGGGCTTGGGTTCTTCCTTTTTAGGCTTCTCCCCTCCCTTGAAATCGGTGGCATACCAGCCTTTGCCTTTCAGTTGGAATCCGGCGGCGGAAACCAGTTTTTGCATGCTGGGCTTTCCGCATTCAGGGCAGTGAGTCAGCTGCGCATCGCTGATTTTCCGCAAGACCTCCTTCTGGAAGCCGCAGGAAGCGCAGCGATATTCGTAAATCGGCATATATATTCCTCAATTTCAAAAGACTGCATATTATAACGTAAGCGCTTGCAATTAAGCGATCAATAAATGGGGGCAGATCCTAGCAAACTCAAGGGCTTATTCCCCGATGTGCAGCAACAACCCGCGCTTCCTTGCAGCGTGAAAAGCAGCAAGGAAAATCACAATCCCTGCGGCGAGATAGATCAAATTTAAGAGAAGCGCGGCGAGCAGCTGATCGATGCGGAACTGGTGCTCGATCATCACCGCACGCATGCCTTCGAACACATGGCTGGATGGCAACGCCAGCGCGAGAGGCTGCAGCCAGCTGGGCAGTACGTTAATCGGGTAATACACACCGCTCACCGGCGCGAAGGCGAAAATCAGCGCCCATGCCAGATTTTCCGCGCCCAAGCCCCAGCGCAGCACCAGCGCCGAGACCATCAGGCCGATCGCCCAGCCCATCATCATGAGATTGGCGAAAAAAGCGATCAGCGGCAGGCCCATGCTGAAAATCGAATAATGGTAAAACGGGATTGCCAGGAGCGCAGCTCCGCCCACGCCGATTAAAGTTCGCAGCAGGCTGATGACCAATTTCGAGCACACCAGCTCGTATGGGCGCAGCGGGCTCACAAACAAATGGCCGAGGTTGCGAGAATACATCTCTTCAAAAAAGGTGAGCGAGACGCCCAACTGGCTCCTGAACAGGATGTCCCAAAGCAAAACCGAAGCAATCAGAAGCCCGGGAGCCTGCGCCACCCAGGAGCTGTTAGTGGTTAGGAACTTCGCGATAAATCCCCACAGGATCATTTGCACGGACGGATAATAGGCAAGTTCCAGAATGCGCGGCCAGGATTTGCGCATGAGATACACATGGCGCAGCACCATCGCGCCGATGCGTCGCGGGGAAAACACCACTGCGCTCATGATGCGCTCCTCGTTGTCGGCATGTTTGCGCGCCGGCGCGCGACATCCAGGAATACTTCTTCCAGGTTTTTGCGGCTATAACGTGTCAACAGCGCTTGCGGTGTGCCCTGGTCAACAATTTTTCCTTCACGCATCATGATCACATCAGTGCACATGCGCTCCACCTCCAGCATATTGTGCGAGGCGAGCAAAAGCGTTGCACCGCTGCGCTTCTGATAATTTGTGAGCAAGCCGCGCATGCGATCGCTCATGTCAGGATCGAGCGAAGCGGTGGGCTCATCGAGCAGCAGCACTTCCGGCTGATTGAGCAGCGACTTGGCAAGCGCAACCCGCGTCCTTTGCCCCGCAGACAGCGTGCCGAAGGGCCGGTGCATAAAAACGCCGATTTGCAATTCTTCCGAGAGTTCTTCAAGACGCGGCTTGACGTTTTTCAACCCGTATAAGCGCGCATACACGGTCAGGTTTTCCGCGACAGTGAGGCGCTTGGGTAAATCCACGTAGGGAGAAGTGAAATTCATGCGCGGCAGCACGCGGTAACGATGCCGCAGGATATCCTCGCCCAGAACAGTCACGCGTCCCGCAGTTGGCAGCAGCAAACCCAGCAATACCGAAAGCGTGGTGGTTTTGCCCGCACCGTTGCCGCCCAAGAGCGCGCAAGTGCTGCCTTGGCGCACGCTGAAGCTCACCTCATCCACAGCCAGCA
>JAHFRG010000004.1:33887-43077 GCA_023258935.1 Betaproteobacteria bacterium
CGCAAACCCGATTATTTGGGCTTTGGCCTGGGGTTGAGGATTCCACACTACGACGAGATTCTTGCGACCCGTCCAAAAGTGGATTGGTTTGAGGTTTTGTCTGAGAACTATTTGGTCCCCGGCGGGAAACCTCTCCATTACCTGGAGCGCATTCGCGCAAATTATCCTGTAGTCATGCACGGGGTGTCGCTCTCGATTGGTGGTACTGATGCCCTGAATCGGGATTATCTGAAACAACTTAAAGCCTTGGCAGACAAGATTGAGCCTAAATGGATCTCCGACCACTTATGCTGGACCGGAGTAGGCGGATTAAACCTGCATGACTTGATGCCGCTTCCCTATACCGAAGAAGCGGTGAAGCATGTGGTCTCAAGAGTCAAACAAGTCCAGGATTTCCTGGGGCGCAAAATCCTTCTGGAGAACGTCTCAAGTTATGTCACCTATAAGCAGTCCCAACTCACCGAGTGGGAGTTTCTGGCTCATATTGCAGAGCAGGCCGACTGCCTGATCCTGCTCGACATCAATAACATTTATGTCAGCAGCTTCAACCACGGCTTTGAGCCCCAGGAATATCTCAACGGCATTCCCATCGAGAGAGTGCAGCAGTTTCACTTGGCAGGCCACCAAAACTGCGGCAATTACATTGTGGACACCCATGATCACCCGATAATCGATCCGGTGTGGGCGCTCTATGAGAAAGCCCTTAAACGCTTTGGCTCCGTTTCCACCCTAATAGAACGGGACGACAACATCCCGCCCCTCAAAGAACTCCTTGCTGAACTCGATCACGCCAGAACAATCGCGGAGCCGATTCTCGCCAAAGCAAAAGCGGCATGAAAGGACTTTTAAATCTGCAGAAAGAATTCCAGAACTACGTGTTCAAGCGCGGCGAGCGCATGGAGCGCGAAGTAGTGGGCACCCGGCGCGCCAGCGCCAGAACCCGGCTTGGCATTTATTCCAGCGCCTACCGCCTGCGGCTCTTGGAAGCGCTGGATACCGATTACCCCACTTTGCGCGCGCTGGCAGGCGATGATGAGTTCGAGAAGCTGGGATATGGCTATATAGAAAGCCACCCTTCCCCCTATTACAACATGCGCTGGTACGGCGGTGAGCTGGCGGAATTCCTGAAAATCACGCCGCCTTACAACAAGCATCCGGTGTTAAGTGAAATGGCTGCTTTCGAGTGGATAATGGCGCTTGCTTTTGACGCTCCCAATGATCCGGTAGTAACAGTGGAAGATATGTCCAAAATTCCTGCGGATGTCTGGCCTGCATTGGTATTCACGCCACACGCGTCACTGCAGCGCTTGAACCTGGAATGGAACGTGCCGGTGTTCTGGAAAGCGTTGGACAAAAAAGAACAGCCTGAACCCCCGCTGAAAAACGAGTTTCCGGTAGGTTGGGTACTGTGGCGCCGCGAGCTTAATATTTACTTCCGCTCGATGAGCGTCGAAGAAGCGTGGGCGATAGATGCGATGAGAAGCGGCAATACTTTTGCAGAAATCTGCAGCGGGCTTTGCGAATGGATAGATGAGCTTCAGGTCGCGCAGCACGCCGCGGGTATGCTTAAAAGCTGGATAGCCGAAGGAATTATTAAGGAAGTCGTGGTTCCTCGCTGAATCCCGTACCGCGTCCAGCGCAGCGTTCAAAAAGGAATATCGTCCTCCAGATCTTCAATTCCGCCGCCGCCCTTGCCCACCGACTTGGAATCACCTGCGGACTCTTTTGGCGGCGCTTCTTCGCGTGCCATGCTCTCAGAACCGCCAGCGCGGCTACCCAACATCTGCATGCGGTCCGCGACAATTTCAGTGGTGTAGCGATCTTTCCCCTCCTTATCCTGCCACTTGCGTGTGCGCAGCGAACCTTCAACATACACCTGACTGCCTTTTTTTAGATACTCCCCGGCGATTTCAGCGAGCTTGCCGAAGAAGGCCACGCGGTGCCATTCAGTGCGCTCCTGCTTCTCGCCGCTTTTGTCCTTCCAGCTTTCGGTGGTAGCGACGCTGATATTGGCGATAGCCCCACCGTCAGGCATATAGCGCACTTCCGGGTCGCGCCCGAGGTTACCGACGATGATCACCTTGTTCACTGAAGCCATTTAAGCCCTCCCTAGATATCCCCTGCTATTAATCTGATTACATTCTGTTCGTCAAAACCGCTGCTGTCCACTTTAAGATACGCCACGCCTTCGGCGGCGAGCACCAGCGCTTCTTGCACTCCCGCAATCGAAGCGAGCTGCCGCGACAAACCGCTTGCGCGGCGGTTATCCATCGCCGGAATCGGATAGATCTTGGTTTCCACGGCAACCGGCACTTTCATGGTAAACGCCGGTATAAGCCAAATGGCCAGCAGCATAACGCCGAAAGTGAATACCGCCTTTGTGCCGTGATGCTGCGACAGATACCCGCTCACCGCGGCACCGACAAAAGCGCCGAAAAACTGCACGCTGCTGTACACGCCTATCGCGCTACCCTTGGCACCGGGCGGCGCAATTTTTGAAATCAGCGAGGGCAGCGACGCTTCGAGTATATTGAAAGCAGTGAAGAAAGCGAGCAACGCAATAAAGATTTCCCACAGGCTGCCAAGCAGCCACGGCAGCAATAACTGCGTGGCGAGCATCAGCGCCACCGCCGCGCAAAACACCTGCTTGAACCTGGCTTTCTTTTCCGCAAACAAAATTACCGGCAACAGCAACACGAAAGAACCCAGCATCACCGGCAGATACATGAGCCAGTGGCGGTCAACGCCAAGCCCTGCGTTGCGCAAGGCAAACGGCACCACCATAAACAAGGACATCAGCACCGCGTGCAGCGTGAAGATGCCGTAATTCAAGCGCAGCAACTGGCCATCGCGCAACACCGCGAGCAGCCTGGCTCTTTGAGCATCACCCCCTGAAGAAAAACTGTGTTGCGGATCGGGAATCACCGCGTACACCACGGCAATCGCCAACAGCGCCAGCAGGCCGGTCATGGCAAATATGCCCGGCACGCCGATGATCTGGTTAAGCAACGGCGCAATGACCAAAGAAAGCGCGAAGCTGAGCCCGATAGTCACGCCGATCAGCGCCATCGCTTTGGTGCGCTGTTCCTCGCGAGTCAAATCGGCGGTCATGGCGATCACCGCGGCGGAAATCGCGCCCGACCCCTGCAGCACACGCCCAAAAATAATAATGTAAATGTCTTGTGCCCATGCCGCGACAAAGCTACCGACCGCAAACAGAATTAAGCCCGCGTATATCGTCGGCTTGCGCCCGATGCGGTCGGAGAGCCAGCCGAACGGGATTTGCAGAATCGCCTGGGTAAGTCCGTATGCGCCAAGCGCGATTCCCACCAGGGTATGGCTGGCGCCGCCCGGCAGATGTTCGGCATAGAGAGCGAACACCGGAAGGATCACGAACATCCCCAGCATGCGCAGGCCGAAAATCGAGGCAAGACCCAGGCTGGCACGCATTTCCAGCGGGGTCATCCTGTAGGAAAAAGACATAGGGGGTTGGGAAAAAATTGAAAACTCGGGTATATTAACAGGTTGGCCTTTGCCAGGGTAGTTCATGGATTTCATAAATGGATCTCATAAAAATCCGCGGCGCACGCACGCACAATCTGAAAAACATCAATCTCGATTTGCCACGCAACAGGCTCATCGTGATTACCGGCTTATCCGGCTCGGGCAAGTCCTCGCTGGCGTTCGACACGCTGTATGCCGAAGGCCAGCGCCGCTATGTGGAATCGCTCTCGGCTTACGCCCGTCAGTTTCTGCAGCTCATGGAAAAACCCGACGTGGACTTGATCGAGGGCCTCTCGCCAGCGATTTCCATCGAGCAAAAAGCAGCCTCGCACAACCCGCGCTCCACTGTCGGCACCGTCACAGAGATCCACGATTACTTGCGGCTTTTGTTCGCGCGCGTCGGCGAACCTTACTGCCCCGACCATGAAATCCTGCTGCAGGCGCAAAGCGTCTCGCAAATGGTGGATCATGTGCTGCAACTGCCGCCGGATACCAAGCTGATGATCCTTTCGCCGCTGATTGTGGGACGCAAAGGGGAGCAGATGGAACTCTTCGACGAATTGCGCGCGCAGGGTTTCGTGCGCCTCAGGATCAACGGTAAGGTATACGAAATAGATAATCTTCCCAAGCTGCAAAAAACGCGCAAGCACACCATCGAAGTGGTGGTGGACCGCCTGAAAGTACGCCCCGATGTCAAGCAGCGCTTGGCCGAATCGTTTGAAACCGCGCTGAGACATGCCGACGGACGCGCGTTGGCAGTGGAAACCGAAAGCGGGCGCGAGCACCTGTTCTCCGCCAAATTCGCCTGTCCGGTGTGCAGCTATTCATTGCCAGAACTCGAGCCGCGGCTGTTTTCCTTCAACAACCCGATGGGCGCCTGCCCGCGTTGCGACGGCTTGGGGCAAATCAGCTTCTTCGACCCCAAGCGGGTGGTCGCCTTCCCGCATTTGAGCCTCGCTTCCGGCGCCATTAAAGGCTGGGACAGGCGCAACCAGTTTTATTTTCAGATGCTCGCAAGCTTGGCCTCCCATTACCAATTCGACCTGGAACATCCTTTTGAACAGCTGCCGGAATCCGTCCAGGAAATAATCTTAAACGGCAGCAGCAGGGAAAAAATCAAATTCACCTACCTCGGCGAGCGCGGGAACAACTACCAGCGCGAGCACGCCTTCGAGGGCATCATTCCCAATCTCGAGCGGCGTTACCGCGAGACCGATTCGCTGGTGGTACGCGAGGAATTGGCGAAATATCTCAATAGCCAGCCCTGCCCGCTGTGCCAAGGCACCCGGCTGCGCCGCGAAGCGCGGTATGTGCGGGTGGCAAACCGGACAATTTTTGAAATAAGCGCCCTTCCGCTGCAGCAAACCGTGCGGTTTTTCGAGAACATCAGCTTGAGCGGCGCCCGACAGACCATAGCCGAAAAGATAGTCAAGGAAATCATCAGCCGCTTGCAGTTTCTAAACAACGTCGGTTTGGACTATCTTTCGCTCGGGCGTTCCGCCGATACGCTCTCAGGCGGGGAGGGGCAGCGCATCCGTTTGGCGAGCCAGATCGGTTCGGGATTGACCGGCGTAATGTACGTACTGGATGAGCCTTCCATCGGCCTGCATCAACGCGACAATGGACGACTGCTGGATACCCTGAAGCGGCTGCGCGATATCGGCAACACCGTGATCGTGGTCGAGCACGATCATGAAGCAATCATGAGCGCCGATCATGTGGTGGACATGGGATTGGGCGCAGGCGAGCACGGCGGCCGGGTGGTCGCTGAAGGCGCGCCGCTTGCAATTCAGAAACATCCGGAATCGCTCACCGGCCAGTATCTCGCGGGCAAGCGCAGCATCAAGCTGCCGGGATTGCGCCACAAACCTGACCGCAAACGCATGCTGCGCATCACAGGCGCCAGCGGCAACAATCTCAAACAGCTCAATTTGAATTTGCCGCTCGGACTGATGGTGTGTGTGACCGGGGTTTCCGGCTCGGGTAAATCCACGCTGATCAACGATACCTTATATCACGCCGTGGCGCGGCATCTCTACGGCAGCCCCATAGAGCCCGCGCCGCATACGGCAATTGAGGGTATGGAGTTTTTCGACAAGGCCGTCAGCGTGGACCAAAGCCCCATCGGCCGCACCCCTCGTTCCAATCCCGCGACCTATACCGGCCTTTTCACTCCGATCCGCGAGTTGTTTGCCGGCGTGCCGCAATCACGTGAGCGAGGTTACGGGCCGGGGCGCTTCTCGTTTAATGTCAAGGGCGGGCGCTGTGAAGCCTGCCAGGGCGACGGCGTGTTGAAAGTGGAGATGCATTTTCTGCCTGACATCTATGTGCCTTGCGATGTGTGCCACGGCAAGCGCTACAACCGCGAGACGCTGGAAATTCAATACAAGGGCAAGAACATCCACGAAATCCTGCAAATGACGGTGGAACATGCCTATGAATTTTTCTCACCGGTGCCGGTGGTCGCAAAAAAACTCCACACGCTGCTGGATGTCGGCTTGGGCTATATCAAGCTCGGGCAGTCCGCGACCACTTTATCCGGCGGCGAAGCGCAGCGCGTCAAGCTCTCGCTCGAGCTTTCCAAGCGCGACACCGGCCGGACATTATATATTCTGGATGAACCCACTACCGGGCTGCATTTCCACGATATTGATTTGCTGCTCAAGGTGCTGCACCGCTTGCGCGACCACGGCAACACCGTGGTGGTGATCGAGCACAATCTCGATGTGATTAAAACTGCGGACTGGGTCATAGACCTGGGCCCCGAAGGCGGCGACGGTGGCGGGCGCATCATCGCCGAAGGTACGCCTGAAGACATTGCGAAAAACCGGCAGAGTTACACCGGCATGTATTTGAAGAGCGTGCTGCAGGCGGCGGCT
Source organism: Betaproteobacteria bacterium (assembly GCA_023258935.1). Taxonomy (GTDB): domain Bacteria; phylum Pseudomonadota; class Gammaproteobacteria; order Burkholderiales; family JAHFRG01; genus JAHFRG01. Next base: position 40,271 of record JAHFRG010000004.1, read on the forward strand.
TAGCAGCAAACTGCTAGTGCGAAATGAGTTTGCTTTTCACCAATCCGTAGATGCCATCGGTAAAACTATCTGCATTCGCGAGCACATTATCGAGCTCAGCCAATTTTTGCCTGTTAAACGCCTGGTCCTTGATCGCCGCGGTGTTGACATAGACATTGAGCGCCGCGCTTTTGAGCGCCGCGCAGGCAGCGAGCACCGCCACCCCGGCATCGCTCACCACATTGACATTGCCTTTCTCCGCAGCCCGCTTTGCCAATTGCATGACCTCGAAGCAGACTTTGGCGCAACTCAAGGGCACCTGTGTCGCACGCTTTAACGCTTCCTGGATTGCTGCTGTGCGCCGCGCTTTCTCCTCATCGCTGTTTTTGGGCATGCCATAGGCCGCCATCACCTGGTTAAACGCCCCCACGTCGTCGTTGATCATGCCGGTAAGCCTCAGTCGCAAATTCTCGGACTGTCCCAGCACTTCGCGCATATCCGCTTCAACTTCGGCATAGTTCTTCTTGCCGATGGTGAGATTGCACACCATGCTCACCAGCGCCGCGCCCATCGCCCCCATCACAGCGGCTGCGCTGCCGCCCCCCGGCGTCGAGCTTGAGCCCGCGAGTTCATCGAGAAATTTCTGGATGGAATCGTCCTTAATCACAGTTTTTCCTTTTCTTTCTGATTGGTCCTAATGGTAGACTATCCGCTTCAATCTGAGAGGGCAATAATGAAAAAACTCCTGTTCCAGCTTGATACCGACCCCTATCCCAGCGCATTCGATACCGTAGTCGCCTACGACGGCGGTGCCGATCATGTTACCGGTTACGGCAATGTTACACCGCAGAATGTAGGCGCTCTGGTGGACGGCACAATCTTTACCCGCGCTCCCAAGGATAAGAAATATACCGCAATTTTCATCGGCGGAAGTAATATGGCGGCGGGGCAGGAACTGTTCCGGGCGGTCAAGAAAAAATTCTTCGCCAATTTCCGCGTTTCCGTCATGCTCGACAGCAACGGCTCAAACACCACCGCCGCAGCCGGCGTGGCCATGCTCACCCGTTCCGGATCCATTGCCGGAAAGCGGGCAGTGGTGCTAGCGGGCACCGGTCCGGTGGGGCTGCGCGCTGCGGCTTTGCTGGCGAAGGAAGGCGCGAGCGTTGCGCTCACTTCGAGAAAGCGCGAGCGGGCGGAAAATGCCTGCAGTCAGATCAAGGAGCGCTTCGGCGTCAGTGTCAGCCCGATCGAAGCCGCCGATAACGCCGCGCGCAGCGCGGCACTCAAAGGTACGCACGTCGTGTTCGCCGCAGGCGCTGCGGGAGCTCAATTGCTGGAAGAAAGCCATTGGCAAAACATTTCCAGCATCGAGTTGATGGCGGATGCCAACGCCACGCCGCCGTTGGGAATTGCCGGCGTAGACATGATGGACAAGGGCGCGAACCGTCACGGCAAGACGACATACGGCGCGATCGGCTTCGGGGGACTCAAGTTGCAAGTTCACCGCGCCTGCATCGGCAAACTCTTTGATAGCGACAATCAGGTTTTGGACGCGGAAGAAATCTACGCCATCGCAAAGAACATGGCGCAGTAACCATGCCTACAATCCCGCCGCGCAAGCTTTTGCTAGGCAGCTTCAAGGTGGCGCTCGCTACCGCTGATCCTCTGCAAATCGTTCCGCGCCACCTGCCCAAGCCGCCCAAAGGGCGCACCCTCGTTGTGGGCGCGGGTAAAGCCGCCGCTTCCATGGCTTTCGCCGTGGAAAAGCATTGGCCAAAAAATAGACCCCTCTCAGGTCTGGTGATCACCCGCTATGGCCACGGCCTTCCTACCCAGCACATCAAGGTCATCGAAGCGGGCCATCCGATTCCCGACGCAAGCGGCGAGGCAGCGGCGAAAGAAATTTTTGAGGAAGTAAAAAAACTTGGGGCCGACGACTTGCTGCTGGCTTTAATCAGCGGCGGCGGCTCCAGCCTGCTCTCGTTGCCGGTTGCGGGTGTCAACATAGCTGATCTCAAGGCAGTCACCAAGGAACTGCTGCTCTGTGGCGCGACGATTCAGGAAATCAATACCGTGCGCAAGCATTTGTCCACCATTCAGGGTGGAAGAATGGCCGCTGCCTGTGAGTCGCCGATTCGCGCCCTCATTATTTCCGATGTCACCGGTGATGATCCGACCCACATCGCCTCCGGCCCCTGCGCTGCCGATCCCACAACTTACCATGATGCTCTGGAAATCATTGCCCGCTACCAGGTCAAAGCGCCAGAGGCAGTGATGGATATATTGAACATAGGCAACGAGGGTCGACTTGAGGAAACCCCCAAACCGGGAGATTCGATTTTCCGCAAAGTGGAGAACCGAGTGATTGCAACGGCACACAACTCTTTGGTCGCGGCGGCAAAATATTTCCGCAAGCAAGGCATAAAAACTGTTGTTCTGGGAGATACCATTACCGGCGAAGCGCGCGAAGTCGCCAAAGTCTTCAGTGGACTGGCGCGTCAAATTCGCAAATACGGCGAGCCCTGGAAACCGCCGGTGGCGCTGATTTCAGGCGGAGAAACCACCGTGACAGTGCGCGGCAACGGCCGCGGCGGGCGTAATACCGAATTTCTGCTGTCGCTAGCAATGGATTTGAACGGTATAAAAAACGTTTATGCACTTTCCTGCGGCACCGATGGCAGCGACGGCACCGGGGACAATGCCGGCGCCATCATCACGCCTGATACCTTGCAGCGCGCCGGAAAACTGAATTTACCAGCAGACCGGTTTCTCGCCAATAACGACAGTTACAGCTTTTTTGATGCCCTTAACGATCTGGTCATGACCGG
>JAHFRG010000045.1:0-11051 GCA_023258935.1 Betaproteobacteria bacterium
CTCAGCTGTCTGCAGAAGATAGGCAAAAGTAGCCGCGTAACCGCAGACATTCGTCGGGATCGAGGAAAACGCCTTGATGGTGGCGCCGTAGCAGATCACCCAGACTGTAGCGCCAACCACAATTCCCGCCCACAACGGCAAGGTCAATTTATCCGCGAGCGGGACCGCCAGAATGACCACTGCCGCGATCCAGGCCACGATAGAACCAAAGATAAGGCCCACAATGGCGTTGCGCAGGGCATTGGTATCGCCACCCAGTTGGAAAAAGAATGCCCAGCCTATGAATGCCGCCCAGATGACGATGCCTCCCAACGATAGAAAAGCCCAAGCGGCTATACCTCCCAGAACAGCGATGCTTAAAGACAAAGCTCCCATTTTTGACATAGTACCCTCCTAAAAGTTTTATGTAGTCTAACTCGCCGGACACTATTCCGCTTCCCAGCGATCCATTAGCAGCAAGGCACGCGACTGGCCGTTTCTTATAATAATAAGGGGACGCTTGCTCTTATGTGGAATACGCTGTGGGTAAGGCACTCCTTGTTTCCAAAGCTTATTAAGCGCTATACCCTGCGGTTTTATGCTCCCAGCTACACTGTACCAACACCAGTTGCCCGGATCGGGTTAACCCTCCAAGCGCCTAAAGTATCTGCCGTATCGCTAACAAGGTCAACGACTGTGAATCAAGCAGGCATAATTCCCGAATACAGTTAAGTTTCTCGACCAGTTCTTAAGTATGTGAATTAAAGATTAACAGTTGTAAAAATTAGCTTTTTTATGAAATGGACCGCCGGCATTTACCAGACATTCCGCGTTTCCCCTGCGTTCCTCATGGCAGGGTTTTCTCGCGGAACCAGCCGCTTTAGACTCTATCGGCTAAGGAACCTGTGATTAAGTCCTCCACGGATTGGGTTGCTGATAAAATGCGGATGGATGCAAGGCGCCCGACGGCCTCGCAACCGCGCGGGACTTAATCAGAGGTTCCCTATGCGATAATGCTGGCGAGCCGTATGTAACTGGTCGAGCATTTTTCAATCGAATCCAAGATGACCGCAGCATTCCAAGCCAATGTGACAATAAGCGGGGATACGGTATTGCTTGAAGCGTTCAAGCAGCAGCTCAACGTCCTGCTGTCCGAAGAAAGCGCTGTTCAGAACTTCCAGGAGCAATATATTTCACAAGACTTGATTTACCGCTTTGAAGCCGATCAAGGTATTCCTTTCCCGCCTTTCGTCACTACTTCTGCGGCCTTCCCCGATTTGAAAATCAAGGTGGAATGGATTAATCACCGCGATGGAGTGAACGGTAGCGCGGTAATCCAGAACGGCAAACTTATTGACCAACACATCCAATCGCTCGCTGAGTCTGAGCGTACCAGCAGCCCCATTCAAATAGATATCGCAGTTGAGGAAAACGGTTATCTCAGTCATGCCATCGTCTTCAAGAACATTGGTGCCAGCGAGTACGCAGGGTATATTCTCACCGGTAAACAACATGCCTTATTCAAAATCCGCAAACAGGAAAGCCAAACCGAGCTTTACTCAAGCGATGGTCTCGAAGGTGAATGGACGAAACGTTGGATTTACAACCTGGAAAGACGGAACAACGATTACCGGGAAATCGCACCCGGTGAAAAAATACAGGACGAGCTGTACCGGGTATTGGAAGCGCTGGTCAAAGGTTTCCTTAATGAATGGGTGTGGTTTTCGGAAAGTCCGCCGGAAGACATTATCATAGAGCAGCAGAAGTATGAACGCATGGGGTTCACCGCACACCAGGCCAACATCAATTCTGAAAAAATCAGAAAAATGGCCAAACTCGATACAGGGCGGGGAAACTCTTATCGGTTCAGCACGCTAAGCAATGAGTGTGAATGGATAAAAACCGTGATTATGGCGTGTTGGGCCGTATCATGACCAAATTTACGAAGAATTAAAATGCGGGAAAACAGTTTCTTGAGCCTTGGCCCCCATGGCTTTCACCGACTTGCCTACACCGAATGGGGTAATCCTAATAATCCGCATGTGGTGGTCTGCGTGCATGGCCTCGCGCGCAACGCGCGAGATTTCGATTTTCTCGCCATGGCCCTCGAAAGCGATTGTCACGTGGTATGCCCTGATATCGTAGGCCGTGGACAAAGCGATTGGCTTAGCCACCCCGAGCATTATAGTTACCCGGTTTATCTTTCCGACATGGCGGCACTGCTTGCGCGAATCGGTCCTGGCACCAGAGTGTCCAGATTCATTGACAAGCTGTTGCGCCGTCCATCTGAGCGTTTCCTTGACTGGGTGGGCACTTCGATGGGCGGGCTGATCGGCATGATGCTGGCGGCACAACCAAAATCGCCGATACGGCGCCTTATAATGAACGATGTCGGCCCGCTCGTTCCCGCCGAGGCGCTGCGCCGCCTTGGCGATTACGTCGGCAAGAACTCGCGCTTTGCCAGCTTTGAGGAATTCGAAACCTATGTGCGCAAGGTGTACGCTCCTTTTGGGCCGCTCACCGACGCGCAGTGGCGCCATCTCGCCATTCACAGCTCGAAGAAGTTTGATGATGGAAACTACGGCTTTAAATATGATCCGAAAATCGGCGAACCGTTCAAAAGCGGATTTTTCCAGGATGTGGATTTATGGGAGGTCTGGGAAAAAGTGAGCTGCCCGGTGCTGATTTTGCGTGGAGCGGAGTCAGACTTGCTGCTCAGAGAAACCGCGGTAAAAATGTGCGAGCGCAAAGCAAGAACCGAATTGGTGGAATTTTCCGGAGTCGGTCACGCGCCAATGTTGATGTCGTCAGACCAGATCAAAATCGTTCGCGATTTTCTTCTCGCCCCGAACTGAAACCATTTTCGCCACCAGCATAGCGGGCGCTTTAGCGCATCTGGCATTTCCCACCTTATTCAGGCGTGTCGCCAGCAAGCGGGAACGCATCATCGGCCTTCATCTCGCATTTGTCATCTCCTTTATATTTCATCGTCTATTCGGTCAATGCCGCCGAGGCAAATGTATTTCAGCTGCACAAACTCTTCGATGCCGTATTTAGAGCCTTCGCGTCCAATGCCGGATTGCTTCACTCCGCCGAAAGGTGTGACTTCGTTGGAGATGATGCCGGTGTTCACGCCCACCATGCCGCATTCCAGCGCTTCGGCAACGCGCCATATGCGCCCGATGTCTCGGCTGCAGAAATATCCCGCAAGACCGTATTCAGTATCATTGGCAATGCGCACTGCATCCTGCTCGGTTTTAAAGCGGAACAGCGACGCCACCGGGCCAAACGTTTCTTCGCACGCAAGCAGCATGTCGGTAGTGACGTCTTTCAGCACCGTGGGCTCAAAGAAAGTGCCTCCCAGCGCATGGCGCTTGCCGCCCAACATTACTTTCGCGCCTTTGGTCGCCGCATCGGCGATATGGCTCTCAACCTTTTTGAGAGCTTGTGCATCGATCAACGGTCCTTGAGTGACCCCCTCTTCCATGCCGTTGCCAACTTTAAAAACTTTCACCTTCGCCACTAACTTAGCAGCAAACGCATCATAAACACTGTCCTGCACCAGGATGCGGTTGGCGCACACGCAGGTCTGTCCGGTATTGCGATATTTGGATGCAATTGCACCTTCCACTGCGGCGTCGAGATCGGCATCATCAAAAACAATGAATGGCGCATTGCCGCCCAGTTCAAGCGAGATTTTCTTCACCGTGTCGGCGCATTGGCGCATCAGGAGTTTCCCAACTTCAGTGGAACCGGTAAACGTAAGTTTGCGCACCAGTGGATTGGCGGTCATTTCTCCGCCTATCTCCGGTGCGTCGCCGGTCACCACATTAAATACTCCCTTGGATATTCCCGCTTCCTCGGCGAGCACCGCGAGCGCCAGTGCTGAATAAGGGGTCTGTTCAGCAGGTTTCAGCACCATTACGCAGCCTGCTGCGAGCGCCGGGCCGGCTTTGCGAGTAATCATCGCCGCAGGAAAATTCCACGGCGTAATCGCCGCGCAGACACCGACCGGCTCCTTGATAACCATCAGCCGCTTGTCGGAATGGTGCTGAGGTATGGTATCGCCGTAAACACGCTTGCCTTCTTCGGCAAACCATTCGATAAAAGACGCTGCATATGCGATTTCACCCTTGGCCTCGGCCAGCGGCTTGCCCTGTTCTGCGGTCATCAGCATCGCAAGATCATGCTGGTTGGCCATGATGAGCTCGAACCAGCGTTTTAGAATCACGGCGCGTTCTTTGGCGGTCTTTGCGCGCCAATAAGGCCATGCGGCATGCGCTGCTTCTATGGCGCGGCGCGTTTCAGTCGCGCCCATGTCTGGCACCGTGCCAAGCCGAGAGCCGTCTGCCGGGTTGGTCACGCCAAACGTGGCTTTATCGTCGGCATCCAACCATGTGCCGTTGATATAGCACTGCTGCCGGAACAGCGCAGAGTTATTAAGCTTGAGAGAATCGATTTTTTGTGGTGCGTTCATTACGGGTTTCAACTATCATTAGACTTTGGAAGTATAGCAATGATAATAGCTTGGTTCACGCTCTAAAAGTTGCGGGACCGGCGTCACTAGTATAAGCATTTCGTTACGCCTGCGGCAGATGGCTGGCACGCTGTCGGGCGGCGAGCAAAAGATACCCGTGATCGGCCGCGCGCTTATAGCCAGTTCAACCTGTTGCTTGACAAGCTGATTATGGGGCTGTCCCGCTGATGGAGCAGAAGATATTCTAGACTGCCCGCGCGATTGCCGCCTCGGGTGTCACAATTCTTGGCGAATGAATGGAACGATATGGACAAGCCTGACGTGCTGCATAACATATTGTTTGGCCTCGCCGCGCTGGTTCTGGTGGGGGTGCTGGCGTTCCTCTACGACAAGACCCAGGCGGTTGACCTGCGCGTGCAGAACGAGATTTTGCGCTTCCTGCGTGAATTGAAGGAAATCGATGGCCGCTGGGACGTCGACGTACTGCGCGCGCGAATCGAGTTCGGATCGAACTATTTGCCTGCGAGCAATCGTGCTGCCGCCGCCAGCAAAGCCTTACAGGATCTGGGGGCAGCGCTGCAAAACACGCATAGCGCCGCATTGAGCGCCGGGCTGCCCGAACTCAACAAGGCGATCCTGCAGAAGGTCGAGTTGGTCGAGAAGTTCAAGGCCGAGAACCGCAACACCAAAGATGCGCTGCAAGCGGTGCTTAAAGGCGCAGCGGAACTTAGTGCGCAGGCAGCCGAGCTGCAGTTGCGCCCGCCGGAGCTCGAGCAGGCATTGAGCCGTCTGGCCGCCACGGCGCCGCAATACTACTGGCTGGCGCAGGACCCGCAGCGCACGAGCCTGGAAGCCGCCGCGGCGCAACTGCACAAGATTCCCGACGCCTTACGCGACAAAGCAGCCGAACTCGACACCGCGGTGCAAGCATTGCTCAAGCACAAACCTGCCGAGCAGCTGCTGTACAACAAGCTTGCGTTCCTGACCTCGGGTCCGCGCCTCGACACTCTAACGTTTTCATTCAGCCGCGAACTCGAGGCGACGCTGCAGGACAAGGAGCGCTACCGCGTTTACCTTGTCGCCTACGCCAGCGCGCTGTTGATCCTGCTGGCTTATCTCGGCGCCAAGCTTAAGGCAGCAAATGTGAGTCTCGAGCACCGCGTTCAAGAGCGCACGCGCGAGCTTTCGGAAGCGCTTAAGCACCTCAAGGAATCCGAAGCGCAGCTGATACAGTCGGAAAAAATGTCGTCGCTCGGCCAGATGGTGGCGGGCGTTGCGCACGAGATCAATACACCGCTCGCCTACGTCAAGAACAGCCTCGGCACGGTCGCCGATAAACTGCCCGACCTCAGCACCGCGATCGAGCGCTGCGAGCAGCTGCTTGCGCTGCTGCAGGCCGGCGGCAATGCCAACGCCGAGGAGTTGAACCGCCTGTTCGCGCTGGTATCGTCGCAAATCGCGCAACTCAAGAAGCAGCATGTGTTGGAAGAGCTGAACAAACTGGTCAAGGACGGCCTGTACGGTACCGGCCAGGTGGCTGAGATCGTAGGCAACCTGAAGGACTTCAGTCGCCTTGATCGCAGCAAAGTGACAAGCTTCAACCTAAATGAAGGCCTCAACAGCACGCTGCTGCTCGCCAAGCATCTATTGAAATCGGTCACCGTCAACAAACAGTTCAGTGACATCCCCGAAATCCATTGCGCGCCGTCGCAAATCAACCAGGTGTTCCTCAACCTTATCACCAACGCAACCCAAGCGATGGAAACCGGCAACGGCACACTCACGCTCACAACGCGCAGCAACGGCGATGGAGTAGAAGTCGAAATCGCCGACAACGGCAAGGGCATCGCGCCCGAAGTACTGCCGAAGATCTTCGACCCGTTCTTCACCACCAAGGAAATCGGCAAGGGCACCGGGCTCGGGCTGTCGATTTCCTACAAGATCATCCAGCAACACGGCGGTCGCATCACCGTCAAATCGCGAGTCGGCGCCGGCACCAAATTCACGGTATGGGTGCCGGTGAAGCCGCCGGCCGAAGCAGAAATCGCAGCATAACAGCTCGCAATGGCAATGACGCTTCCAGCTAAAATCGGCAAGTACAAAATCCAGGGCGTGCTCGGCAAGGGTGGCATGGGCATCGTCTATAAGGGTTGGGATTCCGCGATTTCGCGCAGCGTCGCGATCAAGGCGATCACCAAGGCATCGCTCGATGCCGGCACGCTCAAGCAGGTGATAAACCGTTTCCGGCATGAGGCGCAGACGGTCGGCCGCCTGGTGCATCCGCGCATCGTGCAGATCTACGACTACGGCGAGGACGACGAAATCGCCTACATTGTGATGGAGCTGGTTAACGGCAAGACGCTGGCGCATCACCTGGCGCAGAAAGTCGTCTACGAAATCCGCGAAGCCGGCGAGATCATCCGCCAGGTGCTCGACGGCATTGGCTATGCGCACGGCGAGGGCGTCGTGCATCGCGACATCAAGCCATCGAACATCATGATCAACAGCGACGGCCGCATCAAGATCAGCGACTTCGGCATCGCGCATACCGAGTCTTCGAATCTGACCAAAGTCGGCGACGTGCTCGGCACGCTGCATTACATGGCGCCCGAGCAGTTCCTCGGCACCGAGGTCAGCACACTCACCGACCTATTTGCTATAGGCGTAATCGCCTACGAGCTGCTGACCGGCAGCAAGCCGTTTTACGGCAGCAGTGCCGTGGTGATGCAACAAGTGTTGAACGAGCGGCCGGCCGATCCATCGGTACTGAACGCCAATTTGTCGCCGTTGATGGATCGCGTACTGCAAAAAGCGCTCGCCAAGAAGCGCGAGGACCGCTTTCAGGATGCACGCGAGTTTTCCGAGGTTTTCCGCGAAGCGCTCGATGCCACGCTCAACCTCAACGCCGCAGCACCCACTCTCAAGCTCAGCGCGCCTGACAGTTCCGCACTACTCAGTGCCGCCCGCCTGCTCAATGCGGCACCTGTTGCGATTGCCCCGCAAGCGACTGGCAATGTCCAGCCGGTGCTGACCGGCGACAGCGCAATCAGCCTCGACACCAGCGTCAAGAAAGCACGGCTGCTGTTGATAGACGACGAGGAACGGATACTGACCGCGCTCAAGTCGCTGTTCCGGAGCCGCTATCATGTGTTCACCACCACCGACGGCAACAAGGCGCTCGATTTCCTCCGCAAGTATCAGATGCACGTAATCATTAGTGATCAGCGCATGCCGGTGATGCCGGGCGTGGAACTGCTGCGCCGCTCGCGCGAGATCTCGCCGCGCAGCGTGCGCATTCTGTTGACTGGCTATTCCGACCTGGCGGCAATCGTCGGCTCGATCAACGACGGCGAGGTCTACCGCTTCATCAGCAAACCGTGGGATAACAGTGAGCTGCAGACTATCGTCGCCGAAGCCGTGACCATCGCGCTCGAACTTGCCGATACCAAAGCTGCAGCGGTCGCGCTACCGGAAAAGATGGGCGCCGGCGTGCTAGTCATCGATGAGGACGAAGAAATTTTTCGCGTTACCCGCGAACTGATCGGCGGGCTGTGCCCGGTAATCTACGCCGCGAATCTCGAGGCCGCACTCGCGGCAATGCAGTCACAGGAAATCGCGGTCGTGATTGCCGACATCGACTCCGGCCACGAGCAATTAAGCGCGATGTTGAAGCTCTTGAAACAGGAATACCCGCAGATCCTGAGCATCGTAATCACCACCGCGTCAGACTCGGAACTTGTGATCGAGCTCATCAATGAGGCGCAAATCTTCCGTTTCCTCAATAAACCGGTGAATGTGCGGCTGCTGAAAAGCCACGTACATGCGGCGCTATTGCGTTATCTCATCTACCAGCAGGCACCCAGCCTCGTTACTGAGCATCGGGTGCAGCTGCCCGAGGAAGTACGCTCATCCTCGCTTGACCAAGGCATCCTCGACAGCATCAAGTCGCTGCGCGGACGGTGGTTTGACGCGCAGGACAATTAGCTGGAGTACTAAAGAAGAGTCCGCCAGCGCCTTACATGCGCCGCGCCAGAGGCAGATTCATCAAGAGATTCTGCGGCTTCATGCGCAATATGTTATCGTTGCTCATCGCCATACCCAGAAACACCGGTTGTCCGGCGATTTCTGAGCGCATGTCTTGAGCGTTAAGAAAATCCATTCGAAACAGGCATAACAGTCGCTGCTGGCGTTCCTCCGATACAACCTTGCCGAGATACACATCATTGAGGATACCGCTCGCGTCGGCGTCAAGGCCGACGTGCCAGAACCATTCCTCGTTCTCGATTTTAGGCACCGGGCTTACCGTTACACGCACTTGATGAAAATGCTCAACCCACGCTTCCAGAACGCGGCATAGGGCAGAGTTACCAGGATGAGACGGAATTAACGCAAGCACCGTGTCGTGGTGTTCATCACGCGTCCAATAAACTTCAGCATTGTCCTCGTTCAGCACGGTCAGATCAGCGCCCTTCAACGGCGCCTGCGCATCCATGAGAAAGCGCCCGATGTTGCCAAGACCGGCGCTTTTAGCGTGGGCTTCCACAGTTTCTGCATCCGCCGCCATGATCGCGCTGTTATTGATGCTGATTTTCTGCGCACGGAACAACATTTCTGCTGCGCGCGCCCGCAATGGCTCAGGTTGCTGCTCAAGAATGTGGCGCAAGATCACCTGTACCAAATGGTCGATGAAAAGCGGCGGTACGGTGGCGTCGGCTTCCTGAAAAATCGCAGCGTAGCAGGCTTCCAGTGATGGCACAGCCATCAAACGCTCGCGGAAACGCAGCATGATGCGGTAATTTTCCCGCGCATCTTCATCGGCAATCGCCGCAAGGCGCGCATTGTCCACCACGCTGCGCGGGTTAATCAGCAATTCCTGATACAGGGCGCGCTCGTTTGCACAAGACTCTTCAACAGGGTGCAGTTCGGGACGCGTCAAATAACTGCGCAGGAAATCGTCGGTGAGGACGAGCCGTCCGTCCGGGTCGCGTTTGAGATAATGATAGCCGCAGCTGTGCCAGAAATCGACCATCTTGATGCGCAACACTCAAGCGTTGTGCTTGGCTTTGGCTGGCGGTAAAAACAATGCTGGCATGGATTTTTTCACATGAGGATGTTGCGGCTTCTGTGCAGGTGCCTGGTGCGGAACCGGCGGCCTTGTCGCCGAGGCAATTTGCGCAACGTTGCTGTGTTCGCGTCTAAAAGCATGCGGCTGTGCCCTGCCGGGCCGCCGGCTTTCGCGGTGAACTGCTTTATGATTCGGCTCAAAACCGGGACGGTGAACTGCTGCTTTATGATGCGTCTCAAAGCTGGGGCGGTGAACCGCTTTCTGATTTGGCTCAAAACCGGGCACGATTTTGATTGGAAGTCTGAACTTGAGGAAGCGCTCGATGTCCTTGAGTTGCTCCATCTCCTCCGTGCACACCAGCGATATAGCGTCGCCGGAACTGCCGGCGCGGCCGGTGCGTCCGATGCGGTGCACATAGTCTCCGGCGACATGCGGCAGCTCGAAATTCACCACGTGCGGCAATTCATCTATATCCAAACCGCGCGCCGCGATATCAGTAGCAACCAGCACGCGCACCTTGCCGCTCTTAAAATCCGCTAATGCCTGGATACGAGCCGGCTGGCTCTTGTTGCTGTGGATCGCCGTGGAATGGATGCTGTCGCGCTGCAGCTGCTGCGCAAGCCGGTTTGCGCCATGCTTGGTGCGGGTGAATACCAGCACCTGGCGCAAATCCTGCGATTTGATTATGTGCGAGAGCAATTCGCGCTTGCGGTTGTGATCCACCGGATGCACCACATGCGCCACCATGTCCGCTGCAGCATTGCTCTGCCCCACTTCAATCAGCACCGGTTTGTTCAGGAGACGATCCGCGAGTTTCTTGATGTCGTCGGAAAACGTTGCGGAGAACAGCAGGTTCTGCCGTTTTGCAGGCAGCAGCGCGAGAATTCTTTTAATGTCCGGCAAAAAACCCATGTCCAGCATGCGGTCCGCTTCATCCAGCACCAGGATTTCCACTTTCGAGAGATTTACCGTTTTCTGCTGCACATGGTCCAGCAATCGCCCCGGGGTGGCCACCAGCATGTCTACACCGGACTGCAATTCCTTGATCTGCGGATTGATGTTGACACCGCCGAAGACTACCGTGGATTTCAGCGAGAGATATTTGCCGTAAGTGCGCACGCTTTCTTCGACCTGCATCGCGAGCTCTCGGGTCGGCGCCACAATCAGCGCGCGTATAGGATGCCGCGCCGGGGACGTGCTGGTGTTGGAATGGATTTTCAGGCGTTGCAAGATAGGCCAGGTGAACCCTGCGGTCTTGCCGGTGCCGGTTTGCGCCCCGGCCATCACATCCAGTCCCGAAAGTATCGGCGGGATCGCTTGCGCCTGCACCGGCGTGGGTTCGTGATAACCCTGGTCGCTAATTGCGCGCAGAATTTCGGCCGACAGGCCGAGTTTGCTAAAAGGCATAGTTCATTCTCCTAAAATCGGCCTACCTGAGCTTTGCCCGGGACCGGTCTAGGCAGATGACTATTGATATTGACACCTCCCGTAAAGGGGTAACGTGTGGCGGCCCAGACCGGACAGGAGGGC
>JAHFRG010000045.1:11151-12604 GCA_023258935.1 Betaproteobacteria bacterium
GTCTTCAATCACCTCTTTGGAATTGCGTGCAGTGTCGGCCCTGAGATAAACCTTGGCGATTTTTCCCTGGGGATTGATCAGGAAAGTATTGCGCTTGGCGAATTTGATTATGCCCAGATTCAAGATTGAGCCATAGCGTTCAGCGATTTCCCCATTTTGGTCCGCCAGCAAAGGAAAAGGCAGGTGGTATTTCCGGGCGAACTCGGCATGGCTTGTGGTATCGTCCACGCTTACCCCTACCACTTCCGCGCCCATCGCGGTGAGCTGGTGCAAGTCGTCGCGGAAAGTGCAGGCTTGCTGGGTGCATCCCGGCGTATCGTCCTTGGGATAAAAATACAGCACCAGCCATTTGCCGCCGAAATCACGCAGGCTGCGCACGCTTCCGTTCTGGTCAGGCAGGCTGAAATCCGGCGCATCCTCGCCAGCTTTCGGCGTACCGGCAGCGCGTGCCATACTGCTCCACACCACCACCGCCGCCGCCAATACCAGCAGCAAAATAAGCAGTTTCATGGCACAGACTCTTTTTGTACATTGAGATGCGGCCACACCCAGCCGCGCAACAGCAGCACGCATAACGCCGCCAAGCCACTGCCAAAGAAAAACGCCATTGCTGCGCTTTGATAATGCCAGATACCCCCAAAAACCAGGCCGGCGGGAATCGCGGTCAATCCCAGTATCAAATGATACCAGCCAAACGCCGTACCGCGTTCACCAGCGCTGGAGAAATCGCTGACCAAAGCCCGTTCCGCGCCTTCGCTCAAGCCCATGAACAGTCCATATACAATAGTCACCGCCCAAAGGGCCAAGTTCCCGGTGACTTTGCCGAGCAGCAGAAAACTCAGCGCAAAGGCGGTCCAACTCACCAACATTAGCATACCGCGCCCCAACTTGTCGGCGAGCCTGCCGCCCCAAGTTGAGGTTGCTGTTTTGGCAAGATTCAATGCGGCCCACAGCAATAGCAATTCGACCACACTGATGTGCAATTGAAAACCGAACAGCAGGATGAAGGTTTCTGAAGCACGGGCAAAAGTAAACAATCCCAGTACCACAAGATAGCGCCGCATGGGTAATGACAGATTGCGCCAGGAAAGCGGCGCCAAATCCGCGCGCGGCGGTATCACAGGAGCAGGTTTTTCCTTGACCCCCAACAACAGGAACAATACTGCAATGAATCCCGGAATCGCGGAAAGTAAAATCACCTGCGGCAGAGTAAGTCCCGAATAGGCAAGCACCGCAGCAGCGGCAAGGCTTCCCGCCACTGCCCCGCCGTTGTCCAGCGCGCGGTGAAACCCAAACGCATAGCCGCGCATCTCAGGCGGCGTGGCATCCACCACCAGCGCATCGCGCGGCGCGCTGCGCACACCTTTGCCGACCCGATCCAAACTGCGCAATACCATTACCAGTGCCCAGCTGCCTGCCAGCCCAAGCAGCGGCCGCGCGAGATTGGATAGTA
>JAHFRG010000106.1 GCA_023258935.1 Betaproteobacteria bacterium
GGCTTTTCTCGCCAGAACTTTCGCGGTTCTGGGCAGCCTTTTGCAAGGCTTTCATCAACAGGCTCATTGATTGGCGCCGGTCGTTTCAGGTTTGGGTAAAAAACGCTTGAAGAATTTCAACTCATCGCTATCCAAAGACGGATTGGTGACTACGGTCGGTCGCAAGAAAACCAGCAACTCGGTTTTGGTTACTTTGTTATTGCGGAAACCGAAAAATTCCCCAATAAACGGAAGTTTTCCCAAGCCAGGTACCGCGTTCTGGTTGCGCTGTTCGATATCCTGCATCAAGCCGCCCAGCACCACAATCTGGCCGCTGCCCACTTGCAGCACTGATTCCATTTCCTGTGTCCTGACCTGCGGCACTAGGTTGGGGATAGTCGTGGTAGTTGTCACCCCCAGAGTGGTTGTCGTTATCGTAAGGGCCGGGTTGGGGTCTTGTACCGAAGTTGGAGCGGTGGTAATGGTCGGTCGCACGATCAGGGTTACCATGCCGTTTTCGTCGATTTGCGGAGTGACGCTCATTACTAGGCCTACCGGCACTGTCTGTGCCGTGGTGGTGAACGTCTGCTGCTGGACTGCTGCTGCCGTAGTGGTGCTGAGCACCGCAGGTACCGCGGTAACTGAAAAATAAACCACGTTTTCCACTACTTTGAGCAGCGCAGTCTGGTTGTTGAGCGCCATTAGTTTCGGGCTCGATAAAACTCGCGTTTTGCCAAACTGCTCGAGCAGCGAAACGGTGGCATTGATATTCGTGTTGCCGGCGACGTTATAGGCTACTGTGGTGAAGGGGGGGGCAGCAGTAGCCAGGCCGCTGCTCAGGGCTTGACTGATGTTCCAGTTGCCTATTTTGGAGAAATCCACGCCTCCTTGGTACTGATCACTAAGGGTGACATCAACGACGCTCGCCTCGATCAGCACCTGGCGCCGAGACGCTTCGGTCACGCCGTCAAGGTATTGCTGCACCAGCGCGTGCTGTTTTTCAGTAGCGAATACGCTTACCGTGCCTGCGACCGCGTTGACCACGATATCGTCTTTCACTTCGCCAGGTAGCGTCGGGCCGCTGCTAAAAGCAGTGGTAAAAAGTTTGTCAGATCCGGCTCCAGCGGGTGCAGTAGCGCGCGCCTCCTGAATTCGTTCATTTCGTGCCGCTATGAGGGCTTCGGCGTGCGCTGCTTTGTCTTCAGCGCTTAGAGCTTGCGCGTGGGTAGCATTCAAAAGGCTTCGGACGTTATCTTTGAGCACTTCCCAGAAATTGTTGTTGGAGGTGCTGGTGACACTGGTGCTGGAATAGTTAGCTGCGCCTCCAGCGGCAGGCTGGGTTGCGCCGCCCGGACTGGTTCCGGCAGCGGAGATTTGTCCGGAAACGCTGTTGGCGGAAGTGGTATTGCGCGCGAGGTTGACGTAGTTGACGGTGTAAGTCTTGAAGTAAGGGATATCGGGAGTCACCACCAGGGTATCCCCTTCCATTTTGTAGCGTATGTTCACCTGCCGGGCTATGCGATCCAAAATCGCGGGCAGGGTTTCATTCACCGCGTTAATCGTTACCAGCCCCTGGATGCCGGGGTGAATATCTATGTTCTGCTTGGTGTCTCGCGCCAAGGCAAACAGCAATTCTTTTGCCGGCACTTCGTTTACTACCACGCTGTAAGTTTGCGGCTTTTCCACCGCTTTGGGCGGAGGCACGAAAGGAGTGGTCTTGACCGGGGCTGGAATCTCGCCCGCTTCAGGCCCAAGTGTGGCGGTGATATGTCCTTCCGACTGCGGAATTTGCGGATAATTCGATAAATTAGCGGCACAGCCGCTCAAGAGCAAGACTAATGACAGGCAAGAAAGGAACGACCGTGCACTGGAGTGCTGCATTTTTCCCCCACCCTGAATGTTAAGCAATATATTATTCCATATGAATCTTAATCATAGCACGATTTTTTTACAACTTAATCTAAGTATGAATTCCCGGCTATCTGACAGAGCGGCAAGCTTTCCTCATCCATTCAGTGGCTTATTCCAAACTCGCGCAATTTGCCGGAAAAGCGGGTGCTAGTTCTGAAATTCGCCTACTTTGAACAGCCTCAGATGAAATGTTTCAGCATATCGAGCGGGAAGTTGGCTCATCGCCTGTCTAGCCTCTTGCTGTGTAGGGTAAAGACCGTAAAACACTCTGAACCTCGGTTGTCCACCTATCTTCACCGGGTACACGTAAATTTCTTCGAGATTCATCAGTTTTGCGGCGCGAGTAAGAAAACGTTCGATTCGTGGCGGTCGCACCTCGTCGGTGAGGAACAGTTGGATACTGAAATCATCCGCTGAGGCTAGGGCAAACGCGGTGTGCGTTGCTTCGATGCGCTGCTGAAGAATCGGATATTGTTCAAACGTGGTGTATTCCGTTTTGGGTTGCGCTGGTTTTTCAGGTTTGGCCTTTGCACTTGTTGGGTCTAATGTAACTGCAGGGGACATCCGAAGCGGAAGGCCGAGCTCGCTGGTGCCGGTTTTTTGCGCGCTAACCTGCTCGGAAGCGTGGGAAGAGCTAGATGCAACTGCGGATGATTCCACTGTAGATGGTGTCGCTGCTGGTGATTGCGCTACAGGCGGTTCCGCTGCGGGTGATTCTGCTACGTGTGGTTTTGCTATGGGTGGTTCTGCTACGGGTGGTTCAGCTGTGTCAGGCTTGGGCCCCTCAGACTCAACATGCTTTGCCGGCGCACTTTGCAGAACGGGTGCGTCACTGACAACGGGCTGATTATCGGAAGGTGTTTCGAGTATTGGCCAAAGCGAGAGATAAGCGCCGTACAACAATGCCCCGACTACGATCCCGAACAACAGCCATGCCAACCCGGGAAACCGCCTGCTGCGTTGCCCAATGTCGTGGCTGAACTCACTATCCTGGATTGCTTCCTTGATATGCTTGGGCTTGATGGTGTGAGTATTGTCTGCAAATGCCGCGAGCAACGCCTTGTCGGCAAGCAGATTCACGCGGCGCGTGAGTCCCTCTGAGGCTTTGGTGATCAGGTTTACGACGCTTGGGGAAAACAGGTCCGGGCCGCGGTAGCCCGCAGCGCGCATGCGAAACATCAGATACTCTTTAATTTCTTGGGCATTCAGCGGACTTAGCGAGAAGCTGTAGGTAATGCGTTCACGCAACTGGCGGATTTGCGGCTGGCGCAGTATTTCGTCGAGCTCCGGTTGGCCGAAAAGCACAATCTGTAATAGCTTGTGGCTTCCGGTTTCCAGATTGGAGAGCAGACGCATTTCCTCAAGTGTTGCGAGCGGCATGCTTTGCGATTCCTCGACAAAAACCACTACCTGGCGCTTTTGTGTGTGCCGCTCCAGCAGATAGTTGTGCAGCTCCTGCATTACTTTAATGCGCGGCTCATTGTCTCCTATTGCTAACTGCAACTCAAAAGCAATGGCGTGCAGGATCTCGTCAGGAGAGACGCTGGGATTGGCCAGATAGACGGACTCGATTTGCTGAGGCAAGCATGTCTCCAGCATGCGGCACAACATGGTCTTGCCGCTGCCCACCTCGCCGCTCACCTTGATTATGCCCTCGCCCTGCGAAATGGCGTAGAGCAGCGCGTCGAGTATCGCGCCGCGGTTACCCCCGGGAAAGAAGAACTCGGTGTTGGGGGTGATTTTGAATGGCGGTTGCGTCAGGCCGAAATGGGCGTAATACATCGGGATTAATCTTCCTTATCCTCCAGATTGCCATATTGTTGCATACGGCTGTACAAGGTGGTACGGCGCACCCCCAGCAGCTTAGCGGCTTGCGAGAGATTGCCATGGGTGATGGTGAGCGCGGCCTCCACATAACTTTTTTCCCATTGTTGCAGCATTACGTCCAGGCTGAAATTTTTTTGCGACTGCAGATGCTTTCTCGCCGCATCCAATAAGGCCTTAGAGTCCTGCGTCATCACCGGCTCAGGCATTTTGACATCCACACTGTCCATGTCCAACTCGCCCTGCAATTGCGCAGTCCCGACGGTCTGTCCAGGATATTTAGTGGTGAGGCGGATCACGATATTGCGCAATTCCCGCACGTTGCCGGGAAAG
>JAHFRG010000046.1:0-2138 GCA_023258935.1 Betaproteobacteria bacterium
CTGGTATCCTGGCAGATTTACCGCGCCGCGAAAGGCGAGTGGCTGGACAAAATCGCGCAGCGTTTCGGCATAACCTTGGCGCGATTGAAGCAAGTGAACGGCATACTCCCGCGCAGCAAAATCACTACTTCCGGCCAAACGCTGCTGGTTCCCCTCAACTCGGGCACGGCGTTTGTCGCCGCACGAAAACCTTCAGGCAGCCTGCATCCTCTCTACTGAAACGCGGCTCACCCCGGTTTGTATAAGTAACAGCGCGCTGTGTGCGTGCCGCTGAAACGGCTCGTCTGCGGATAGGTTTCCCTACATTCAGGCATAACTTCGGGGCAGCGCGGGTGAAAATGGCAACCGCTTGGAGGATTCAACGGCGAGGGCATATCGCCTTGTAGGCGAATGATTTCTCGCCTGGTTGCACGATCTATCACCGGCACTGCGGACAACAGTGCGCGGGTATAAGGATGGCGCGGGTGGTTCAGCACTTCTTCCATGCTGCCGGTTTCGACAATCCTTCCCAGGTACATCACCGCCACTTCGTGCGCAAGATACTCAACCACTGAAATGTTGTGGGTGATGAACAGATAAGCCAGCCCGAGCTTATCCTGCAATTCTTTCAGCAGGTTCAATATTTGCGCCTGAACTGAAACATCCAGCGCGCTGGTCGGCTCGTCGCAGATGATGAGCTTCGGGTTCACCGCCAACGCGCGCGCAATGGAGATGCGCTGCCGCTGCCCGCCCGAAAATTCGTGCGGATAGCGCTGCTTCATTTCAGTTGGCAAACCCACTTGCTCGAGCAGCATGTCCACGCGCCGCGCCCGTTCTTCCGCGCTTGTGGTAATTGCCAATGCGGTCATGCCTTCCTCGATGATGTCAGAAACCCGCATGCGCGGATTAAGCGAGGAATACGGGTCCTGGAAAATAATCTGGAATTCGGAGCGCCTTGCGCGCAATTCGCTGCGTCCAAGGCGGGCGAGGTCGATCCCGTTGTAGCGCACGCTTCCCGCAGTCACCGGGACCAGCTGCAAGATGCCTTTGCCCACGGTGGTCTTGCCGCAGCCCGATTCCCCAACCAACGCAAGGGTGCGGCCTTTTTTGATTTCCAGCGTGACGCCGTCAACCGCTTTCACGTAACCGGCAACGCGCTTGAACAGTCCCTTGTGCACAGGGAAATACACTTTGAGATCGGACACCTTGAGCAAATCCGCCGGCTCAACAACAGCAGAAGAACGGGAGACTGCGCCGTTCGCAGCAGATGCGGCAACCGCCTGCGCTTTGCCCTCGCTGTATAGATGGCAGCGGACCACGTGACCGCTTGAAGCGGTACTCCAATCCGGATCAATCTCACGGCATTTGTTCCAGGCGAAATCGCAGCGCTCTGCAAAGCGGCAGCCCTGAAATTCGCGATTAAGCGGTGGCACGGTGCCTTTGATTACCGCAAGCCGGCCGGTGCGCTTGTCAGCATTGGGGAGCGACGCAAACAGCTTGCGTGAATAAGGGTGCGCAGGATTGGCGAAAAACTCCTGGGCTTGCGCAGTCTCCACGATTTGCCCGGCATACATCACGGCGACCTTGTGCGCCATTTGCGAGACCACTCCCAAATCATGCGTAATCAGCAAAATCGCCATGCCGGTGCGTTTTTGCAGATCTCTAATCAGGTCCAGAACCTGCGCCTGGATGGTGACGTCGAGCGCCGTAGTCGGTTCATCGGCAATCAACAGGTCCGGTTCTCCCGCCAGGGCGTTAGCAATCATCACCCGCTGCTTCATGCCGCCGGAGAGCTGGAATGGATATTCGCGGCAGCGCCTTGCCGGATCGGGGATGCCCACCGCATCAAGCAATTCCATGATCCGCTTTATCGCTTCATTTCCGCGCAGATTGCTGTGGCGGTACAACACCTCGGCGATCTGCTCTCCCACCGTGAGCACCGGGTTCAGGCTCAAGGCCGGTTCCTGAAAAATCATGGCCACGCGCCTGCCGCGCACCGTGCGCATCGCGATTTCCGGAAGCTCCAGCAGGTTCTGTCCATCCAGTATGATCTCGCCTGATACAATCCGCCCCGCATCCGGCAACAGCCGCATGATAGAAAGCGCGGTCATGGACTTGCCGCAGCCGGATTCCCCGAGCAGCGCAAAGGTTTCGCCGCG
>JAHFRG010000046.1:2238-12172 GCA_023258935.1 Betaproteobacteria bacterium
CACGCGCGGGTCAAACGCGTCGCGCACAGCATCAGCAAAGAGGTTTGCCGCGAGCACCAGCATGAACATGAACAGGAACGCGGCGAGCAGCGACCACCAGACAATGGGCTCGCGCGCCATTTCCAGGCGCGCGCTGTTAATCATGGTGCCGAAGCTGATCATCGAGGGGTCCACCCCGACTCCGACATAGGTGAGTACCGCTTCAGCCAGCACCAGTCCGCTGAAACTCAGCACCACGGTAATCAGCACGATGTGCATCACGTTGGGCAGAATGTGCCGGGTCATGATGCGCATATGGGAGACGCCGAAAGCGTGCGCCGCCTGGATATATTCCAGCTCGCGTAATTTCAGCGCTTCACCGCGCAACAAGCGGCACAGGCTGGTCCAGCTGGTGACGCCAAGGATAATGCACAAAAACAAGAGGCGAAAATCAGCACGCTCGGTGATGGTGGGAAACAGCTGCGGATGAGTGTCCATGAACACCTGCATCATCAGCACCGCCGCGGCAATCAGAAGCACATCGGGAATCGAGCTCAAGGTGGTGTAAAAATACTGGATGCCATCATCCACCCAGCCGCGGAAATAGCCCGCCATGATGCCCATGGCCAAAGCGAAAGGCAGCATCACCAGCGTGGTCAGCGTGCCGATTATCAGTGCGGTGCGTATGCTCTTGAGCGAAAGATAAAGCACGTCCTGTCCCACTTTATCGGTGCCGAACACATGGTAATGAGTGCTGAGAACCGACACGGGAAACACGAACAGTATCAATATGCCCAGCGTGACCAATATCGCAAACCATGGAATTTCACTTTCGCCGCGCCACAAGGCCCTGGCAGTTTCGCTAAAAATGCGCCTTCTGCGCTTTGCCACCAGCCACACCAAAGCGGCAGCGACAACCAGCCATGCAAGTGCAGCCAGGAACAGGGAGTAAAGCACACGCCGGGTGATGTCTTCCGCCCGCTCTTTTCCCGGATCGCGCAAATTCGCCGCGCCGTATTTCAGGCGCGGGTAATCCCTGATTTCCCTGCCATCCGGCAGCTCGATGGTCTCCTTGGCAAATAAGTATGCAGCTAATGGTGCTGAATAGGTTTTTTCAACTCGGGTGCGGAGTGGTTTGGCGAGCACATCGAAAACACTCAAGGCCTCGACCGAATAGGCGCGTTCAGCAGCGTTGCCTTCGAGCGGCAGCCTGAAATGCACTGAATCAAGCAAACCGACCACCAGATAAGCCGCAAGCACCGTAGCTGCAACCATCCCGCTTTTGCTCTGCGCCACCCGCCACCAAGGCGCGACGAGATGCGGCCTACCGCGTACATACCACACGAACAGCGCGATCAGCACCAGCAGCAGATAAATCAGCGCATCAGTCCAAAGAATGACCGGTATGAAAGGCATTATTCGAGCCTTACTCTGGGATCAACCACGGTGTAGGAAATGTCGGTCAGTATCAACCCTATGATGTAGAACACCGAGCCGATGAACACCATGGCGCGAACCACCGCGAAATCCTGGGAACTAATCGCATCTATGGTGTAGCTTCCCAGTCCGGGAATGCCGAAAAACGATTCGGTAATAAGGCTGCCCAGAAACAACAGCGGGATCACCACCACAACGCCGGTCAAAATCGGAATCATGGCGTTTTTCAGCACGTGCTTGAACAGCACGCGTATTTCAGAGAGGCCTTTGGCCCGGGCCGTGCGCACGTAATCCTTGTTGATTTCCTCCAGAAAGATGGTGCGGTACCAGCGCGTGCCGCTGCCGATGCCTGCAATGACACCGACCATCACAGGCAGAATCACAAACTTGAACGTATCCAGGCCGAAATCGAAACCTGAGATCGGCACCAGGTTCCACAGCTTGCTCACCACATACTGACCGCTGATGATGTAAAACAAGCCGGAAATGGACATCATCGCCACGCACAGTACTACGCTCCAGAAATCAATGTAAGTCGCGCGGAAAAAAGCTATCAAAAGTGCGAAGGTGATCTCGACCAGAAGGCCGATGAGGAACACCGGTACCGCGATGGCGAGACTGGGGCCAATGCGGGTCTTGATTTCGTATGCGATGTCGCGCCCATCATCCGCCGGGCCGAAATCAAATGCGAACATCTTCACGGATTTCCGGTAAAAAATAGTGTCGCTCAACTTGCCCGGGCCTTCTGCGCTTGCGTTAAACAGCAGCGGCTTGTCGTAGCCGTGGTCCTGTTTCCATTTAGCGATCGCCTCGGGCGTGACGCGCTTGGCGCCAAGCTGCATGCGCGCGATATCGTCAGGCGTGTTGACCACGAAAAACAGGGCGAAAGTAATGATATTGACCCCGATAAGAATCGGTATGGCGTAGGCGATGCGGCGGATGATGTAATTGATCATAGCCTCGCTCCTTCGACGGGTTCTGGTCGGGGGACCGCAGCCATGCGTTCCTTGCGCCGGTAGGTGAGCACTGCGGGAACTGCGCTTGCCACCAACACTGCCAGAATCAACAACACCGGCCACAGCACCGGCTGGTTCCATTCCCTGCGCTCTTGGCTGCGCAATGCGGCATCGATGCGCTCGTACTTGAGGTTGTTGCGCGCCATCTGGTTGGGCTTTACGTTCTGCATCCAGCCGTGATACAAGCCGAAATCCTTGGGATGGAATCCCCATAACCAAGGCGCGTCGTTACGCGCAATGCTTACCATTTTGTCAATAATTGCCTGGCGCTGCGGACTGTTGTCCATGTTCTTCATGCGCTCAAACAATTCGTTGTATTCCGGGTTGTCGTAGTTCGCAGCATTTTCGCCGTCGAACTTTACCTTGCCTTGCGGGCCGGCAAGCAGGAACAGGAAATTTTCAGGGTCGGGATAATCGGCGTTCCAGCCCCAGTAGAAAATCTGCGCATCGCCTTTGCGGATTTTTTCCTGGAAGCGGTTGTAATCGGTGGCGCGCACCACAAGCTGCAAATCAAGTTTGGCAAACTGCTTGCGCAGCCAGTCAAGGCGAGCTTTGTCATCCGGTCCGCGCGCGGTGACATCAAAATTCAGGAGTAGCGGCTTTCCGGTCTTGGCGTCCCTGCCATCGGGATAACCTGCTTCCGCCAGCAGTCTTTTCGCTGTTTCGATGGACTTGCGCTTGGGCCGGTTGTCCGCCCATTCGTATACCACGGGATTGATCCCAGCTTGTCCATCCCTGAAACCCCAAATCCCCGGCGCGATCGGTCCCTGCGCAGGAATGCCGCGTCCGTTGGCGAAAATCGAAATGTATTCTTCATAATCCACCGCAACCGAAATCGCCTGCCTGAGTTTTCTCGCGCGTTCCGTATACCCGCCCACCACCGGATCGAGCATATTGAAACCCATGTAAATAATGGTAGTGGCGACCGAGGTTTCAAGCTTTATGCCTTTCTCGCGCATCGCATCGGTCACCACCGCTTCGCCTTGCGCGCCGACTTGCACCGCCTGGTCGTAGCTGTCGGAGGAAATCCCAGATGCATCGTAATAGCCTTGCAAAAATTTATTCCAGTACGGAATGCTCTCTTTTTCGCGGCTGAATACCGCCTTGTCAATAAACGGCAGCGGTTTGCCGGCATCTTTAAGCAAGCCTGCTTTGGCATCACCCGACTCCCCGCTGGCGGGATAGGTTTCGCCGTGAAAATTGGGATTGAACTCCAGCACCATGCGGCTATTGGGGTTGTTTTCGGTAAGCATGTAAGGGCCTGTTCCCACCGGATACCAGTCAAGGGTAAGGTTTTTCTCCGCCATTCCCGGCTGCGAATAAAAACGGTCCACTTCCACTGGCACCGGCGCGAAGAAAAACATGGCAAGCCAATACACGAATTGCGGATATTTGCCTTTGACCTTGACTTGGTAAGTGTAACGGCCGGTAGCCTCGACGCCTTCCAGGGAATAGCGGGTCAGATCGAGCCAGGCATCTTTGCCTTCCTTCGCAAGCAGAGCCTGGTCGGCTTGCTTCAAGGCATCGGCGTATTGCTTGAGGCCAATGATGTATTCGCTCATCAGTCCGAAAATCGGCGAATGCAGCCGCGGGTGGGCAAGACGTTTGATCTGATATACGTAATCCTTGGCATTAAGCTCGCGCGTGCCCTGCTCTTTGAAATCGGAAAGTGTGTAAACATCTTTCAAGTCCTCCCGCTTCAGGTCTTGATACAAAAATTTGCCGTTTTTGTCCCTGGCAAACGCCGGGTGCGGCTGATAGTGGATTCGCGGCTTGATGCGAATTTGGTAAATGCTGTAGGCAATGCGCTTCGGGTCGGCATCATCGGAGAGCTTGCGTCCCGTCTTGTCGTAATACTGCACACGGGGCATTTCCGCCGCGCTTAAAGGAACCAGGGTATAAGGGCGCTTGAGGTAGTGATATTGAAGCGGCGGTTCGTAGATTTGGGCGTTGAATACCGCCTCATTTTCGCTGTATGACTGCACCGGATCGAGGTGCTTGGGACGCTCGGTGAATGCCGAATAAAAGATATTCTTTCCGCTGTCCGCGGCCGGATAGGGGTTGTTCCAGCCGGAGCTTCCGCACGCCGCAGCAAGCAGGGACAACGCCAGGCAAAAGAAGCGACAGAACTGGAAATTCATCGGCTTCACAGTGTATAGCAAACCGCGCGCTTGAGTCATCTTTGCCGCCATGGGTTAAGCGAACCGGAAAAGATAAGTTATAATTCCACAGCCTCACGTTCATAGACAGGGAATGACCATGGGAATTCTCGCCGACAAACGCATCCTGATTACCGGGTTGTTGAGCAATCGCTCCATCGCTTACGGCATTGCCGGCGCCATGAAGCGCGAAGGCGCCCAACTTGCTTTTACTTACCAGGGGGAAAGGGTGCAGGATCGCGTGGAGGAAATGGCCAATGAATTTGGCAGCAAGCTGGTATTCGGCTGTGATGTCAGCAGCGACGAGCAGATTGAGCGTTTGTTCAGCGAACTTGGCAAACATTGGGACGGGCTGGATGGCATTGTGCATTCCATTGCGTTTGCGCCGCGCGAAGCGCTTTCCGGTGATTTCCTGGATGGTCTGAGCCGCGAAGCTTTCCGTATCGCACATGATGTGAGCTCCTACAGCTTTGCGGCTCTGGCCAAAGCCGGGTTGCCGCTGATGCAGGGAAGAAAAGCGGCGCTGCTTACCCTGACTTATTTGGGCGCGGCGCGTACTGTGCCCAATTACAATGTGATGGGACTAGCCAAAGCAAGCCTCGAAGCCAACGTGCGCTATCTGGCGCAAAGCCTGGGACCCAAGGGGATACGCGTGAATGCGATTTCCGCGGGCCCGATCAAGACGCTGGCGGCAGCCGGGATAAGCGGGTTCGGAAAGATTCTCAGCTTTGTTGCGGAAAATGCGCCGCTAAAGCGCAATGTGACGATAGACGATGTGGGGAACGCCGCAGCTTTCCTGATGAGCGATCTGGCAAACGGAATCACCGGTGAAATCACTCATGTTGACGCAGGCTTCAGCATCACCGTGGGCGGCATCTCGGGGCTGTCCTGATTCCTTGGTCATGAATTCCTAATCCTGTTCTCAGCGTTCTTTTTTCTCCAACTGTTCATAGTTGATTTTGACCTCGGTTTTTTGCCTGAGGCTGGCAAGATAAGCGGTAAATTGCTCCTGCGCGACAAGCTGTCGCAGTTGTTCGGTTAACTCCTTGCGCTTCGCTTCATCAATCCTGTCGGGTTCCTGGACTCGGATAATCTTAAACAGCATATAACTCCCTTCCGGGTCTGCCGCGCCGGCATAAGCCGGAAGCTTGCTCACATCCGTCGTGAACACCGCACGCAGCGCGGCTATGCCCAATCCCGGTGCTGCGCGCTGGCGGCTCAACATGACCGGCGTGCTCCATTTGATATTGACATCTTTGCCTTGCTGCAACATTTCGAGCTGGGCCATCCCTTCTTTTCTCGCGAGCTCGGAAGCTTGCTGCAGCAGGATAATCTTGTTGATCCCAGCTCTGGCCTCCTGGAAAGGCATATGGCTCGCGGCCTTGTGCTCCAGCACATGCGCCGCAACCAGGGTATTGGGCGCGACTTCGATGGCCTCGGTGTTGCGTTTGTTTTTAACCGCATCGTCTGAAAATAGCGCCTTCAGCAGCTTTTCATTGCTTAACAGCCCAACATCTTTGCTGTCGCGGGTCAGCCACGGGCTTTGCTGGATGGTCAGCTTGAAAGCCTGTGCCGCCGGTTTCAGGCTTTCCGGCTGTTCGTACACCATGTTGCTGAAATTTTCGGCAAGCTCGTTGAATTTTTTGATGGCCTGCTGCTCTTTGAGTTCGCGCTCGATCTGATTTCTGGCTTCTTCGTATCCCAGCTGCTTGATGGCGTTGAGCTTGATGATGTGGTAGCCGAACTGGGTTTCCACAGGCCCGGCTATTTCCCTCTCTTTCATCTGGAATACCGCGTCTTCAAAAGGCTTTACCATTGCGCCCCGGGATATGAACCCGAGATCGCCGCCCTTGGCCGCCGAGCCGGGGTCCTGCGAGTTTTTTTTCGCCAGCTCGGTGAACTCCGCTGGATTTTTTACGACCTGCTGGTAGAGTTGATTAGCCTCGGCTCTGGCCTGTGCCTTGGATTCGGCGCTGGCATTAGGCGGCACCGAAATCAGAATATGGCTTGCCTGCCGCGACTGAAACTGGGTGGGATGCTCATCGTAATATTTCCTGCTTTCTTCCGCGCTCACTTTAATCTGCGAACCCAGATTGTCAGCCGACAGTACCGCATATTCGGCGCGTACTTGCTCAGGTGTCTGGAACTCGTTGCGGTGCTCCTCATAATAATGCTTTGCCGCACCCTCGCTGACCTTCACGGTAAGCACATATTGGTCTATAGAATTAGTGTGCTGACTGACCTCTCGCTCTTGCTGGCTGAGGCGAATTAATCTATCAGCGACCGATTGCGTAACGAATTCGCTTTCGAAAGCGCCAGCCAGCTGCCCCAGTACCATATCCTGCCTCATCTTGGCCTCAAAGCTCAGGGGATTCAGGCCCTGATTGCGCAGTATGGTTTCGTAACGGGCCCTGGAAAATTTGCCGTTCTCCTGGAAAGCGGAAAATTCGCTGATGACTTTTTTCAACTGAAGGTCGTTTGCGGTCAACCCCGCGCGCGCCGCCTGGACTAAAAGCAGTTGCTGCTTTATAAGTTTATCAAGGATTGAAGCACGCGTTTCAGGATCTTCCATGATAATCGGGTTGAACTTATCGCCCATCTGGTTGCGCATTCTTTCCTGTTCCTCGCGTAGCGCTTGAGTGAACTCTTGCTGAGTGATCCTGTAACTGCCGACCTTGGCTAGATAGTCCCCGCCGCCTATGCTGCTGAAATAACGTTCCACGCCAAACAGCGCAAACGGCAGAAAAATCAATGCAAGGACGACCTGGACGATTCTTTTATTGCGGTGGATTAAATCAAACATTATGTGTTGGTAACAAAAAAGGCGAACACTCGTTCGCCTGTGTAATCTCCAATTATTGGCGGAGTGGACGGGACTCGAACCCGCGACCCCCGGCGTGACAGGCCGGTATTCTAACCGACTGAACTACCACTCCAAATAAATCAGTAAACAGCTGGTGGGTGCTGAGAGGGTCGAACTCCCGACATTCGCCTTGTAAAGGCGACGCTCTACCAACTGAGCTAAGCACCCTGATCTCGGCCAAGGTAGTGCCTGAGCCAGAGCAATTTAGTACGGGCTTTGATAAAGCATCACCCGAGTAAAAAGGTCGTTAGTTTAATGTATCTTTCAGTGCTTTACCAGCACGGAATTTCGGAACTCTGGCTGCTTTGATTTTGATCGTGGCCCCGGTGCGGGGGTTGCGGCCATTGCGTGCGGCACGTTTTCCAACATAAAAAGTGCCAAAGCCCGCCATGGTTACCATTCCTCCTTTCTTCAACGCTGCTTTGATCGCCCCCACCGCGCCGTCCAGGGCGCGGCCTGCAGCGGCTTTGGAAATATCAGCCGTCTTTGCGATATGATCAATAATTTCAGATTTGTTCACGAAATTTCCCCTTTCGATGGATGATTGCAGTAAGTCGATTGGCTCAGTGCGGGACAACCTTTGAGGTCATGCTTGCGGTCATGCCGAAACTAAAACCTTGCAATAACTTTATAACAAGCGCTAAAAGCTCGTGTCAAGCAATTGCTACACAAAAGTGGATTTAATTGCGACGTGATCTAAATCAGTGCGCAGTTGGCGCGCAAAATGCTTTCTGACAACAGATTTAAGGAACCTAATGTTTTATCACCGCAGTCGAGGTTTTGTCTTCAACCACCGCAGGCAATGGCGCACTGACTTCTTCTTTTTCGGGAAGTGCATGCGGCACTCGCTCGAGCGCCAACTCCAGCACCTGGTCGATCCATTTCACTGGACGAATATCCAGACGATTCTTGATGTTGTCCGGAATTTCCGCCAGATCCTTGGTGTTTTCTTCAGGAATGAGCACAGTCTTGATGCCGCCGCGGTGCGCTGCCAGCAGTTTTTCCTTCAGGCCGCCGATCGTCAGCACTTCCCCGCGCAGCGTGATTTCACCGGTCATGGCAACATCAGCGCGCACCGGGATGCCGGTCAGCACCGAGATCAGGGCCGTGCAAATGCCAATCCCGGCACTCGGCCCATCCTTGGGCGTGGCGCCCTCGGGCAGGTGAATGTGTACGTCGTTTTTCTGATAAAAATCCTCGGCTATACCGAGCGAGCGCGAGCGGCTGCGCGCAACGGATAGCGCCGCCTGCACCGATTCCGTCATCACTTCCCCGAGCTTGCCGGTAGTTATGGTCTTGCCCTTGCCGGGCAATACCACGGCTTCGATGGTGAGCAACTCGCCCCCCACTTCGGTCCAGGCAAGCCCGGTGACCTGGCCGACCTGGTTGTTTTTCTCGGCCATGCCGTAAGTGAAGCGCCTTACCCCCAGGAATTTGTTGAGGTTGCGCGAAGTAACGGTGATGGTTTGCTCGGGCTTCTTGAGCACCAAGGTTTTCACTACTTTGCGGCAAATTTTGGAAATTTCCCGCTCCACACTGCGTACCCCGGCTTCACGGGTGTAGTAGCGCGTGATATCACGCATCGCACTTTCGGAGATAACGAGTTCGTTTTCCTTCAAGCCGTGGTTCTTCATCTGCTTGGGCAGCAGGTAACGCATGGCGATGTTTATTTTCTCGTCTTCGGTGTAACCCGAAAGCCTTATCACCTCCATGCGGTCCAATAACGCCGGCGGGATGTTCAAGGTGTTTGCAGTCGCAACAAACATAACGTCGGAAAGGTCGTATTCCACCTCAATGTAATGATCGGTGAAGGTATGGTTCTGCTCGGGATCCAGCACTTCCAGCAGCGCTGAAGACGGATCGCCGCGGAAATCCATTCCCATCTTGTCCACTTCGTCGAGCAGGAACAACGGGTTCCGCACTCCGATCTTGGTCATGTTCTGCAGGATTTTTCCGGGCATCGAGCCGATGTAAGTGCGGCGGTGGCCGCGGATTTCCGCTTCGTCGCGCACTCCGCCCAGCGACATGCGCACGAACTTGCGGTTGGTGGCGCGCGCAATGGATTGCCCAAGCGAGGTCTTGCCGACTCCGGGTGCGCCCACTAGGCATAAAATAGGCGCCTTCAGCTTATCCACGCGTTGCTGCACCGCCAGATATTCGACGATGCGTTCCTTGACTTTTTCCAGCCCATAGTGATCTTTTTCCAGTATCGCTTCGGCCGCAGTGAGGTCCTTGCTGATCTTGCTTTTTTTCTTCCACGGCAGAGCCACCAGCGCGTCGATGTAATTACGCACCACGGTAGCCTCCGCCGACATTGGCGACATCAGCTTGAGCTTCTTGAGTTCCGAGTCGGCCTTGGTGCGCGCTTCCTTGGGCATATGCGCGGCCTTGATTTTCTTTTCCATTTCGTCAAGGTCGCCCCCTTCTTCAAGTTCCCCCAGCTCTTTCTGGATTGCCTTCACCTGCTCGTTCAAGTAGTA
>JAHFRG010000005.1:0-20911 GCA_023258935.1 Betaproteobacteria bacterium
TTGGCCACGCAGGACTTGTTCAGAGGTTTCCTAAAGAAACACATTATCAACTCCCGTCGCCTTTGCGACGGTTCGCCTTAATCCACAGGCGGCCGCCTTCCACCGCCTGCCATCCCAGCAGCGCGGGAATTCCGAGCAGCAAATCGCGCACACGTTTCACCAGGGAGAGAGCCAATCCCATTTCCGGAGTGAGCCCCAGCATTTGGCCCAGCAGCATGTAAGCGCCCTCCTGCACGCCCAGCGAGCCGGGGACCACAAACGCGGCGCTTGTCACCGCATGGCTCAGGCTTTCGAGAATCAGGGCTTCGAGGAAGCTCACCGGGTTGCCCATGAAATAAAGCGCCAGCCATACCTCGCCAGCGCTGATAATCCAGGAGAAAAGATGGGTTAGGCCTGCGGCAAGGAGCGCGCGGCGCTCGCGGTAGAGTTTCTGGATGGTGTCGTGCAGGTTATTAATTTTCCCGAGCGACAGCCATTCCCACTTATCGGCGAGTTTCTCGATGAAATCCTCGAGCAGCTTGAACATCCCTTTGCGCTGGGCAATCACAAAACCTCCGAGTGCAAGCGCTGCCAGCACCAAGCCTGCCGCGGCCCAGCGCACCGTCTGCTCCGAGCCGCCAATCAATACCAGCAACAGCAACCCAAGCAGCGTGAAAAAGAATTGCGCAATAGCCTCGAGCGTGAGATCCACGACCACACTGGCGCCGGCAATTCCCGCCTTGGCGCCGTGGAAGGTCAGAATTCTAGCGCCGACAAACTCACCACCGACTTGCATCACCGGCAGCAGTCTGCCCACGGCTTCGCGCACCGAGCGCGCCCAGAAAAACACCGGCAAGCTGTGGTGCCAGGTGCTGCGCAATAAACGGTGCCAGGCCATTGCGGACAGTGCCATCGGCAACAGGTGAAACAGGCTCACCACTACCAGTCCCCAGCCGGCGGTGAGCAGCAAATCGGAAACCGCCAGAAAGCCGTGGAAGCCGATTAATAAAATTGCAGCAAGCAGGCCAGCGAGCGCGGTAATGGCAATGACCAGCTTCATCGCTTATCCTCAGTGGCGCTCATGACGGCGGGCAGAACTACCAACGTGCACAGTAGCGTGAACGACAGGGCCAAGGTGAGCAAAAGACCCATGCCGGCCAAGCCGCGGTGTTCGGAGAAAGCCAGCGAGCCGAACGAAACCACAATGGTAAGTGCGCTGAACAGTACCGCGCGTGGCGTGCTGCTGCGGAACAGGTGCTCAACGTCAAGCCCGCTTCTTTTGCGCATCACCAGGTAAATGCCGAAGGCTATCCCTAAGCCCAGCAGCAGCGGCAGCGCAATGATGTTCGCCAGGTTAAGCGGCAGGTTGAGAATCACGGAACTTGCCGCGGTCATTGCCATTGCCAGAAACAACGGCAGCAATACCTGAAATGCGCCGGAGACGCTTTGCAATACCAGGAGCAGCAGGATTAACGCCGCGCATAAGGCAATTACAGAAGCCTGCAGGCAGGCCCGCACCACCGTGTCGCCGCCTTCGACCAGCGCCACCGGGGTGCCGATGGCCTGGGGTACGACTTTTTGCACCTCGTATACAAAGCGGCGCAATTCCTTGTTGTCGGTTATATTGATTTTGGGAAAGACCTCAACCCGGGCGCGGCCGTCGGCAGCGACATATCTTTCCCGCAAATCCTGCGGCACATCCTTGAGCTCGATGTGCTGCGGTTGTAGGAGCTTGCGCAAATTCGCCAGATTCTGCGGCAAGTCGCCTACCACGCCGTCGCGCAGCTGCTGGAGCGCCTGGTCCGGCCAGCCAGGGACGGATTTAAGCTTTTCCAGAGCGTTTGCCAGGCGCTTCATGCTTGCGGCAAAAGCGGAATCGGGATTTTCCCCGCCGGCTTCCTGCAATTTTTTCTGAAACTGTTCCACGGCCCGGAACTCTTCTTGCGTGCTCGGCGCAGCAACACGCGCCGGTGTAACCAGCGGTTGCAGCACCAGCGCCATGTCAGCTACGATCGCAAGCTTTTCGTCCTGGTCGTCTGGCACAAAACTGGCGAGTGTCAGCGCTTTGTCCACTAGCGGCAACTTCTCGACCTTTGCCGCGACTTCCTTGGCTTCGTTGAGATTGGCGGTGAGTACGTCAATGGTATAAGGCGTGGTGTTGGGATCATTCAGCAGGTCGAGGAAGGTGGCGACCGACTCGGTGTTCGGGTCCTTCATGTTGAGGGGGTTGAAATCGAAGCGCACCTGTGACAGCAGCACCAGCGAAACCACTGCAGCCAGCGCGGCCACGCCAAGAATGCGTTTTCTGTGACGACGCACCGGGAAGCGCAAGCGCGTAAGCACGCTGCTCTTCGGCAATTTGCTTTCCATGTCGACCGGCATCAGTTTCAGCAGCGCCGGAAGCAAAGTGAGGTTGAATATCAACGCGATGAACATGCTCACGCCGGAAATAACGCCAAGCTCGGCAAGCCCGCGGTAACTGGTGAAGGTAAAGGAGAAAAAGCTGATGGCGGCAGCGAGCGCCGCCAGCGTCAACATCCCACCCGCGCCATTGGCGGCTTCGCTCAAGGCGAGATCGTAGTTCTTGGTGCGATGCAGCTCCTCCTTGTAACGCATGCCGAACTGAATGCCGAAATCGACACCCAGGCCGATGAACAGCACGGCGAAGGTCACTGAAATCAAATTGAGATGGCCGATGGCAAAAGTGGTAAAAGCCGCAGTCCAAATCAGGCCAACAAACAGCGTGATCAGAATCGCTACCACGAGTCGGGCGGAACGCAGCCCAACGACTAAAATCAAGCATACCAGCAGCGTGGAGAGAATGACTGCTGTGCTGGCGCCTCGCTCAACACTGCCCAGTTCTTCATCCTGGATGGGAACTTCTCCGGTAAGACGTACGCGCACTCCATGTTGCGGGTCGAGCTGTAATTCCTGTGCGACCCGGCGGACGGTGTTAATTCCCTCATGGCCCGGCTGCATCGAGGAGTAATCGAATTTGGGTTTGATAAGGATGAAGTGCCGCCGGTCGTTGCCTTGGGCCAGCGTGCCTTCGATGAACTGGCCGCGCCAGGATTGTTTGACCTGGCGCCCTGCGGACAGAGCCTCGGCGATGCCGCTGATGCTGTCCAGCATTGTCTTCAAGCGCACGCGGTAGTCAGCACTTAGGTTTTCATCGAGCGCGCGGCCAAGCACGGTAAACAGGCCGCGCAAGCTGGGGTCTTGCGCCAGCGTGCCGAGAAACGGCGCAGCCTCGGTCAAGTGGTCGGAAAGCTGCAGCAATTCAATTTTGTCGGGATAAAGCAGCCCGTTCTGTGAGAAGAAGCTGGTTTGCTCCGGGTCATAAATCGATTCGAGCGTCGTTTTTTCCTGTTTCAGCCGCGCCATGAGTTTCTGCGAAGCTGCATTGGCGTTATCCGCGCTGTCTCCATCAATCACCACCACTATCAAATCGGAAAACTGCGGAAAGGCCTTCCGCATATCCGCTTCCAGCTGGCGGAAGCGCAGCTGGGGATCGAGCATTTTGCTGAGATCGGTGTCGAGGCTTAAGTAGGTTGCGGTGTAGTAGAGAAACACCGCAGTCAACAGCAAGACGATCGTCACCAAACCTTTGGCGGCGCGGGCAGAGAACTCCACCAGGCGCACCACGACGCGGAGATACTGACTACCAAAGCTATTTAGCAAGAGCTGTCCCCGTTCGTGGGTGCGAAGCTGCGTTGTGACTTGCCGGGATTCATGCGATTCAAGAAAAAGGATTGGCCGGGAGATCGCCGAAACTGATTTTTTCTATCTGGTGCTGGCGCACAGAGCGCGCGACCATGGGGCTCACCAAGGCCTGGAACTCGGCTTGATGTTCATAATGCGTCATCCCGGGGTCCATGCAGTCCCAAGCTTCAAGCGCCGGATGGAAGTACATTTCCGAGACGCCATGCGGCAGGTGCGCGAGCAAACCCAGCACCCGTTGTTCGGTCATGTGCCCGGTATCGTTCATGCCGAAGATGTAATCGTTGTGCAGCATCCGCGCTTTTTTCAGCCGCCATTTCATCAGGCTCATCCAGGGGCTGAGCAACAGTGAACTGACAAGACGCCGCGGCAGCGCGTTGCGCGCGGCGCGCCAGGAACTCAACAACGGCTCGCGCGGCAGACGCACGGCGCGCGCGCCATATTCACGTCCCACCTTGAGGATCAGGCTTAATACGGTCGGGTGCACATGCATGTGGTTGTGCGCGTTGACGTGATCCAGCATAAGGCCGGTGTTGTGGAAGGCTGCAAACTGCGCGCGTATTTCTGCTTCGAGTTGCCGCCTGACCTTGGGGCGGAAAAAGAAATTAATCCCGGCGCGCGCAAGTTGTGTGGAGAAATTTCCCTGATTGTCCACCAGGTCGGGAATACGGGCGGGTGGCAGAAGCGGGCGACCGCAGACCAGAACCACATGCAGTCCCACTTTGAGAGAGGACATGCGCTTGGAGCGTTCCACTGCGTCTAGAGCTGCGGCAGCGCCCACCATGAGACTCGCGGTGGTGAGAATACCGTTTTGATGCGCCTGCTCAATTGCCTCGTTGACGGGAAGGGATGCGCCAAAGTCGTCAGCCGTGACGATTAGCCGCTTCAAACCCGATCTTCCCGCCCGTAAAGAAAGCGAAAGAACTCCACGCCTTCGCGCAGCCGGCGCTTGGTCATTTCCCAGCTTTGCATCATTTCGAAAGTGATCTCGGCGATCTTGTTGGGACGGAAATAGAAGCGCTTGTAGAATTTTTCCAGCGCAGCGAAGATTTCCTCATGCGACAGGTGCGGATAGTTGAGCGAACTGACCTGAAATCCTTCTTGCGCGACGATGTGCGAGGAATCCCTAAGCAGCCAGCCGTTCTCTAGCGCCTGTTTGTGCAGATAGGTTCCAGGGTAGGCGGCTGCGAGCGAGACCTGAATGGTATATGGATTGATCTCTTTGGCGAAGCGTATAGTCTCTTCGATGGTGTCGTGAGTCTCGCCGGGCAGGCCCATGATAAACGTGCCATGCACCACCACGCCGAGCTTGTGGCAGTCGGCCATGAAGCGGCGCGCCATGTCCACGTGCATGCCTTTCTTGATGTTGACCAGGATTTGCTGGCTGCCGGTCTCGAATCCCACCAGCAGCAGGCGCAAGCCGTTTTCCTTCATTACCTTGAGGCTTTCATAGGGCACGTTGGCCTTGGCGTTGCACGACCAGGTCACGCCCAGCTTGCCGAGCCCCTTGGCAATCTCCTCGGCGCGCGGCAAATCGTCGGTGAACGTGTCATCGTCGAAGAAGAATTCCTTCACCTTCGGGAAATATTCCTTGGCGCGCGCAATTTCCGCGATGACGTTTTCCGGGCTGCGGGTGCGGTAGCGGTGACCGCCTATGGTTTGCGGCCACAGGCAGAAGGTGCAGCGCGACTTGCAGCCGCGCCCGGTATAAAGCGACACGTAAGGATGCTGCAAGTAACCGATAAAATAATCTTCAATTACCAGGTCACGCTTATAGACGTCGACGACCCAAGGCAGCTGGTCCATGTTTTCGATCATTGCGCGGTCGCGGTTATGCACTACTTTGCCATTGACTTTGTAGCTGATGCCGTCGATTTCAGCAAGCGGACGACCGGAGGCAACATCGTGGACAGTAAAATCGAATTCGTTGCGTGCGACGAAGTCAATCGCGTGCGAATGCTTAAGCGAAAGCTCGGATTGCACTGCCACGTGCGCGCCGATGAAGCCAATCATGAGCATGGGGTTTTTGGCTTTAAGCGCTTCAGCGACTTTGGCGTCGGATTCAAAAGAGGGTGTGCTGGTATGCAGAATGGCGAGTTCATAATTGTTGGCGAGCGGCAGAATGTCATTAACCGACAGGCCTCGCGCGGGCGCGTCAATCAGCTTGCTGCCTGGCACCAGTGCCGCGGGCTGGGCGAGCCAGGTGGGATACCAGAACGAGCGGATTTCCCGCCGCGCCTGGTAGCGTGAGCCGGCGCCACCGTCGAATCCTTCAAACGACGGAGGATTCAGAAACAGGGTTTTCATCATGGATTACGAACTCCTTTGTTCATCAACTGCCCGTCGGAGCGGACCGAAAACTGCTGTTCCCGCCACTCAACGCTGCGGCCGAAGAAACTTGCCGCCCACATCAGGAAACCGATCAAATCACGGACGGGCGCAAGCCAGGGCTTAGCGGGTCCGCGGATACGGAAACTGGCGTGCACCGCCCGTTGCAGTAAGACGCGTAGTATAACCGAAACAGCCACCACCATTAACCCCGCCGCCACAGGCTCAAGCGGCAAAAACAGCAGGGAAATCGCGACCGGATAGGTGATGAAGGAAAACGCGTAACCTGCCGGCTGCATCGCTCGTATGGTGCGCGCCCAGCGCAGTTCATGTTGGAACAGCGACCTGAAATTAGGTTCCCAGACCCTGTTTTCCACTACATAGTCGAGCAGTATCACTTTGAGTCCCTGTTGCGCGACATGCTTGCCCAACATGTGGTCATCGGCGAGCTGGTCGGCGAGCGCGGGAAATCCGCCGCTTGCTTCCAGCGCCTTGCGGGTAACCGCCATGGTCGCGCCAAAACAGAAGCGCAATTCCTGGAATGACAGTGCTACCAAAACTGAAGGGGCAAAACAATTATTGATAAACATCGCACCCAATCGCGATGGCAATCCAGCGCCCGCTGTTCCCTTGTAAAGACAGGTGACCGCACCCACCTGCGGATCTTCGAATGGCGCAGCCACCGCCCGAAGATAGTGGCGTTCCACACGCATGTCGCTGTCGGCGATCACTAGTAGGTCATGTTTCGCCGCGCGGTACATGCTCGCCAGAATACAAACCTTGAGATTGGCGCCGATCACCGTTTCATCCACGATCAGCGACAAATTGAGTCGAGGAAATTCTTTGATGATGCGCTCAATGACTGCGATCGCTGGATCCTGTGCATCGCGTACGCCAAACACCACCTGATAATCAGGGTAATCCTGGTCGCAGAACGAGCGCAGGTTTTCATACAATTCCGGTTCCATGCCGCAAACCGGTTTCAGCAAGGCGATTGCGGGACAATATCTACTTTGCGTCGGTTGATGGCTGCCAAAGGCGATGACGCAGCGAATGGCATAGACGAGATAAGCAAGCGCCGCCAGTGTGATTGCGAAATCAATTAAGGTAAATGTGACGATGATGCTGCTCCTTGTTTTAATACTTGTTGCCAGCTGCGGATTTTAGCATGATTGATCCTGCTTCCGGTTGCGCAGGACACGCTATTTTATGAAACAGGTGATGCGGACGCGGCGGCACGGTAATTTAAGCTAAAATGGGCCTCTTCAGGACAGAAACCTCCATCCATCCGGCGCCATGGCGCAAGATTACGAACGACGAGGGAAAATACATGCCGCAATGGCAGCCTGATAAAAGCGGCCAGCTTTGCGGTGAAGCCTATCAGGACTATATCCTGGAGGGGGTGTCGCGCACTTTTGCGCTCACCATTCCCCAGCTGCCATCGGGCCTGCGCAACCCGGTGAGCAACGCTTACCTGTTGTGCCGCATTGCCGACACCATTGAAGACGAACCCGCCTTGAGCGCCGAGCAGAAGCGCTATTTCTCGCGGCAATTCATCAAAGTCGTTGCCGGCGAAGTTCCATCGGAAACATTTGCCGCAGAATTTTGTCCATTGCTTTCCGAGCATACGCCGGAAGCGGAAAAAGACCTGATCAGGAACATGCCGCAGGTCATCCGCATCACCCACAGTTTCAGCGATAATCAACGAGCGGCGATGTTGCGCTGTATTCGCATCATGGCCAATGGCATGGCAACGTTCCAGTCGAATCCAAGTCCAAACGGATTAAAGGACCTGTCGCAACTTGACAGCTATTGCTACCACGTTGCCGGCGTGGTAGGGGAAATGCTTACTGAACTCTTTTGCGATTACTCGGAAGAAATCGGAAAAAATCGCGAAAGAATGCTAAAATTGGCAACTTCCTTTGGTCAAGGCCTGCAAATGACCAACATATTGAAAGATATCTGGGAAGACCGCAGCCGCGGCGCATGCTGGCTGCCGCAGGACATTTTCCGCGAGTGCGGTTTCGATTTAAGAAATTTATCCAAGGATGGCCACGATCCTGCTTTTGGCGCGGGGTTGGAAAAATTGATTGCAATCGCCCATGCTCATCTGCGCAATGCCTTGGCCTATACTCTGCTTATTCCTAAGCGTGAAACCGGCATACGCAAGTTCTGCTTCTGGGCGTTGGGCATGGCGGTGCTCACTTTGCGCAAGATCAGCGCCAACCGGTCTTTTACTTCCGGCAATGAAGTGAAAATATCCCGGCGCGCGGTGAAAGCGACGATACTGGCGACGCAGTTAGCCGTGGGCAGCGATACCATGCCTCGCTGGTTATTCAACATGACGGCGCTAGGCCTGCCGCGCGCTGCTGCATTGTAATTTGGCGCAGAAAAAATAATATTCAGGAAAAAGTCGAATGCTTGAAAAGAACTATATCGAATTAGCATCCAGTACGGACTCTTGGGCCAGGGCACGGGAACAATCCAATGTGCGTTCCATCGGAACGCGCAGTGCCTCGCTGTGGCAGGCGGTCAGCGCGGCGCGCGATGCCCTGCTTGCGCTGCAGCACGCGGAAGGCTACTGGTGCTTTAAGTTGGAAGGTGACTGCACCCCACCCGCTGAATACATCCTGATGATGCATTTCATGGATGAAATCGATACTGAGCTGCAGGCCAAGCTCGCGGTTTATCTGCGCAGCCACCAGCAGCCCCACGATGGCTGGGCGTTGTACCCCGGCGGCGGGTTCGATATGAGTTGTTCGGTCAAGGCTTATTATGCCTTGAAACTGGCAGGCGACAGTCCCGATGCGCAGCATATGGCAAGAGCCCGTGAAGCCATTCTTGCCGCAGGCGGCGCTGCGCGCTGCAATGTGTTCACTCGTATTGCCCTGGCGCTGTTTGAACAAATTCCGTGGCGCGGCGTGCCGATGGTGCCGGTGGAAATCATGCTGCTGCCGCGCTGGTTCCCTTTCCATTTGAGCAAGGTGTCTTACTGGTCGCGCACGGTGATAGTGCCGCTGGCGGTTCTATGCAGCCTCAAGGCGCGCGCCAGGAATCCGCAGCAAGTGGATATCCGCGAATTGTTCACCACGCCGCCGGAAAAAGAGAAAAATTATTTCCCTGTCAGGTCGCGTTTAAACCGCATCCTGCTGCGCTTTGAACGCCTGTGCAAGTTCGTGGAGCCAGCCATTCCCCGCTTTGTCCGCCGCCATGCCATGAAAAAAGCTGAGAGCTGGATTATCGAACGGCTGAACGGCACCGATGGTCTGGGTGGAATTCACCCGGCGATGGTCAATGCCCATGAAGCGCTCGCCTGGCTGGGTTACCCTGCCGATCATCCCTACCGCGTGACTACCAAAGAAGCGCTTAGAAAATTGCTGGTGGTGGAGGAACATTCCGCGCACGTCCAGCCCTGCCTGTCACCGGTATGGGATACGGCGTTGGCTTGCCTGGCCTTGCATGAAGCGGCAGGCGAACAATCAACACGGGAAATTGTGCGCGCGCTTGACTGGCTGGAAAAGCGGCAGCTGCTGGATGCGCCCGGCGACTGGCGCGATTCGAGGCCGCAGCTTAAAGGAGGCGGCTGGCCGTTCCAGTTCGGCAACGATTTTTATCCGGACATTGACGACACCGCCGCAGTGGGCTGGGCAATGCACAGAGTTGATGATGAGCGCTACGGGGAGGCGTTGCAGCGTGCTGCCGAATGGGTGTGCGGCATGCAATCGAGAAACGGCGGATTTGCCGCTTTCGATGTCGACAATACTTATTATTACCTTAACGAAATTCCATTTGCCGACCACGGCGCCCTGCTCGACCCGCCCACCAGCGATGTGAGCGGACGTTGCATTGCTTTTCTTGCCCCCCTCGGCAAATACGAGGTGGTGTGGAAACGCAGCCTGGAATACCTGCGCAAGGAGCAGGAAAAGAACGGCTCCTGGTATGGGCGCTGGGGCACCAATTATATTTATGGAACCTGGTCGGTGCTGGCGGCGCTGGAACTGGCTCACCAATCGCCTGACCAGCTCTATATCCGCCGCGCGGTCGAATGGTTGAAGCGCATGCAGCGCGCTGACGGCGGCTGGGGCGAAGGCAATGACACCTATTTCAATCCGGGGAAAGCCGGGCAGGCCGATTCCAGCACCGCGTTTCAAACCGCGTGGGCGGTGCTCGCGCTGATGGCAGCCGGCGAAGTGTATTCCACTGAAGTCGGACACGGCGTGGAATTTCTGCTGCGCAACCAACAGGCGAATGGCTTGTGGAACGATCCCGGGTTTACCGCTCCCGGCTTTCCGCGGGTCTTCTATCTGAAGTATCACGGCTACGACAAATTCTTCCCGTTGTGGGCGCTGGCGCGCTATTACAACCTGCACAATCGCCACAGCGCGTGATTGGCGTCATCGCTGCACTGCCGCTGGAGGCGCGCTGTCTGGTTGGCCGCAAGCTTGCGCCGGATGAACGTGTTGAGCTGCACCATTCCGCAGGCTGGATTCAGCTTTGCGGCATCGGTAGGGAAAAAGCGCTTCACGCGGCGCGGTCATTGCTGGATACAGGGGCGACCGCCTTGCTCAGTTGGGGCATTGCGGGGGGGCTCGATCCCGCGCTCAGCGCCGGAACCCTGGTATTGCCGCAACATGTGATTAGCGCCGATCAAAACGTATTTCCTGTGGATGGCGAATGGCGCAGCCGGCTTCAGGATCGTGTCGCCAAACATGTCGTGACGAGCAGCGGGTTTCTGCTGGAAAGCCTCTCGGTCATCACCCGTCTGTCACAAAAACAGGCTTTGGCAAAACGCATCGGTGCGGCGGCGGTGGATATGGAAAGCGCGGCGGTGGCGCAAGTGGCGCACCAGGCAGGCGTGCCTTTCATGGCGATTCGCGTCATCGCCGATCATGCGACCACCACGGTTCCCTCCAGCGCGCTGTCCGCAGTCGATGCCTATGGGCGGCTGCAGGTTTTCCCTCTCGTCGCATCCTTGCTGGCTCATCCCGCAGAGTTGCCCGCGCTGATAACTCTTGGCCGCGCATTCCGCTGTGCACAGAAGACATTGTCAATTGTGGCAAGTCGGGCAGGTCCAAGCCTGGGCATTCAGTAATGTCGCTTCAATTAAACGGATTTTAGGCAAATGGCCGCCACATTGGTTACAGGGGCATCGGGTTGTGTTGGCTCGGCGCTGGTGCGCAAACTCATCGCAGCCGCGCATCAGGTGCGGGTGTTGCTGCGCCCGACCAGCGACCGCCGCAATATCGAGAGCCTGCCGGTGGAAGTTGCCTTGGGCGATCTTGCCGATAAGAATTCGCTTGAGCGTGCGCTTGAAGGCTGCAACGCCTTGTTCCATGCCGCCGCGGATTACCGGTTGTGGGCGCGCCACCCGCAGCAGCTCTATCAAACCAATGTCGCGGGCACGGTGAACATCATGCAGGCCGCGCTCAATGCCGGCGTCAAGCGCATCGTTTATACCAGCAGCGTTGCCACATTGGGTTTGCATGCCGATGGTAGCCCCGCTGATGAAAACTCGCCCGTAACGCTCAACGACATGATCGGGCATTACAAGCGCTCGAAGTTCCTTGCTGAAGCCGAGGTGAAGCGCATGATTGCCGGGCAAGGACTTCCCGCAGTGATCGTCAATCCCTCCACTCCGGTCGGCCCGCGCGATATCCGGCCTACTCCCACCGGGCGCATGGTGCTGGATGCAGCATGCGGGCGCACTCCGGCGTATGTGGACACCGGGCTCAACCTGGTGCATGTGGACGACGTGGCGCAAGGGCACCTGCTTGCTTTTGAACGCGGCGTGGTGGGCGAACGTTATATCCTCGGTGGGCGCAACATGACGCTAAAGGAGATTCTGACGGAGGTCGCCAGGATTTCAGGACAAAAACCGCCTCGCGTGAGGCTCCCGCATAACCTGGTGCTACCGATCGCCTATCTTTCCGAAGCTTGGGCGTGGTTGACTAATGGACCCGAGCCACGTGCCACGGTGGATGGGGTGCGGCTCTCGAAAAAATACATGTTTTTCTCGATTGAAAAGGCGCGGCGCGAACTGGGCTACAACCCGCGGCCCGTGGAGGAAGCGCTGAAAGATGCGGTGGAGTGGTTCCGCGCCAACGGCTACTGCGGCTAGCCCCGCTTGGCGTACTTGTCTCGCACGTAGTCGTCGACGATCTTTTGGAATTCTTCGGCGATATTCGCGCCTTTGAGCGTCACCGTTTTCTGGCCGTCCACGAATACCGGCGCCACGGGGGATTCGCCCGAACCGGGAAGGCTGATGCCGATATTGGCGTGCTTGCTCTCTCCCGGCCCGTTCACCACGCAGCCCATTACCGCCACGCTCATTTTTTCAACTCCGGCATATTGCTCGCGCCATACCGGCATCTGATTGCGCAAATAGGTCTGAATATTATCCGCGAGTTCCTGGAAGAAAGTACTGGTGGTGCGGCCGCAGCCGGGGCAAGCCACAACCATCGGGGTAAATGAACGCAGCCCCATGGTTTGCAGGATTTCCTGCGCCACGATCACTTCCCTGGTGCGGTCGCCGCCGGGCTCGGGAGTAAGCGAGATGCGTATGGTGTCGCCGATACCACGTTGCAACAGAACGGCGACCGCCGCCGTGGAAGCGACGATGCCTTTGGAACCCATTCCTGCCTCGGTCAAACCCAGGTGCAGCGGATAATCGCAGCGCTCAGCAATTTCACTGTATACGGTGACTAAATCCTGCACGCCGCTTACTTTGCAGGAAAGCACGATTTTATCGTGCGCAAGCCCGATTTCCTCAGCGCGTGCGGCATTATCCAGCGCCGAGACAATCAATGCTTCGCGGGTGACTTCATTGGCGTCTTTCGGCTCGAAAAGTTTCGCGTTTTCATCCATCATGCGCGTGAGCAGCGCGGGATCCAGGCTGCCCCAGTTCACCCCGATGCGTACCGGCTTGTTGTATTTGCACGCGACCTCGATCATGGTGGCGAATTGCTCATCGCGCTTTGACCCTCTGCCGACGTTGCCGGGATTAATGCGGTATTTGGCCAGCGCTGCGGCGCAGTCGGGATATTCGGTGAGCAACTTGTGCCCGTTGAAATGAAAATCGCCGATCAGCGGCACATGGCAGCCCATCTGGTCCAGCCGTTTGCGAATCGGCGCGACTTGCGCTGCAGCTTCTGCACTGTTTACGGTGATGCGCACCAGTTCTGAGCCGGCTTTCGCGAGTTCCGCTACCTGCATTGCGGTTGCTGCTGCGTCGGCAGTATCGGTGTTGGTCATGGACTGCACCACGATGGGAGCGCCGCCGCCGATGGTGATGGGCCCTATTTTTACCCCCACGCTGGTGCGTCTGGAAATTTCCTGTTTCTGGGGTGAAGACATAATTGGAACTTTTATCGCATCCAAAACTCAAATTTTAACGTATTTTGATGTTGCCGGCACTTGGACAGGCCGCGCACTAAAGCGGCGAGGCAGGTCAACTTAAACCGCCGCGCTGCGTTACTTGTAAGATATGCGGAGTTTTTTCGACAAAAGCACATCCGAATTCATCAATGCGCAGTCC
Source organism: Betaproteobacteria bacterium (assembly GCA_023258935.1). Taxonomy (GTDB): domain Bacteria; phylum Pseudomonadota; class Gammaproteobacteria; order Burkholderiales; family JAHFRG01; genus JAHFRG01. The sequence goes on from JAHFRG010000005.1 coordinate 13,562, forward strand.
GGTCGCATTATGAACCTGTCCGGTCGCAAGCCGGACTACAACAACCGGGCATTTTTCAACTTTCAGGAGAACTAGACCATGACCGCAGTTAAAAAGCTCACAGGAATTGCCCTTGCCGCCGCCGCGGCCGGAATGTTTGTCACAGCCGGTATCGGCAGCGCCTTTGCGGCAGAAGAAGGCAAGATTCACTGTGAAGGCGTGAATGCTTGCAAAGGCAAGAGCGACTGCAAGACCGCCAAGAACGCTTGCAAAGGCCAGAACGCTTGCAAAGGCAATGGTTTCACGGCGATGAGCGAAAAAGACTGCAAGGCCGCCAAAGCCAAAACCAAGGACAAGCCAAGCTAAGCTAAGCATACGCAGTTAATCCCTCAACGGACATCTTCGCCTTTGCCGGCGGGTGTCCGTTTTCATTTCCTGCTAGGTGAAGCGCCGCGTTTCGAGGAGAGAGGGCGCAAGCGAAATCTTTTCCCGACCGCGCCAATGCTATACTATTCCCAGTTTTTCCTTCCTTCCCGGTTACCGGACATGCAGCTGTTTGCCGTTGGCATCAACCACATAACCGCACCGCTTTCGATGCGCGAGCAGGTGGCGTTTCACGCACAAACTTTGGGCGAGGCCCTGCGCGACCTGGTTAATCACAGACCGGTAAGCGAGGCTGCCATCATTTCCACCTGCAACCGCACCGAAGTCTATTGCAATACACCCGAGCCCGAAACAACGGTCGAATGGCTGGCGGATTATCACCATCTCAAGGCGCAGCATATCCAGCCCTATCTTTATACCCTGCCGCAGGAGAAAGCGGTGAAACACGCTTTCCGCGTGGCGAGCGGTCTGGATTCAATGGTGTTGGGCGAGCCGCAGATCCTCGGCCAGATCAAGCAGGCGGTGCGCACAGCGGAGGAAGCCGGCACCCTGGGATTACTGCTGCATAAATTGTTTCAGCGCTCTTTTTCGGTGGCCAAGGAAGTACGCAGCTACACCGATATCGGAGCGAGTTCGGTTTCCATGGCGGCTGCAGCAGTGCGCCTCGCCGAGCGCATTTTCCCCACCATTTCCGGACAGCATGTGATGTTGATCGGCGCGGGAGAGATGGTTGAATTGTGCGCCACGCATTTCGCATCACGCGCCCCTAGGCGCATTACCTTCGCCAATCGCACGCTGGAGCGTGCCGCGGCCTTGGCGCAACGTTTCAGCGGCGAAGCCATCACGCTCAACGAACTGCCGGAACAGCTGGCGTTGCATGATGTGGTGATTACCTCTACCGCGAGTCCCTTGCCGATTCTCGGCAAAGGCATGCTGGAACGGGCGATAAAAATGCGCAAACACCGCCCCATGCTGCTGGTTGACCTTGCGGTGCCGCGCGATGTCGAGGCCGAGGCGGGAAAACTGGACGACGTGTTTCTCTACACGGTGGATGATCTCGCACACCTGGTGCAAACCGGAATGAATGTACGCCAGGGCGCGGTGGCGCAGGCCGAGGCCATCATCGAAACCAACGTCATCAGTTTTGTGCATTGGCTGGAAACGCGCGAACTCGTTCCCACCATACGCGCCTTGCGCGACCATGCGGAGCGCGGCCGCCGCCGCGAGCTGCAGCGCGCTTTGCGGCTGATCGAGCGCGGTGCGGACGCCCGGCAGGTGGTGGAATTCTTAAGTCGCGCGCTGACCAATAAATTCCTGCATATACCCACTCACGTGCTGAATCATGCGCATGCTGACGACCGCGAACAGCTGGTGGCTTTAATCAACCGCCTTTACCAGATACACCGACAAGAATGAAACAAAGCATCGCCGCCAAGCTTTCCCAACTCAGCAACCGCCTCCAACAACTCAACCAAATCCTAAGCAGCGAAAACGCCACCGCGGACCTGGAGAGTTACCGCAAGCTCAGCCGCGAGCACGCGGAAATCACGCCGGTGGTGGAATTGTACGAGGCTTATCAATCGGGCGAGCGCGACCTGCAGGCGGCGCAGGAAATGCAGTCCGACCCGAAAATGCGCGAGTTCGCGGAAACTGAAATCCGCGAGGGACGCGAGAAACTCACGCGCATCGAATCCGAGCTGGAAAAGAAATTGCTGCCGCAGGACCCCAATGACGATCGCAACATTTTTCTGGAAATCCGCGCCGGCACCGGCGGCGACGAGTCGGCGCTGTTTGCCAAAGACCTGTTCCGCATGTACGCACGCTTCGCCGAGCGACAGCGCTGGCAGGTGGAAGTCATTTCAGAAAGCCCCTCGGGGGTCGGTGGCTACAAGGAAATCATCGCTAAGATCATCGGCCAGGGTGCCTATTCCAAGCTGAAGTTCGAGTCCGGCGGCCACCGCGTGCAGCGCGTCCCGGAAACCGAAACGCAAGGGCGCATCCATACTTCTGCCTGCACGGTGGCGGTGCTTCCCGAAGTCGATGAAATTTCCGATGTGGTGCTCAATTCCGCGGAACTGCGCATAGATACCTACCGCGCTTCAGGTGCGGGAGGGCAGCACGTCAACAAGACCGATTCCGCGGTGCGGGTCACGCACCTGCCTACCGGCATCGTGGTGGAATGCCAGGATGGCCGCTCGCAGCACAAAAACAAGGCTCAGGCGCTGGCGATTCTTGCTGCGCGCATCAAGGATAAGCAACTGCGCGAGCAGCAGGCCAAACAGGCCGCGACGCGCAAATTGCAGATTGGCAGCGGCGACCGTTCCGAGCGCATCCGCACCTATAATTTTCCTCAGGGACGGGTGACTGACCATCGCATCAATCTCACCTTGTACAAGATTGATCAGATCATGGACGGCGACTTAAACGATCTCACCGGCGCGCTGATGGCGGAGCATCAAACCGAACAACTGTCTGCTTTGGCCGAGGAAACCTGATGCAGGCGGCCGCCGAAAATTTTGCTTTAGCAACCGGACCGGTCAGCATTGCGCGCGTGCTGCGCGAGAGCGGGCTTGAAGCCTGCGACGCGAATCTGCTGCTGCAAGCGGCGCTTGGTGTGAACCGCGCTTATCTTGCCGCTCACCACGATCAATTCTTAAATTCACGACAAGCGGCTGCCTATGCGGAACGAGTGCAACGCCGTAGGGCGGGTGAGCCTATCGCTTACATCCTGTGTGAACGCGAATTTTACGGCCTGAATCTCAAAATAACCCCGGCGGTGCTGATACCCCGGCCTGAAACTGAGCTACTGGTTGAGCTTGCGCTTGAGCGTATTCCGGAAGCACAATCCTGCAGGGTTTTGGAGCTGGGAACAGGCAGTGGCAACATCGCTCTTGCTCTTGCCCTACACCGTCCGCTGGCGCGCATTACCGCGGTGGATTGTTCTGAGGAGGCGCTCGCTGTAGCGAGGCAAAATTCCGGAAAACTGCTCAGCGCGGAAAGCCGAGGTATTGTTTTCAAAAAAAGTAACTGGTTCGATGCTTTGGAAGGAGAAACATTCGATTTAATTATTTCCAATCCCCCTTATATCGCTTCTGATGACGCTCATTTGCAGCAAGGCGATGTGCGCTTTGAGCCTGGGCAGGCGCTCAACGGCGGATCCGACGGGCTCGACTGTATTCGCCGGATTATCCGGGGGGCACCGTTGCATCTGCGCCAAGGCGGCTGGTTGCTGTTTGAGCATGGCTATGATCAGGCGGTAGCTTGTAGGGGATTGCTTGCGCAAAGCGGGTTTGCCGGACTCTGTTGCGCTGACGACCTGGCGGGAATTCCGAGGGTTTCAGGCGGCTGGATTGACTGAGTGATGTTATAATATTTTAAGAATATTTTAAGTTGATTTATTTTCGGGAGCATTATGAGCACTCAGGAACTTATCAAGAAGCAGGTCACGGAGCACCCCGTGGTTCTGTACATGAAAGGCACGCCCGATTTTCCGCAGTGCGGATTCAGCGCCAATGTGGTGAATATCCTGAAGTCGTGCGGAGTGGAGAATATGTTCACGGTGGATGTGCTCTCCAATCCGGATATTCGCCAGGGCATCAAGGAATACGCCAACTGGCCGACCATTCCTCAGCTCTACGTCAACGGCGAATTCGTCGGCGGCTCAGACATCCTGACCGAGATGTATCAAAGCGGCGAGCTGCAGAAGTTGTTTAAATAATTTTCATCAAACCCAAAAAAGCCGGCGCGGCCGGCTTTTTTTGTCTGTCCCGTCAGGCAATGCAAGAACTCAGGGAGATTGCTAATGAAAATTAAAGCCGCGGTGTTGAATCAGATGGGAGTCAAGCCGCCATACGCTGCTTCAATGCCGCTTTCGGTCGAGGAAGTCGAGCTCGATCCTCCCGGGCAAGGCGAAGTGCTGGTGAAAATCGCCGCTGCCGGTTTGTGCCATTCCGATTTGTCTGTCATCAACGGCGATAGGCCACGTCCCACCCCCATGGTACTCGGCCATGAAGCGGCGGGAATCGTCGAAGAGTTGGGCGCGGGAGTTGACGATCTCAAAAAAGGCGACCACGTGGTGATGGTATTCATGCCGAGCTGCGGCCATTGCCTGCCTTGCGCCGAAGGCCGGCCCGCGCTGTGCGAGCCGGGGGGAGGGGCCAATGTCGCGGGTACGCTGCTCTCTGGCGCGCGGCGGCTCAAGCGAGGCGCAACGCCGCTCTATCACCACATGGGTGTTTCTGCTTTTGCGCAATACGCTACCGTTTCGCGCCGCTCACTTATTAAGATAGAAACTGATCTGCCGCTCGATGAAGCAGCGCTTTTCGGCTGCGCGGTGCTCACCGGAGTTGGCGCGGTGCTTAACACTGCGCGTGTTACGCCGGGTTCGACAGTTGCGGTGATAGGTTTGGGTGGAGTGGGATTGGCTTCGGTTCTCGGCGCGATTCTCGCCGGTGCGCGCAGGATTGTCGCGATTGATCTTGCCGAAGACAAGCTTAAGCTCGCAAAAAACCTGGGCGTGACCGAAACCTTCAATGCCGCCTCGCCGGACTGCGCAGAGCAAGTGCGCGCAGCGACAGAGGGCGGAGTGGAATTCGCTTTCGAATTGGCGGGCTCGGTGAAGGCAATGGAATTGGCCTACAAGATTACGCGCCGCGGCGGCACCACGGTCACTGCAGGATTGCCGCCCCCCACTCATACCTTCCCGGTGCCGCAGGTGAATCTGGTCGGCGAAGAGCGTACCATCAAAGGCAGCTACATTGGCACCAGCGTTCCGCTTCGCGACATCCCGCGTTATATCGCGCTCTACAAGCAAGGAAGGCTGCCAATCAATCGCCTCTTGAGCGGCAGGCTCAAACTCGAGGACATCAATTCAGGATTTGACCGCCTGGCTGAAGGGAAAGCCATACGCCAGGTAGTAGTGTTCTAAGGCGCGTCCGGGTTGAGCGGATTGTTATCTGCAACTTCGCTCATAGTTAAAAGGAAGAACCCGCTTCTTTGAGGAAACTTATTTCCTCTCCGGTAGATTGCCGACCTAGAATTTCATTCCTGTGCGGAAAACGGCCAAACCTGTCAATGATGGTCTTGTGCCGGATTTCAAAATCCAAATTAGATTCCAATCCTGGTTCCTTGAATAGTTCCAAGGCGATTTCATGGATTGCAGGAGATTCACTGTGCATGAAAGGCATGTAAAGAAATGCCTTTTGATCCGGGTTCAATGATTGATTCGCTTTTGCAGTTATCGCTTCCTGCGCCAACGCCAGCGCCAACGGATCGTAGGCAAACGACAAAGGAGTGCCGCGATATATATTGCGGGAAAACTGGTCCAAAACGATAATTTCCGCGAGCCTGCCCAATGGGCGGTCTCTCCAAACATACAACTCGCATTTTGTCGCCGCATTATGGATTTCCAGAAACCTGTCTGATATCAATCGATCAAACTCAGAATCTTTTTTCCACCAATATTTTGGCTCTATCTCCTTAAACCAAAAATCAATAATCGCCTGGTAATGCATCTTGTTATGGTTACTTAATATGTCTCAGCTCAGCGGCGCGGTTGCGCGAGTCCGAATCCCGGGCGCCTTTCTCTTTGGTGACTTTCTTTTGGCGAGGCAAGAAAAAGTAACCAGCCGCCGGTCTGCCACCGGCATGGGCTTTATTACAATCAGCGAGTTACTTTGTAAACAGTGTCGTTGTCGCGCGCGTGCTCGGTCACACTCAGGCCGAATTCCTGTCCCACGCTGACTTCAGTCACGGGTTGATGCTCGATCTGCATGGACTCGACCCGCTGGCGGAAGTCGCTGGTGTGGCCCGTGATATGGATCGTGTCGCCTACCCGCATGCTGCCCGAGTCCAGCCGCACCACTGCGACAGAAAGGTGACTGTAGTAGTGGGTCACGGTACCGATGCGCTCCTCGCCCGCGATGGGAGCGGGAGGAGCCCCGGCCGGCCGTGCGGGCATGCGTACCGGCCGCGCCATTGGGACCCGACGGGCTGCCGGCTTTTTCATGGGCGCTGCGCGCCGAACTGCCGGCTTTTTCCTTGCAGCCTTTTTACCGGCCTTTTTTACAGTCTTTTTGCGGGCAGCCGGTTTTCTTGCCGGCGCCTTCTTACGCTTTACCTTGGTTTTCGCTTTCTTTCTGGCAGCCATGATACCCTCCGTTGGGTGTTCTGATTGCTTACAGGGAACGCCTAATAATCCTAATCGCCCAAACGGAACATATCAATCATTATCCAAACAGGCTCCGAAGCAGCAAATGCGTGGGAAGGTAGATAAGCACGGGGAAGCCAACCATCAGCAAACCCAGATAAGCCAATGGAGACATCAGTTTTTGCTGTTTATTTCCGAACCCAAACACCCAATTCACGTTCAGTGCTGGATCCGTGAGCCAGAAACACATGGGGAGCACAACCCAGGCAAGGGCTGTTTGCGCAATCCAGGCCGCCGGTTCATATCCAAGCCGGGCAACCATCCAGACCAGCAATGGGGGCAGGATTACGTGGAACAAGGAGAGCGCCCTGAGATACAGCGGCCTGCGTGCGTCGAACATGTAATCGGCCAGTCCGCTTACACGCTTGCCGGTCAGGAGCTGCCCGAAGTAGCTTAAATTCCACAGTATCTCCGGAAGCAATATCCCAACCGCCACCATGCTTGCCAGGAAAGGGCTCTCGAACCAGAGGGCGGGAACAGTGGCCAGCAAGGCGATGTCCGAAAACCAAAGGAAGTTGCTGCGACTGTATTTGGTCGCGTAGACCGCCACGATTATCGCTACGAAAAGCGTGTAGGCGAGCTTAAGCCAGAGCGGTATCACAAACTTTCCGGGTTCCCCATTGCTTGCGGCCTGACGTGAAACAGGCCACGCGCGTCGGTTTTGTATTGCGGCAATTTGCAAATAGTTGAAACATAGAGGGTACCGCTATGAGTAATTTTTGCAGTTCTGATTTTTAATATCCCCTGTGAGCCGCCAAGTGACGAAGCCAAAACGGGGG
>JAHFRG010000005.1:21011-29440 GCA_023258935.1 Betaproteobacteria bacterium
AAGTCGGCGAACTGGGGGCTGCCGCGACACGGTCAGCGAAGCTTGGGGTGCGGGAGCGGCAGCACTAGCGCCCCGTTCCACAGTGTTTCTTGCGGCAGCTTGCGCCCCTTCCCGCTCCACGCTGCGCGAGTCCGAGTCCGGGGCGCCCTTCTTTTTGGTTACTTTTTCTTGGCGATACAAGAAAAAGTAACCAGCTGCCGGGCTGCCCCCGGCATCTCGAAAAAAAACGCTACCCCAGTTGCTTGCGGGCACGCAAGATAGCCGCTTTGACCTGCTTGGGCGCGGTACCGCCGACATGGCTGCGGCTTTTAATCGAGCCTTCCAGGCTGAGGACCGGATAGACGTCTTTGCCGATGAGCTTGGAAAACTGCCTGAGTTCGTTAAGCTTGAGCTCGCTCAAATCGCAGCCGCGCTTGACGGCAAAGCGTACCGCTTTCGCAACCGCTTCATGCGCGTCGCGGAATGGAAGCCCCTTCTTTGCCAGATAGTCGGCAAGATCGGTGGCGGTGGCGTGGCCTTGAGTTGCCATCTTCCTCATCGCTTCGCGGTTGACCCTGATTCCAGGCAGCATCTCGGCAAAAATCTTCAAGCTGTTCACCACGGTATCCACGGTGTCGAACAGCGGTTCCTTGTCTTCCTGATTGTCCTTGTTGTAAGCGAGCGGCTGCGCCTTCATCAGCGTGAGCAGCGCCACCAGATGACCGTTGACCCTGCCGGTTTTGCCACGCAGGAGTTCCGCCACATCGGGATTTTTTTTCTGCGGCATGATTGATGAACCGGTACAGAAGCGGTCGGCTATTTCCACGAAACCGAATCCCGGGTTCATCCACAGAATGAGTTCTTCGGAAAAGCGCGAGAGGTGCGTCATGATGAGCGCCGCGCAAGCGGTAAACTCAACCGCGAAATCGCGATCGGAAACCGCATCCAGGGAGTTTTCGCATAATCCATCAAAGCCCAGTTCCTTCGCCACTTGCATGCGGTCTATGGGGTAACTGGTGCCGGCGAGCGCCGCGCTGCCCAACGGCAATTGATTCACCCTCCTGCGGCAATCGGTCAGCCGTTCTGAATCGCGCTTCAGCATTTCGAAATAAGCGAGCAGGTGGTGGCCGAAAGTGACCGGCTGCGCGACTTGCAAGTGCGTAAATCCCGGCATCACGGTCGCCGCGTGTTTTTCGGCGAGGTCGAGCAATGCGTTCTGCGCGGCTTTGATGAGCTTCGAAATTTCATCAATCGCCGAACGCAAGTAAAGCCGCACATCGGTTGCCACCTGATCGTTTCTTGAGCGCGCGGTATGCAGCCGCTTGCCGGCATCGCCAACCAGAGCAATGAGCCGGCTTTCGATGTTGATGTGCACGTCCTCCAGCTCCAGCTGCCAGGGAAATTTTCCCGAAGCGATTTCGCCATTGATTTGCTTCATTCCGTTTTGAATTGCGGCGAAGTCTTTCGCGCTCAGGATGCCGACGGCATTGAGCATGCGCGCATGCGCAACCGAAGCCCGGATGTCGTATGGCGCAAGCCGCTTGTCGAAATCAAGAGATGCGGTAAAGCGTTTTGTGAGCCCCGTTACCGGTTCGCTGAATCTTCCCGACCGGTTTTTGGAGCTGCCGGATTTGGATTTTTTTGTCATGAGTGCTAGCTTGTCAAAAATAGTGCCGTGTGTAACCCTTGACAACAGAGATTAACTGCCACCGAAACCATAAAAGTGCCCAGTATAAATCAAAACGCATATCCAGGTGCCCTGCCGAACTTCCGCAACCTCGGCATCCTGCTGCGAATTTTGCTGTTGGTAAACGGCGTGTGCCTGATTGCGGCGGCGGTGAAAAGCGCCTCAATCCAGCAGACGCTGCAGGAGTTCACTACTATCGCGGCTCTGGTTGAGCCGATATTGATATTGAGCCTGATGGTTCTGATGTTGGCCAATCCCTGGCTTAGCAAGCTGCCGTTTTATCGGGGAGCGTTTATTGTGGTACTGCTTGAGTTGGCGCTGACCAGCCTGGTTTACCAATTGGAGGGCAGTTTTTTGGGAACTGGAATCGGCCCACTGGAACGCCTTTGGTTGTTTTGCCTGTTGATCACTACAGCGTTGATTGCCTACTTCCAAATGCGCAGCCGCTTGTTTTCACCGGCGCTTGCCGAATCCCGGCTGCAGGCGCTGCAGGCGCGCATCCGCCCGCATTTTCTGTTCAACAGCCTCAATGCCGTGTTGAGCCTGATTCGCAGCGATACCAAGCGCGCCGAAATGGCGCTGGAGGATCTTTCGGATTTGTTCAGGGTGCTGATGGCGGACAACCGTCAACTTTCAACTTTGCAGCAGGAAGTGGATTTATGCCGGCGTTACCTCAGTCTGGAGCAATTGCGCCTCGGGGACCGGCTGCAGATCGAATGGCGTATTGACGACATGCCGCGCGACGCTCAGATACCACCGCTGGTGTTGCAGCCGCTTTTGGAGAATGCGGTGTATCACGGCATCGAGCCGCGAAGCGAACCGGGTGTCATCGACATTAATATGTTTCTCAGAAATGAGCAGGTGCACATTGTATTGCGCAACCCCTACCAGCGCGACGGCGCTCATCATGCCGGCAACAAAATGGCGATGGAAAATATTCGCGAGCGCCTGAGCCTGCATTTTGACGTGGAAGCAAGTCTTACTGTCACGCTGCGCGACGATTTATACCAGGTACATATCATCATACCTTACTTGCGCCCGGAAAAATGACCGCACCCATGCGCATCATGATCGTGGATGATGAAACGCCGGCACGCAACCGGCTTAAGGATCTGCTGGCCGATTGCGCAGACAGCTTTCCTAATGAAGTGGTCGGGGAAGCGGCGAATGGGCGCGAAGCGCTGGATTTGATGTCGAGCGAGCCGGCGGACCTTTTGTTGCTCGATATACGCATGCCTGAAATGGACGGTATCGAAGTGGCGCGCCATCTGTTGAGTCTGCCGCAAATGCCCGCCGTCATATTTACCACCGCATATGACCTTTACGCGATTCAGGCCTTTGAAGTGAACGCGGTGGACTATCTGTTGAAGCCGGTGCGCGGGGAGCGCTTGCTGGGCGCTCTGCAAAAAGCACGGCAAAACCGCCCGCCGGGACCGGCGCAACTGCAAAAACTTGCTCGGCAGCCACGCATTTGCCTGAGCGTGCAGGAGCGCGGCAAAATCGTGCTGATTCCAGTTGGCGAAATCATTTATCTCAAGGCAGAGCAAAAATACGTGACGATACGCACGCATGAACGCGAGTATCTTTTAGAAGAATCTTTAACCAACTTGGAGCAGGAATTCACTGCCCGCTTTATCCGCATCCACCGCAACTGCTTGGTGGCGAGGGGCAGCATCACTGGCTTTGAAAAAGTCGCTGAAGATGACGAGGAAGCTCATTGGGAAGTGGTTCTCAAGGGAGTGGAAGAAAAACTGCCGGTCAGCCGCCGCCAGCAGTACCTTGTTAAAGAATTCGCGAAGTGAAAGGCCGTTTGCTGAACCCGGGCTGCGCCGCGCTCCGGCGCGGTCCGTGCTAAAATAAACGCGAAAAATAGGCGTCTGTAGATACGCGCGACCGGCTGGAAAATATTTTGAGCAACTCTTCGCTTAAAGCAGCGCCTGCCAAAATCATCATTGCTTCGCGTGAAAGCGCGCTCGCGCTGTGGCAGGCACGCTTCATTCAGGGCAAACTCAACGCGCTGCACCCGCAACTCCAGGTCGGCATATTCGGCATGACAACCCAGGGCGACCGCTTGCTCGACACCCCACTCGTCAAAATAGGCGGCAAGGGCCTTTTCGTCAAAGAATTGGAAGAGACATTGCGGCAGGGAACCGCGGACATCGCGGTGCATTCGATGAAAGATGTGCCGATGCGTTTGCCGCCCGGCTTTACGCTCGCGGCGATTACCGAGCGCGAAGATGCGCGCGATGCGTTTGTGTCAAACCGCTATCCAAGCCTGGAAGCGTTGCCTGAAGGCAGCGTGGTAGGAACTTCCAGCCTGCGCAGGGAAAGCCAGCTGCGTGCGCGCTTTCCGCATCTCAAGGTGAATTCGCTGCGCGGCAATGTTGGAACCCGCCTGAATAAGCTCGACCAAGGTCATTACGCAGCAATCATACTGGCGGCCGCCGGCTTGAAAAGGCTGGGATTGGAAGGACGCATCACAGAGTTGTTGAACCCGGAGCAAAGCCTGCCTGCACCGGGTCAAGGTGCGCTGGGAATCGAATGCTTAAGCAAACGTAAAGATCTTCTTCAGCTATTGCAGCCGTTGAACCACCGTGAAACCGCGCTTTGCGTAACTGTGGAACGGGCCATGAGTCGGGCACTTGGCGGCAGTTGCCAAGTGCCGCTGGGCGGCTACGCACAGATGCTAGGCGACGAGATACATTTGCGCGGCTTTGTTGCGACACCTGACGGCAGCCGCCTGGTGAGCGCTGAAGCGCGAGGCAATGCGGAAAAGGCGCAGGCGTTGGGTGAAGCATTGGCAAAAGCGCTGCGAGCCAAGGGCGCGGACAAGATACTTGCCCAGCTGGAATCGCAAGGCGCGTGATGGATACCCGGCCCAAGGTATCTACTGCGCCGCGAAAGCGCGCATTGAGCGGCTGCAATATTGTGGTGACGCGTCCGGAGCAGCAGGCCAGGGAACTTGCCGATTTAATCCGCGCCAAAGGAGGCTGCGCTATCCTGTTTCCGGCGCTGGAAATCATCGAAGTCCAGGACCTGCGCCCGCTGCATCGATTGATCGGCCGCCTCGAGCAATTCGACTTGGCGATTTTCATCAGCGCCAATGCGGTGAACAAGGCAATGAGCGAGATTGTCGCGCGCCGCGATTTGCCCGAGAAGCTCAAAATCGCGGTAATCGGAGCGGGCAGCCGCAAGGCATTGCAGCGTTTCGGCGTGAAGGAAGTGATTTATCCCGCTTCGCGCTTTGACAGCGAAGCGCTGCTCGAACTTCCGCAATTGCGCGACATGGCGGGCAAGCGCATCGTGATATTCCGCGGCCAGGGCGGGCGCGAACTGCTTGGCGAGACGCTGGAAAAACTCGGCGCGCGCGTCGAATACGTGGATTGTTATCGGCGCGCAAAACCCGACGCCGACCCGGCGCCGCTCAAGCGGCTGTGGGCGGATGATAAATTGCACGCCATTACGGTTACCAGCAGCGAAGGGCTGCGCAATTTGTTCGAGATGATGGACGAAACGGGGCGGGAGCTGCTCAAAAAAACCCCGCTGTTTGTGCCGCACCCGCGCATCGCCGAGGCGGCGCGGGAGCTGGGATTCGCCAATCCAGTGGTGACGGCAGCTGGAGACGCTGGCCTGGTCAAAGGTTTGATTGAATGGTTTGGGGCAAAAACACGATAGTCAGCCATGACCGATAATTCGCAAATTGAAACGCCGGCTGCACCAACCAAGCCGGAAAAGCGGCTCAACCTGGCGTTTTTGATCTCGCTGGCTGTGGCGGTTCTTTTAGCCTGGCAGTGGTTTGATTCCCGCAACCAGATCGAAGAATTGCAGCAGGAGTTCGCCAAGCGATTGACTGATATCGTTGACATTGTCAAGGACAACCGCGCCCTCGTCAGGGACAATCAGGAAGCATTGCGCGAAACGCAGGTGAAGCTGGGATTGCTGGAGAACAAGCTTGCGGAATCGCAAAATCAGCAGATTGCGCTGGAAAACTTGTATCAGGAACTGTCCCGCAACAGCGACGAATGGACGCTTGTGCAAGTGCAGCAGATGCTCGATATCGCGAGCCAGCAATTGCAACTGGCGGGCAACGTCAAAGCTGCGCTGATTGCGCTGCAGGCGGCGGACGCGCGCCTGCAGCGCATTGACCGCCCGCAGCTCATTCCGCTTCGCAAGATCATCAACCAGGACATCGAGCGCCTCAAAGCCGTGCCTTACGTGGACACGGTGGCGATCAGCGTGCGACTGGACAACCTGACATCCAAGGCGGATAGCTTGCCGCTGGCAATGGACGCACGCCCGCATGCAGGCCAATCCGAAACAGGAGAGCAGGCTGCGCAGAGCGCATGGCTTAAATTCGTGCGGGAAATCTGGCAGGACATGAAACAAATGGTGCACATTCAAAATACCGCCGAGCAGGAAATTCCATTGCTTGCGCCGGACCAATTGTTTTTCCTGCGCGAAAATCTCAAGCTGCGCCTGTTAAGTGCGCGGCTCGCTTTGCTGCTCCATGATGAGACCAGTTTCAAGTCTGACATTAATGCCGCGCAGGGGTGGCTCGTGCGCTATTACGACAACAGTTCCGAGGCGACCAAGGCTGCGCAGGCCAGCCTGCGCCAATTGCAGGAAAGCCAGGTCAACATAGAGATTCCCGACATTTCGGCGAGCCTGGACGCGGCGCGCAACTTCAAGCTCGCTCGCGAGAAGGCGGCAAAATGAAGTTCTTCATCTGGATAGTGGCGATTTTTGCTCTTGCGGTAGCGTTGGCCCTGATAATCGGATATGAAAACGGCTATGTGCTCTTAGTCTATTCCACCTACCGCATCGAACTCTCCATCAAGTTGGCGGTGCTGCTGCTGTTGGGCGGGTTTGTTATTGCTTATGCGTTGATTCGCCTGTTGGTACACACGCTGCGCCTGCCGGCGCAAGTGCGCGAATACCGCGCGCGCCGACGCAGAGATAAGGCGCGCGACAATCTCTTTGAGGGATTGCGCATGTTTTTTGAAGGGCGTTACGGCAAGGCGGAAAAAGCCGCCGCGGCAGCTCTGGAAATGGGGGAATCGCCGGGGATCGCCGCGCTTCTGGCCGCGCGCTCGGCGCATGAGTTAAAAGCCTTTGACAAGCGCGATGCCTATCTTAACGAGGCGGAAAAACAGGCGCCTGAAGAAAAAGCGGCGCGCCTAATGACACAGGCCGAATTGCTGTTCAACCAGCACCGCAACCAGGATGCGCTCGCAGTGCTGACTGCATTGAATGAAAGCGGATCGAAAAAGCATGTTGGGGCGCTGCGCTTGGAACTCGAAGCGCAACAACGCGCAAAAAACTGGGAACAAGTGCTGATTCTGGTTGCTCAGCTGGAAAAACGCGGTTACTTCGATGCCGGCCAGGCGCAGCAATTGCGGCTCTACGTGACGCAAGAGAATCTCAAGCGGAAGGCGAATGATGTCGCCGCGCTCCAAGAGTGCTGGCGCAAAATCCCCTCTGCGGACAAAAAACTCAGCGGAATTGCCGCCACAGCCGCGCGCTGCTTTATCGCGCTCGGAGGCTGCCGCATGGCGCAGGAAATCATCGAGCAAAGCCTGGATGCGCAATGGGACAGCGAACTCATTTGCTTATACTCGGAGTGCCTCGGGCAGGATACCTTGAAGCAGATTGAGCGTGCCGAGACACGGTTGTTTGATCATCCCGATGACGCCTGCCTGTTGCTCACCTTGGGCAAGCTGTGCGCCCATCAAAGACTCTGGGGCAAGGCGCAAAGCTATCTGGAAGCCAGCATCGGCGTGGAGCCGACGTTCACCGCGCATCGGGAGCTCGCGAAACTACACGAAAGAATCGGCCAAAGCGAAGTGGCGGATGTTCACTACCGGAAAAGCCTCGATTTGGCCGTACGGCAATTGCACGATATTACCGGCGGCAGGCGCAAGGCAGCGCTTTAATTTTTTGAGCCGCTGCAGGCGCCGGGATTTAAGGTCAAACTTAAGCTGACTTGGGATCATTGGAGAAGGTAAACGAGTCGGAGTAGAACTCCTCCAGGGAGAGATTGCGTGTGGCGGCAAAGTCGCGGCGCGCGGCTTCCACCATTACCGGCGCGCCGCAGGCATAGACCTGAAAGCCGCTCAAATCCGCAAAATCATCCATCACCGCCTGATGCACCAAGCCGCTGCGTCCCTGCCAGCGGTCTTCGGGCAGGGCCTCGGAGAGTACCGGGATAAATTTGAAATTATCATGTTCCTGCTGCCATTGCTGCGGCAACTGCAGCATGTATAAGTCGGAAAGCTTGCGTGCCCCCCAGTACATGATCATCTCGCGCCGGCTTTCCTTGTAGAAGGCGTGTTCGATGATGCCCTTGATGGGTGCGAAGCCGGTGCCGCTGGCGACAAAGATGATCGGCTTGTCGGAATCCTCGCGCAGGAAAAAAGTGCCAAGGGGTCCTTCAAAGCGCAGGATTTCGCGCTCTTTCATTTTATTGAATACATAGTCGGTGAACGCTCCGCCCACGATATTGCGGACGTGCAGCTGCAAACATTCGTCGTCGTGCGGCGGATTTGCCATTGAGAAACTGCGACGCTTGCCCTCCTTCATGAGGATGTCAATATACTGGCCGGCGAGGAACTGCAAGCGCTCGTTGGCGGGAAGCTTGAGGTAAAGCACCATCACATCGTCAGCAGGCCGCTCCATTTTCTGCACCCGGCACGGCAGTTTCCTGATTTGAATATCCTTGACTGCGTTGATTTCCCGCGCTTCAATAACCAAATCGGTTTGCGGC
>JAHFRG010000005.1:29540-41296 GCA_023258935.1 Betaproteobacteria bacterium
AATCCCGGATACCTTAAACTATTAATATATGAAACGTCTGTTGATAATCGGTTGCGGCGATATCGCGCTGCGCATGGTGCAGAAATTGCCCGCAAGCTACCGCGTTTACGCGCTCTCACACTCTCCCGAGCGCTACCCATTGTTGCGCGAGCACGGCATCACGCCCATCCCCGGCAATCTCGACGAGCCGGATACATTGGAGATGCTGAGCGGGCTTGCGCAGAACGTGGTGCATTTCGCACCGCCGCCAAGCCAAGGCACGCAAGATACGCGCACCACACATCTGCTTGCAGCGTTGACAAAGGGAAAAATTTTACCACATCGGCTCGTCTACATCAGTACCAGCGGTGTCTATGGCAACTGCGGCGGCGATATTGTTCCTGAAACACGCCCATTGCGGCCGCACACCGTGCGTGCCAAGCGCCGCTTGGATGCGGAATGCAGAATTCGGGAATGGGGAAGGCGCAGCCGCGTTTGCGTTTGCATCCTGCGCGTGCCGGGAATATATGCCGGCGACCGTTTGCCTCTGGAGCGCGTTAAAAATGGCACCCCTGCGTTGCTGCCTGAGCAGGACGTGTACAGTAATCACATTCATGCTGACGACCTGGCGCGCACCGTGATTGCAGCATTGCGTTTCGGCAAACCTGGGAGGGTTTATAACACCAGCGACGATTCTGAGCTCAAGATGGGCGATTACTTCGATCTGGTGGCAGACCGCTTTGGGTTGCCGCGCCTGACACGCATTTCTTACAGCGAAGCACGCCAACGCATATCCGAGAATCTGTTGTCGTTTATGCAAGAGTCGCGGCGGCTTGCTAACCGGCGCATGAAGTACGAGTTGCAAGTGAAGTTGCGCTATCCGATGGTGGCTGATGGACTCGCCGCGGCACGGGGATAGCGGACCATCAGGTTTGTGGGGACAATGTAGCTCACTCGCTGAACTGCTCAGCGAGAATCCTGTCGTAGTAGTTATCTGCGGGGGGTTAACCTATGGCACGTAAATTCTTGATATGGCCCATGTTAATGGTGTTGCTTGCCGGATGCGTTAAAACACCGGTCAAGCCTGGGAACGGGGAAGTGAGCCTTGACCAACATCTGCCGCTACGCCTGGCGGTGGATATGAACCCGGAGGATCTTGCCCTGCAGACACATCATTTCTACAACATCTTCGGCTATTTTGAAACCTATCATTGGACCGAAGAAGGCAAGTTGGTACAAAATGCAGCGCTTACTGCTTTTGCACCCATGGTCACGCTGGTTTTGCCGCGTAATGAGATGCCCGTGCCGGATATGATCATCAAAGTTCGTGGCAATAGCATATTCAATCCCATGATGCAGAATTTCTATACCGAGGTCACTGCGACCGGTTATCTTCCTAACGGCGAAGAGGTTGGGTCATTCCAGGCCGATTCGGTGGCCAAGGGTGTTGTGACTTTCCATGAGCAGGCGCTAGAAAGTGCGTACATAGCTGCGTTTCAGGACATTGGGAGAAAGTTCCTGCAAAGTGGAGCCATGAGCGAAGCAATGCGCCAGCGCGCGACAGAGTAATTGCACTAAAGGCTTTCCTGACGCACGCTTGCTCAAGCATGCTGCGAATCCGGGTAAAATAAGCACACCCACGGTTTATCATGACCAGCGAAGCCATACTTGTTGTTACCAATCTTCCTGACCGCGAAGCTGCATTGAAGCTTGCACATAAATTGGTGGAAGCGCGGCTTGCGGCCTGTGTTAACGTTATGGCGGAATGCACTTCGGTTTACCGCTGGAAGGGAAAAATCGAAACCGTGCCGGAAGTACCTGTTTTCATCAAGACGCTGAAAATGCACTTTCCGCGAGTTGAACAAATGGTCAGACAGTACCATCCCTACGAACTTCCGGAGTTGATCGCTGTCCCTATAAGCGACGGATTGAAGGCGTACCTTGACTGGCTCGCTATTGAGACGCAATCACTGACGATTAGCGGTTGAACATTCACTTTCCCAAAATGCGCTGGCTGTTTTTTTCGCTGATACTGTTTTCTTTGTTTGCACGCGCAGGCGAACCGGAATTGCTCGAGCCAGATAAAGCGTTCCGGCTATCAGCGCAGTGGGTGGATGCCAACAACATTAAAGTGCGCTACCAAATCGCGGATGGTTACTATTTATACCGTGATAGGCTCAGATTCGAGGTAGAACCGGAAAAATTTTCCCTGGACAAGCCGCAATTGCCGGCCGGCGAAGTACATCAGGACCAGTTTTTCGGCCGTGTTGAAACGTTTCGCGGTGATCTAATGATCGGCCTGCCGTTGCGACAAGCCGGACCCAGCCAGACTCTGACCCTGAAAGCGGTCGCGCAAGGCTGCGCCGATGTCGGAGTGTGCTATACACCGCTAGAGCAAAAAATCAATCTGAAACTTGGGGCGACGAACATGTCATTGCCTCCGCCCGCCAACGCAGTTGCCACTTTGCAAACCCTGCAAGCTGCTACGGCTAACCCGCTGCAAAAAACCATAGCATCAGGAGCGCCGCTCAATGATGAGTCATCGCTGGCGGCCAACCTGTTGCGAGGGGGCAGCTTCTGGCTCATCGTCGCAAGTTTTTTCGGTTTTGGCCTGCTCTTGTCATTGACGCCTTGCGTGTTTCCCATGATCCCAATTCTTTCCGGAATCATCGTAGGCCAAAAACATCGCGTAACCAAAACGCGCGGTCTGATATTGTCGGCATCTTATGTGCTGGGAGTGGCGATAACTTATGCAGTTGCCGGAGTGGCTGCAGGTCTCACCGGCACGCTGATTTCCACCGCTTTGCAAAACCCATGGGTGCTCGCAACTTTTGCCGCCTTGTTTGTATTACTCGCGTTTTCCATGTTCGGATTTTATGAATTGCAGTTTCCCGCTTCCTTGCAAAGCAAGCTTTCCAATGCCGCATTCAATATCAAAGGCGGCAATCTCGTCGGTGCATTTGTCATGGGAGGGCTCTCCGCGGTCATCATCGGTCCCTGTGTGGCGGCGCCTTTGGCGGGGGCGTTGCTTTATATCAGCCAGACCCGGGATGTGATGTTGGGGGGCTCGAGTTTGTTTGTCATGGCGTTGGGAATGGGAGCGCCGCTCATCGCGGTGGGTCTTTCCGCCGGAGCACTGCTGCCCAAAGCAGGCTCGTGGATGGACTGGGTTAAAAAATTTTTTGGCGTGTTATTGCTGGGTGTCGCCATCTGGCTGATCTCCTCACTCATTCCGGCAGAAGTGTACCTGCTGCTATGGATGGCTTTGCTTATCGTTTGCGCAATCTATCTTATAGCCCCGCTACCGGTGGCGTCCGCTTATGCGAAAATCTGGAAAGGAGCAGGCATTGTCGCCTTGGTTGCGGGAGTGGCGTTTTTGATCGGGGCTTTTACCGATGGACAGAGTATTTTCCGGCCACTTGCGCAGCTTACCGGTGCAGCCAAGCCAGCGCAGGAGCTTAAATTCCAACGTGTGAAAAACAACGCCGAACTGGACCAAGCGATCTCTCATGCTCGCGGCAGATACGTGATGTTGGATTTTTATGCCGACTGGTGTGTCTCCTGCAAGGAAATGGAACTCTTCACTTTTTCCCACACCGCGGTACAAGCAAGGCTGAAGGATGTATATTTGCTGCAGGCAGATGTGACTGCAAACAATGCTGATGATGCAGCGCTGTTGAAACGCTTCGACCTCTTCGGCCCGCCCGGAATCCTGTTTTTTGATAAACAGGGCAACGAAATCAAAACTCGCGTGATCGGCTACCAGAACTCGGACACATTTCTGGCAACGCTTAATTCAGTGATGCAATAGTGTGGGCAAGCGTGTCTATCTGATTGTATCAGTGGCGCTGCTGGCGCTTGGCGCCGGTTTGTTTGCAGGCTGGCGGGCTCAGACTCCCGATTCCTTGTCGCCTGAACAAGCCAAAATCGCTGCCGAGATGCTGTATGTATCGACCTTGCCTGACCTTAAAGGCAATAATCAGCCTTTTGCACAATGGCGGGGTAAAGTGCTCATTGTCAACTTCTGGGCCACTTGGTGTCCGCCTTGTCGTGAGGAAATTCCCCAGTTCATCAAGGTACAGGAAAAATACCGCACTCGCGGGCTGGTGTTTGTCGGGGTGGCGGTTGACAAAAAGGACGCGGTTCTCGCCTATGCCGACGAAATCGGCATCAATTATCCTGTGCTCATAGGCGACCTGGAGGCAATTGAACTAACCCGCAAGGCCGGGAATCGTGCCGGGACGCTGCCATTTACCCTGATTATTGACCGCAAGGGCAAAATCATCGCCACCGAACTTGGCGGGTTGACTCAGACTAAGCTCGAGCCCATAATCGGCCCTCTTCTCTAATAAAGCTCTTTCCCCCCACGTAGTTTGTCTAATTTTCGTCGAAATTCAGCGAAAAACTAGACAAATTACGCGATTTACAGCAAACTTCGCAGTTATGAACAATATCTTGGTCCTACACGGCCCGAACTTGAATTTGCTTGGGACGCGTGAGCCGGAACATTACGGGCATGATACCCTGGAAAAGATTGACTCCAGCCTTATAGAGCGGGCCAAACGGGCAGGGGTTAAACTAACTTGCTTCCAGAGCAACGCAGAAAATACCTTGGTTGAGCGTATCCAGCAGGCGCGAGCAGAGCGCGTTGACTTCATCATCATCAACCCTGCAGCTTTTACGCATACCAGCATAGCTATCCGTGACGCGCTCGCCGCGGTAAAAATTCCGTTTATCGAAGTTCATCTGTCCAATATCTTCGCCCGCGAAACCTTCCGCCACCATTCCTATTTTTCCGACCTGGCGGCAGGCGTTATCAGCGGTCTTGGCGCCAAGAGTTATGAGTTGGCGCTGGAGTTCGTCCTGCAGTCCTGATCCCCTGAATGCTCGGCTTTAAATCAACCTAGCCGAGGCAATCGATTTCAGGATAACTTGCCAGAGGTTCACTATGGATTTGAGAAAACTGAAGAAACTCATAGACCTGGTGGAAGAATCGGGAATCGCCGAACTGGAGATCACTGAAGGCGAAGAAAAAGTCCGCATCTGCAGGGTAAATCAAACCACTCAAGCCACCGTCACTACCTCCCCCCAGGCCGCAACTCCTCAGACAATCACCACGGCAACTGCGGTTGAAACAACCCCATCCATTCCCGCTGCCGAAGCCATGGCGCCTGCAGAACCTGAAGGACATGTAGTGAAAGCGCCGATGGTGGGCACTTTTTACCGCTCCGCCTCACCTGGGGCCAAGCCGTTTGTGGAAGTAGGGCAGAGTGTGAACCAGGGCGATACCTTGTGCATCATCGAGGCAATGAAGCTGCTCAATGAAATCGAGTGCGATTGCAGCGGGGTAATCAAGGAAATTCTCGCAGAAAATGGTCAACCTGTTGAGTATGGCGAACCATTGTTTGTCATTGGCTAAGGAGTAAGAGGTGAAAAGTGAAGAGTTAATTGCTCAGCGGTCTCAGTCTTATTCCGTGCTTTTTTTTGTTTTTACACATCACACTTCACTTTTTACCCCTCACGGTTTTTTGCATGTTTGAAAAAGTATTAATCGCCAATCGCGGGGAGATCGCTTTGCGCATTCAGCGCGCCTGCCGCGAAATGGGCATCAAGACCGTTGCCGTGCATTCAGAGGCGGATGCCGAAGCTAAGTACGTTAAGCTTGCGGATGAATCGGTATGCATCGGGCCCGCGCCTTCCGAGCAAAGTTATCTCAATATTCCCGCCATAATCAGCGCCGCCGAAGTGACCGACGCCGAAGCGATTCATCCGGGCTATGGTTTTCTTTCGGAAAACTCGGATTTCGCTGAGCGTGTCGAAAAAAGCGGTTTCGTGTTCATCGGTCCGCGCCCTGAAACCATTCGCCTCATGGGAGACAAAGTAAACGCCAAGGCAGCGATGAAAAAAGCCGGGGTGCCGTGTGTGCCGGGCTCGGAAGGCGGCTTGCCTGAAGCTCCGGAACAAATCAGGAAAATTGCTCAAAGCATCGGTTATCCGGTAATCATTAAAGCGGCGGCAGGCGGTGGCGGGCGCGGCATGCGTGTTGTGCATACGGATGCCGCCTTGCTCAACGCCGTGACCATGACTCGCACCGAGGCGCAAGGTGCATTCGGCAACCCCAGTGTGTACATGGAAAAGTACCTGGAAAACCCGCGCCATATCGAAATCCAGGTACTAGCCGACGAGCACCGCAACGCGATTTACATGGGCGACCGTGATTGCTCCATGCAGCGAAGGTATCAGAAAATCATTGAGGAGGCCCCCGCACCTAATTTGAGCTCGCGCCTGCGCGATAAAATCGGTGAGCGATGCGCCGAAGCATGCCGCAAAATCGGCTACCGCGGCGCAGGGACATTTGAATTTCTGTTCGATGGCGGACAGTTTTATTTTATTGAGATGAATACCCGGCTTCAGGTCGAACATACCATCACGGAAATGGTTACGGGCATAGACATCGTGCAGGAACAAATCCGTATCGCCGCCGGAATAAGACTGCGCATCAGGCAGAAAGACGTGGTAATTCGTGGGCACGCCATTGAGTGCCGCATCAATGCTGAAGATCCGTACACGTTCACACCCTCGCCCGGCCGCATTACTTCCTACCATTCTCCAGGCGGCCCCGGTATTCGCGTTGATTCACACGTCTACCACAACTATTTCGTGCCGCCGTATTACGATTCGCTGATCGGTAAAGTGATTGCCTATGGCGATACCCGACAGCAGGCGATAGCGCGCATGCGCATTGCGCTATCGGAAATGGTGGTGGAAGGCATCAAGACCAATATTCCCCTGCACCAGGAACTCATGCACGACGCCGCTTTCCTGCGAGGGGTAACCAGCATTCATTATCTCGAACAGAAACTCATCGGCTATAACAAAGAACCACTGAAACTGCGTCTTTGATTCCGATGCCGCATTCCTTAGCTTTGCTCGTGAAATCATGAATTGGCTGTCACTTACCCTTGAAGCGGACGCACAGCATGCTGAAATGCTGAGCAACACGCTACTGCAATTGGGCGCGCTTTCGGTAGACATCGCCGATGCCCGAGTTGGCACAGATGACGAGCAGGCTATTTTCGATGCAACCGGCGGACTGATGACCAAAGCATGGCGGGCAAGCCGCGTGAGCGGATTGTTTCCCGCTGATGCGGATATTGCTCGCATCTTGAAAACCGCATCTAGTGCCTTGCGTTTACCTGCTGCGCACTTCACAGTGACCAATGTGCCGGAACAGGATTGGGTGAGTCTTGCTCAAACGCAATTTGCTCCGATACAGATATCGTCGCGCCTTTGGATCGTGCCGAGCTGGCACACACCTCCTGATCCCGGCGCCATAAATATCGCTCTTGATCCGGGACTCGCGTTTGGCACCGGCAGTCATACGACGACGCGATTGTGCTTACGTTGGCTGGATGAACATATAAAGGGCGGAGAAGCGGTGCTCGATTATGGTTGCGGATCGGGCATACTTGCCATTGCAGCGCTAAAACTTGGCGCAGGTTGCGCTTTCGGAGTGGACAGCGATCCACAAGCGGTGCTTGTAAGCCAAGCAAATGCCGAACAAAATCGCGTGCCGGCGGCGTTTTATGCGCCGCAAGACGCCCCGCAATTCCAAGCTGATGTAGTGCTCGCCAATATCCTCGCGAATCCATTGAAGGTGCTTGCTCCGTTGCTAGCAGATGCTACGCGCGGCGGGGGAGTATTGGTATTATCCGGAATTCTCGCCGATCAGGCGCGTGATGTAGGTCAAGCTTACCGCGACTGGTTTGATTTGTATGAAACGTGCGAAGAGCAGGGCTGGGTTCGTTTATGCGGAATGAAGAGGTCATCGCCATGAGCATGGTGACTTCATGCCCGAGCTGTCATACCACTTTCCGCATAAGGCACGAGGAATTACGGGCAAGCCGGGGGCGCGTGCGCTGCGGTCAGTGCTCTGAGATTTTTAACGCTTTTGACGCGCTGGCAACTTTGGATGAGCCGCAGGCAGAAACGACGTCAGCTTTCCCGGCGAATGAGGGCGACGCAACGGGTACGGTGCCGGACTTGCGCACGAAAGTAAGCTCAAAGTGGGCCGAGTCGGCAAAGCCGCTCAGTTTTACCGATATGGCCGCTGAAAAAGCAGCACGTCGAAATCGCCACACCTGGGCCTGGTTTGCCGCAGCGCTGCTGATGATGGCGCTGCTCACGGCACAAGCAGCTTATAATTTCCGTTCCCAGATTGCCGCATATTATCCCGATTTAAAACCCTACTTGCGGAGTTATTGCGAGTTTTTGCAATGTACTTTGGGTTTGCCGCAGTTTTCCGAGTTGTTGAGCATTGAATCTTCCGATTTGCAGGCCGATCCCAATCGGCCGGGTCTCATCGTGCTCACTGCCATATTGCGCAACCGCGCGCCATTTACTCAAGCTTATCCCATGCTGGAACTCACTTTCACTGATACCCAAGACCACATGGTTGCGCGGCGTGTGTTCACTGCTGCAGAGTATCTTGCAAGCAACGCAAATCCCAACAACGGCATGCAGGCCAACAGCGAATTTACTACCAAGCTGTATATAGATAGCGATGATCTCAAGCCAGCGGGATACCGCCTGTTTCTGTTCTACCCTGAGTCGCCCAGTAGTTGATTCGGGAAAGTACATGGACACCCCCACCGAACTGAAATACACACAGTCTCACGAATGGGCAAGGCAGGAGAGCGATGGCACAGTAACCGTGGGAATTACTCACCATGCACAGGATCTGCTGGGTGATCTGGTGTTCGTGGAAAACCCAGTAATGGGGCGCAAGCTCGCCGCGGGCGAAGCATGTGCGGTTGTGGAGTCGGTTAAAACAGCTGCAGACGTGCATGCTCCCATGTCCGGGGAGGTGATTGCAGTTAACCATGAACTCGAGAACACACCGGAAAAAATCAATCAGGATGCCTATGGAGCGTGGATGTTCAAAATCAAACCTGCCAAGCCGGAAGATTACAAAACTCTTCTCAATGCGGACCAATACCAAAAACTGGCGGAAAGCGGGAATGCTTAATTCGTTGCCGCGAATTGGTTGCGTGCACATAAAGTGCAAGGCATACTAAGGGAACCTCTGATTAAGTCCCACGCGGTTGCGACGGCGGCTTTCCGGGATGGGATGCGCGAGCGAGGCGCAGCCAATGGCCACCACCCTTGGCAAGCCAAGCGACAAAGCAGGCCGCCCGGAAAGGCCTGTCCCTCCGGGTTGCGGCAAAATGCGGCGTCTGCTTCGTTGCGCTCCTCGGCTTCGTAGGCTCAACTACGACCTTCGTCGCGCGCCTCGCATCCATCCGCATTTTGCCAGCAACGCAATCTGCGAAGGACTTAATCAGAGGTTCCTTAAACCTTATTTGAATATCTTAGGAGCATTTATCATGGCGCAAGTCACTCTTGCCGGAAATCCGATCAACATAGCCGGTACCTTCCCAAAAATTGGCCAGAAAGCCCCGGATTTCAGGCTGGTCAATAAAGAACTCAAGGACGTGAGCCTCAAAGATTTCGCCGGTAAACGCAAAGTGCTCAACATCGTGCCGAGCCTGGACACGCCTACTTGCGCCAAATCCACCCGCCGTTTCAATGAAGAGGCAAGCAAGCTTAATAACACGGTAGTTCTCGTGATATCCGCCGACTTGCCATTCGCGCAGTCGCGGTTTTGCGGCGCCGAGGGTTTGAATAACGTGATTACGCTTTCTACAATGCGCGGCGCGGAATTCATGAAAAATTACGGCGTGACTATTACCGATTCCCCACTGGCTGGAGTCACCGCGCGCGCGGTGGTGGTGCTGGATGCCAACGACAAGGTGCTGTACACCGAGCTGGTGCCGGAAATCAAGAACGAGCCCAATTACAATGCAGCACTGGCTGCGCTTAAATAAGGACTCAGTATCTCAGGATATTAAAAATGGGTACGTTAAGCCGGCTGCCGGTGAAGCACTAGACGAAGCGAAATGGAAAGCCAGGACAACACGCGCAAAAGCAAAACCGGCGTAGCGCGCATCTGGAACGCATTCCTTTACTCGATGGAAGGGATTTCTGCCGCATTCAGGCACGAAACCGCATTTCGCCAGGAAGTCCTGCTTGCTGTAATTTTGATACCGACAGCGTTGCTGCTTCCCGTAAACGGTACCGGGAAGGCGCTTATGTTGGGAAGCGTGTTATTGGTGCTGATCGTCGAGCTCATCAATTCGGCGATTGAAGCAGTGGTGGACCGGATTTCACCGGAGCATCATCCCTTGGCCAAACGTGCCAAGGACTTTGGCAGTGCTGCGGTGTTTTTGAGCCTGATAAACGTCCCCTTGATCTGGGCTCTGGTAATGTTTGCCTAGAATTTGCCCGGTTGTTTTCAAGAAGCTGTGAGGTAAGCGTGCGCACGCTGATTTGCGGATCGATTGCCTACGACACCATCATGGTGTTCAAGGATTACTTCAAGAATCACATTTTGCCAGAGCAGATTCATATCCTAAATGTGGCGTTCCTGGTGCCAGACATGCGCCGCGAGTTCGGCGGTTGCGCCGGCAATATCGCGTATACCCTGCGTCAGCTCGGCGGCGACCCGCTGATCATGGCAACTGTCGGAGAGGATTACCAACCTTATGCTTACCGGCTGAATAAATTAAACCTTACCCAGGAGCATATACAGCAAATACCGGACACTTTTACTGCTCAGGCATTTATTACTACCGATCTGGATGACAATCAAATCACCGCGTTTCACCCAGGAGCGATGAATTATTCGCATTACAACCATATCAAAGATGCCGATGACGTGAAACTTGGCATCATTTCGCCCGATGGACGCGAAGGCATGCTGCAACACGCCAGAGAATTTCATGAGCAAGGCATTCCTTTTGTTTTCGATCCTGGTCAGGGTCTGCCGATGTTTAACGGCGAGGAATTGCTGAATTTCGTGCAGCAGGCGGATTTTGTCACGCTGAACGATTATGAAGCACAGCTTTTGCAGGAGAAGACCGGCAATAAAATTGAGAAACTCGCAAAACTTGTGAAAGCCTTAGTTGTCACATTAGGTGCGCGCGGCTCTTTAATCCATGCAGGCGGTAAACGCATAGACATCCCATGCGTTAAAGCGGAAGTCGTGGTGGACCCAACCGGATGCGGTGATGCTTACCGTGCCGGCTTGTTGTACGGTATCTCGCAGGGAATGGACTGGGGGACAGCCGGGCGGCTTGCCTCGCTCATGGGCGCCATAAAGATCGTGCACCGCGGGGGCCAGAACCACGAAATAAGCCGCGCCGAAATCGGTGTGCGGTATCAGCAACATTTTGGAACTCGTATCTGGTAGATTTAAGAGGTTACGATGAAAATCTCATCATTGTTGATAGCCTTGCTTGCGGCGAGTTTAATTCTCGACGGCTGCGCGTCAAGCAAGTCCAGCAGCGCTTATACCCGCGGCCAGGCGCGTAAAGAAAGTACTGTTAAAAACGGCACGGTGGAAAGCGTGCGAACGGTGACGATTGAAGGTACCAAGACCCCGATCGGCGCGACGGCGGGCGCTGCAGTCGGCGGTGTCGCCGGCAGTTCGATCGGCCACGACAAAGGCAGCATAGTGGCGGGGATACTCGCCGGGGTGGCGGGCGGGTTTGTGGGTTCCGCGGCCGAAGAAGTGATAACGCGCGAACCAGGCCTGGAAATCATCGTCAAGCTTGACAGCGGCAATACCGTCGCGATTACTCAGAAGGCGGATGAAGAATTCAAACCCGGTGAGCGTGTGCACGTCATTTCCGGCGCCGGCGCCTCCCGCGTTACTC